>CAYVST010000001.1:0-92498 GCA_964454185.1 uncultured Alteromonas sp.
AAGTAGGCTTTATTCAATGCGCTGTTATTAGCGCTATTTTTGCAATCGCAGGTTACTTGTTATTTTCTTCAGCTAGTCTCAATGTACACGTTCCACTCATCGTGTCAGCGGCTTTACTTATTAGTGGTATTGTCACCCCATGGCTAGCATCTCTTATCCAAAGCACATCTTCCTCAGATGCCAGAGATAACAACCAAGAAGGTTCGATTGAAACACTCTATGTTGGTAACCTTCCTTATCGTGCTAATGAAAATGCCGTTAAGGAATATTTTAGTAGTTTTATAGAAGTACAGTCTGTCCGTTTGATGAAGGATCGAAAAACAGGCAAACGAAAAGGCTACGGTTTTATAGAAGTGATCACCGATGACTTAAATAGTGTTATAGAAAAAACAAACGATTCAATTTTTCAAGAACGTACCCTTAAGGTTCGTCCAGCCAAAGACAAAGTTGAACACGCGTAGTTTCTTTCACTCTGCTTAAGCTAAAAAGCCCGGATCATACCCGGGCTTTTTATATTGGTGTAAGCGTGGCATCGTACTTTTACCTGGTTATGACACTGCTGATTGATCTTCGCCTTGTGGCAAACCTTCAAGCAGTGTTTGATTAAAAGTATGAAAACGATTTATGGCAGACAGTAAATCTGGTACCTGAACATCTTCCATTTTACTGATCAAACCCGCGATCAACGTATTGTAGTCTTCGTTACTCGATAAACTATTTTCTACATTAGAAAATGTATTCATCATTTTATCCAAGTATTGTGCAATAGGGCTCACAACATTTCCATATTGTGAATTATCATTTTTATCGTCGTTGTAATGCTGAATGTTCTCGTACGTTTTCAATACCTCCGTTTGGGTTGTTCTATTAAGCTGTAGTGCATAACCTACCAACTCTTTATCATCAAAACCCAAACTCAACGCTTCATCGAAAGCTTTATCTATATCGCCACTATAAAAGGTATCGGCAAGATCTTGCACCTGACCTACTAGATCAGCGATCGAGTCAAGCTCCTCTTCATCAAGCTCCCCCTTCAGCGAAAAGCTGATACCGCTTCTTTCAAAGTATTGGTATGACGTAGTCTGTTGCGCTGAAATAGACTGCGAAAAGTTCACGCCGTCAGTATCACCTGATTCCACTGCATTTTGATCTTGCGTCAGCTGACTCGTATACGATACCTGTTGCGATGCTTGAAATGATCTCAAACTCTCAAAGCTAAATGTGACCTCATCGCCGTCTTTTGTACGAATCAGGAGGTTTCCTGATTTTTCATCTGAAGCCGAAAGTGACGTAAGAGAATTCAAAGAAACTGCATTGGGTTCACTACGTCCAAAAATATCTGTTTCTAGATCATTTATCCCTGTATCAATGGCATCTCGACTCTTGGTTATACCTTGTTGAATTTCATCATTCATAAAACCCGCGAGATCTTTTTCAGCCATCGCAAATCCGCGGCTCACTCCCTCTCTTGCTTGGCTAAACAAACCACTAAGTTTCTCGTCGCTCGCCCCTGTGTTTGCTGCACCTCTAATAACGCCGCCGACAAAATTAAGTACATTCCTGGCTACTTTTTCAAAATCAAATAAGCTAGTCGTCTTTTCTTCGAGCGACTTGTCTTTTGATTCTTTAGGTTTTTGGCCATCAATCTCAAGCGACTGGTTCAGACTATTACTAACCACTCGCAGTCCGATACTAGTTTGACTACTTGATACAGATACTGACGCTGCTTGTTGCTTTGAAAACTCTGCGGCCTGCTGCAATCCTTCTTGCTGCAGCTGCTTTTTCAGCGCTTCATTCGGATTTACCGATGCTTTTTGATCAACCTTTTGTTCAGCCTTCTGGTCACCCATGAAAGCCTTTATTTGACCCACGTTCATAATTTGATCCTCACTATCCTCTTTCTTATTATCGGCACAGAATCAAGATTGTTTAATTTTAATACACTTTTTTCTACTTGCTGATAATCACGCCGTGAGAACGTGTATTTAAGATTGCACATATTCTCTGAAGGACTACAATTCGCGACCTTGCAACTATAAATGTCGGTTTAATCACCGCACTGTGATGGAGAGTAAAATGACTACGCCAGCCCACCCAAGCTATCAAGCCCAACTTGACGAGAAAATACAGCGCCTTGGCACTTTACTTACTCCTTACAATGCGCCCGCAATCGATGTATTTGCATCAACACCAACGCATTATCGAATGCGAGCCGAATTTCGTGTTTGGCATGATGGAGACGACCTTTATCACATCATGTTTAATCAAGAGACAAAGGAAAAATATCGCGTCGATAGTTTTCTTCCCGCTTGCGAGACCATTAATCACGCAATGACGGCTTTAATGGATCTCGTAAAACCCAATGAATCACTGAGAAAGAAGCTCTTTCAAATAGATTACCTTTCTGCGTTATCGGGAGAACTTGTTATCAGCCTTCTCTATCACCGTCAGCTAGATGATGAGTGGGAAAAGCAAGCTGGTATGTTGAAAGACTCCCTTGAACAAATATTTGGAACTGTGAACATTATTGGACGAGCTAGAAAGCAAAAAGTCATTATAGGAAATGACTTTGTTATTGAAAAACTTCCGATACGAAACAGAGAATTTGTTTTTAAGCACATTGAAAACAGTTTCACACAACCGAACGCGAACGTTAACTGCAGCATGATTGAATGGGCGCTCGACTGCGTTGCGCCACTTTCGGGAGACTTGTTAGAGATGTATTGTGGTGCCGGAAATTTTTCTCTACCACTAGCCCTTCATTTCGACAATGTGGTGGGAACAGAAATAGCGAAACCTTCCGTGCAGGCCGCTCAATTTAACATCGAGCAGAACAAATTAGAAAACGTTAAAATAGTAAGATTGGCGGCAGAAGAATTCACCCAAGCTATGAAAGGTGAACGAACGTTTAGTCGTCTTGAAGGTGTAGAGCTTAGTGACTACAACTTTACCACTGTGTTAGTAGACCCGCCTCGCGCTGGTCTTGATATTGATTCACTAAAAATGATTCAAGAATACGACAACATCGTCTATATCTCATGCAATCCAGAAACACTAGCTCAAAATCTTGAGCTTTTGTGTGAGACGCATAATATCAGCGCATCAGCGCTTTTCGATCAGTTTCCTTTTACTCACCACATTGAGGCAGGCGTACTGCTAACAAGAAAGTAAAACGCATTGTTGAATAAAACGTGTTAAGCCTTGCGAAACACGTTTTATTCATTCGAAGCGAATTTCGAACCATTATTGGAGAGTAACGGCCAACACACTCAAATCTAAGCGGTTGAAACAGCGCCTATTTGCACGTATCTAAGCTGGGTTTTCACTCTTTCACCAATCTCGTTGCGGAGCTTATCGTCAGCTTCAAGTGCCTCTGCACCTGCACTAAAAACAAGCCTAACCATCGCATCAGCCTGAAGGTGTGCACATGTATATTCAACGCTTTGTTGTTCAATTATGTAGTCTGTTAGCTCATCAATAAAATGTTGGATTTCACGAAACACTGCCAAACGATACGCAGAAGATGTTCCTGTGTGCTCCCGCAGCAATAAGCGAAAAACGTTTTTGTTCGCAGCAATAAACTCCATAAACGTTTCTACCGAAGTATGTATAACACCTCCACCTGATGCAATGCGACGTCTGGCCTGACGCATTAGCTGTCGCAACGCTAGTCCAGCCTCATCAACTAACGTAAGACCAAGCTCGTCCATGTCTTTGAAGTGGCGATAGAATGAAGTTGGTGCAATACCGGCTTCTCGTGCAACTTCCCTTAAACTGATCGCCGATAGGCTTCGATTCTCGTCAAGCAGAGAAAAAGCTGCATGGATAATATTTTGACGAGTTTTTAGTTTCTGTTCTTGTCGGCTCACTGTGGCACCATTTCTAAGGCTACGACTTAAGCTGAGTAGTTTATAACAAGAGTCTTCTCCAATGAAGACGATTTGCTACCGTTATTACAGCAGACGTCCTCCACCATCTATCAACATCACAACAACGTAAATGTAGTGTTAATAAACTAGAGAAGAGTGTGCTAACGTAATGAATTAAAGAGTAATGTTGCAGAACAAAGGGCCTTTTTGGTTATATTTACCGTGATAAAGACTATCCAACCCTACGTACTTCGTTTGTTATCTAACGATGTTTTCAAAAACGGTAAACGCGCATTACATCGCGTTAATCGTCAACTAAAGAGAAAGCCTGCCTGCCTCAGTGTTTTTGTGAAGATTGATGACCCTTACTCTTATTTATTGATCCAAGCATTGCCAAGTATAGAAGCGCGATTTAATGTCACATTTGATATCAAGGTAATCTGCTCAGTTCAAAATGACATGTTTCCAGAGCCTGAACTCTGGGCCCGACATGCACTTTTAGACGCAAATCATGTGGCGTCGTTATATCAGTTTGAACCTCTGCCTGCCCCTAGTGCATGGGAAATGCACGAAGACTGCGAACGTCGTGATATTTTTGCAATGCAATTACAGAACGCTGTCAGTAGTGGCAAGGCGTGGAATGAATTAGCAGGCATTTTCAAACAATACTGGAACGCAGAGATAACGACCGAGCAAGCGGTTAGTGGATGCACAATGCAAACTGATACCTTGCGCGCATTGCTGTCAGAAAACAGCACTGAATTAACAGCGAAAGGGCATTATCTTCCCGCTACAGTGCATTTTGAAGGTGAATGGTACTGGGGCGTTGACCGTCTAAATCACCTTGAACAACGTCTCATCATAGAAAAGCTGGGCAAATCTGAACATACTGAGGTCGTTTACAATCGAGATAACTCGTCTCGCATTACTTTTGATAGCGGCAACCTTTCACTCCCACCAACCCAAACAGAGCATAATGCGCCCATCGAGCTTTTTTGGTCGGCAAGAAGTCCTTATTCGTTTATTGCTTTGTTCAAAGCAATAAAACTTGCTTCCGTGTACAAACTACCGTTAGAGGTAAAGCCTGTACTACCCATGATGATGAGAGGGCTGAATGTTCCTAGGAAAAAAGCGTTCTACATATTTTTTGACACTACACGTGAAGCCCACGAACTGGGAATTGAATACGGTTTTGTTGCCGATCCTTTAGGTGCTGCGGTTGAACGATGTTATGCACTAATTGAATTCGCCAGACAAAATAACCGGTATCTTGAGTACCTCATTGCATTCGCACGAGGTGTGAATGCGAGGGGGATAAGAGCAGACACCGACAAGGGCATGAAGCAAATTGTAGAAGAGGCTGGTCTTAGTTGGGATGAAGCAAAGTGTCATTTAACCGACAGTCATTGGAAAGATGAAGTGGTATCAAATCAAAATGAAATGTACGCCTTGGGCAACTGGGGTGTTCCTGTTTTTCGATACAAAACTACCACAGTGTGGGGTCAGGATAGAATGTTTGTTATTGAAAATGCCCTTCAAGAAGAACAACAAATAGCCCTAGCACGAGAGCATAATGTATCAAAGAAGTGAGACATCGCCTTACCGTCTCTTAAACAAGTATTTAATAAAGACCATAATAAATGACGACATCTCAACAACAAAACGGTTTATCACTAGCTCAGTGGCAACGTGCTGGCCGATACTTTACATACAACAACGTCGAGATTTTTTATCACGATAGTAGAAACAGCGACCTAATCAAAAAGCCTATAAAAAGTGAAGACTCTCGCCCCACTCTCCTTCTTATTCATGGGTTTCCAACAGCAAGCTGGGACTGGTACAAAGTATGGCCGTCTTTAAGTTACCACTTTCGCGTTATCACATTAGATATGGTTGGGTTTGGTTTTTCTGGCAAACCTGCGTTATACGAATACTCCATATTTAATCAAGCAAATGTGTGTGAAGCTTGTTTGAAGCATCTTAATATAGAACGGTGTCATATCATTGCCCACGATTATGGAGACTCCGTTGCCCAGGAACTTCTTTATCGGCATGCAAATACGAAGCGCACAGGCAGTAGCATAGAAATTCAAAGCGCCACACTTTTAAATGGCGGGCTGTTTCCAGAAACACACAGACCAAAATTAATTCAAACATTACTTAATTTACCAATAGGTGGGCTTATTGCTAATTTAGTGACTAAGAAAAGTGTGGATAAAAGTATGCGTTCAATTTTCGGTCAATCTTCTCAACCAAGTGAACAAGAGCTTGCAGACATGTGGCATCTAATTAGCTTCAATCAAGGCCAACGTGTGTTTCATAAATTAATTGGCTATATGTCACAGCGAAAACAGCACAGGCAAAGGTGGTTAGAAGCTTTGACTGACGCGATTTGTCCTTTGCAAATTATCAACGGCAGCGAGGACCCAATATCCGGAGAACATATGGTTGTGCGCTATGAGACTTTGGTCTCAACTTGTCACATAAAACGGCTCACCAATATCGGGCACTACCCTCAAATGGAGGCGCCGGACGCAGTAAGTGATGCCATCATCTCTTTTATAAACAACCAGTAAGCATTTTGAAGTTCAATTTTGTGCACTAAATACAACACATAATCTATAATTAAACTTTACACATGTAAGCAGAACTTATCTTGGTTTTGCTTGCCTGAGCCCCTTGAAAAAGATAAATTAGCGAACAGTTGTAAGCCAAGTTGTATAACATGAAAAAACCTCCTCTTATTCTCACAAATGTGCTGGTATTTTTAATTTCCGGCGCTATTGCATTTATCGGTGTGCCACTTTGGGTGGCGTATCAAGGTATCGATTGGGCAGAAATTATCGCTGCTGTCTGTTTATTCTATTTCACCGGCATGTCAATTACAGCGGGTTACCATCGCCTTTGGTCCCATAAGACCTACGATGCAAACGTCGTGGTCAGAGTAATTCTTGCTATTGGTGGCGCAATGGCGCTGCAAAACAGTATTTTACACTGGTCTTCTGATCACCGAATCCACCATCGTCATGTAGACGATAACGATAAAGATCCCTACTCTGCGAAAAAAGGTCTTTGGTTCGCTCATATCGGATGGATGCTGCGCGAATATCAAGCGAAGCGCTATGATGATTACAGTAACTGTAAAGACTTGCAAAAAGACAAAGTTGTTATGTGGCAACACAATCATTATCTTCCCATTGTGCTAATTGCCAACTTTGGGATAACAGGCCTATTGGGATATTTAAATGGTGATGTACTGGGCATGATTCTTATTGCTGGTGTGCTTCGCCTGGTCTTAGTTCACCATGTGACATTCTTTATTAACTCGTTAGCGCATTTTTGGGGTAGCCAGCCTTATACTGATAAGAATACCGCTAGAGACAATGGTGTGTTGGCGTTTTTTACATTCGGCGAGGGATACCACAACTACCACCATATTTTTGAATATGACTATCGAAACGGCATAAAGTGGTATCAGTTCGACCCTACAAAATGGTTGATCAAAGGGCTCTCTTTTGTAGGTCTTACCTCTAACTTAAGACGAGTACCCGAAGAACGTATTGAAAAAGCCCTGGCTGCCATGCAGCTCCAGCGCGCAAGCGAAAACGCATCTCTTTTACCAAATGCGGAAGAGATGATGCAAACTATTCAGCAAGAGTACGATTTGTTAATGCAGCGCATGAGTGAATACTATTCCACAAAAAAACGTGTTATGCGGATCAAGCAGAAAACACTTAAACGCAGCATTGAAGGCCTAGAGCTGGCATACAAGTACAAAGAGCTGAAACACTCATTTGCGGTTCAAAAAGAAAAGTGGCTGCAGCTACAAAGCTTGTCTCTGCAGATGGCGTAAAAAAGCAAATCCATTCAAAGTCATTTAAGAAACCACACCAGCTCGTGCTCGTGTGGTTTTTTTAGTTCTGATGGTGCTTCCCTTTGCATTGTGTTTTGAACGACTACTACAACACTGGGGTTTGTCAACCAACCCTCTTCAATTAGGTAAAAAATATATAGAAAAGGTCAACCCGCCCTAGAGTTGGAATTACAAAGCCAGTAAGGTAGTACTATGCTTAGATATGATAGATAACAACAAGTTGGAAAGAAGAATGGCAACGAAGCAAAAAACAAAATCACCGTCATTTCACTATGACGCAATTGTTATAGGAACAGGTCCTGGTGGTGAGGGTGTGGCGATGCAGCTGTCAAAGGCTGGAAAAAAAGTCGCTATTGTCGAACGCTACGAAGCTGTTGGAGGTGGATGTACACACTGGGGGACCATACCATCAAAAGCATTGCGACATTCAGTGAGTCGTTTGATTGAATACAATTCGTCACCTCTTTTTGCTGATAACCACCTTAGTAAAAGCCTAACATTTTCTGACATTATGCGTCATGCTAGCGGTGTAGTTAAAAGCCAAACCAGGCTGCGTTCGTCATTTTATGATCGCAACCGTGTCACCTTATTTCACGGGGAAGCGAGCTTTGTCGATGCTCACACGCTAGAAATAACGCGCAAGGATGGTTCCAAAGATATTGTCACAGCGGCGCAGATAGCCATTGCAACAGGCTCAAGACCTTATTGCCCTAAAGATATCGACTTCAATCATCCTAGAGTCTACAACTCGGATACCATTCTGTCTTTAAATCACGACCCTAAGTCGATCATTATTTATGGCGCGGGTGTTATAGGATCTGAATATGCAAGTATATTTAGAGGACTTGGCGTTAAGGTCGACTTAGTTAATATGCGCGACCGTTTACTGTCGTTTCTCGATACCGAAATTTCAGATGCTTTAAGTTATCATTTATGGAATAACGGCGTACTGATCCGTCACAACGAGTCATATTCCTCAGTAGAAACAACAGATGATTCCGTCATTCTGAATTTAGCGTCAGGAAAACGAATGCGAGCCGATTGTCTTTTGTTTGCTAACGGACGTACAGGAAACACAGACACACTTAGACTTGAGAACATTGGTCTAAAAGCCGACGGTAGAGGTCAATTAAGGGTTAACGAGAATTATCAAACTGATGTGGAAAATATATTCGCGGTGGGTGATGTTATAGGTTATCCAAGCCTAGCATCGGCAGCCTATAACCAAGGCCGTTTTGCTGCAGAAGCAATGCTAGAGAAAAAGACGCACGCAGCGCTAGTTGCAGACATTCCATCAGGTATTTATACGATCCCTGAAATTAGCTCAGTTGGAAAAACGGAACAAGAGCTAACAGCTGCAAAAGTACCGTATGAAGTAGGAAGAGCTCAGTTTAAACACTTGGCACGTGCACAAATAGCTTCAACACAAACCGGTAGTTTGAAAATATTGTTTCATCGAGAAACTAAAAAGATCCTTGGTATTCACTGTTTCGGAGAACGTGCATCAGAGATCGTGCACATCGGCCAAGCCATTATGCAGCAAGAAGGTGAAGGCAATACCATTGATTACTTCGTAAACACCACGTTTAACTACCCAACAATGGCCGAAGCTTATCGGGTTGCGGCGATCAATGGTTTAAACCGAATTTTCTAGCAGGCACAAAAAAGCCGGCAGGATATGCCGGCTTTTAAACTAACTAAAAATTAGTTTCGGTTCGCAGCTAATGCGTTTAACGCATCTTTGTGAGCTACGACATCAATATGCATTTTTTCTTGATCAAATGTCATTGTTGCAATTGCGTAGTCACCCTGACTCTCGCTTGCAACTTCAATCACTTTTGCTTGTGCATCACGGAAACGAATGTTATTGCCAATACTATCGGCCATACATTGGTTATTCATTTCGAATGTTTTCGCATCCATGCAATCGAAAAGCTGGTTACTGCCAGATTCCGCATGCGCAATACCAAATGCAGCTGTTAAAGCTAATCCAAGTACTACTTTACGCATGTCTATTCTCCTGTGTTACAGTCTATCACTGTTAATAATCAATATACTGTATATACGAAAGATAGTCAATTCGGCCCATATCAATGTTACAGAAGTATGACAGAGTGAAATATTTAGGAAAAAATTGTCTGAATTCGAGAACTTAGTAAGAAAAATAAGTCAGTGCGCACTGTGTGAAGATGCTTTACCGCACACGCCACGCCCTATTTTTTCTCTACATAATAAGTCTAAGATCCTTATTATTGGTCAAGCGCCTGGTCTTAAAGCACATAAAAGCGGAAAGCCATTTACCGACACCAGTGGGGATAGGCTTCGTCTCTGGATGGGTTTGACTACCAGTGATTTCTACAACCCAGAAAAAATTGGGATATTACCAATGGGGCTTTGCTTTCCTGGCTATATCAATAACGCAGATGCCCCACCTCGCAAAGAGTGTGCTCCAACTTGGCATAACCAAGTGCTAACGCACCTAAAACCTAGGCTAACCCTATATGTCGGTCGTTACGCTCAGCAATACTATCTCAAAAAACACCGAACGCTCACCGATGCAGTCAAACACGCCGAACCCCATTGTATTGCACTTCCCCACCCATCGGGACGAAACAATAGATGGCTAGCGAAAAACCCATGGTTTGAAGCTCAAGTCCTTCCTAGACTGCGCAAAAGCGTCGAAGAAGCACTCACCCCTTAGTCATTTTCTTTCAATAGACTCAATAAATCGTCAAACGGCATAGGCTTAGCATAAAGATACCCTTGCGCTTCGTCGCATCCTAGCTTAATCATGTAGCTGGCTTGCTCACGCTTTTCTACACCTTCTGCAATCGTCAACAAACCTAGCTTATTGCCAAGCGTTACAATGGTTTCAGCCAGCACTGCACTTGCGCCGGGTTTTATATCTTTTACAAAAGACCGATCAACTTTCAAACGGTCTAGCGGCAGTTGTTGCAAATAACTCATTGAAGAGAACCCCGTACCGAAATCATCTATGGCAATTTTTACACCAAACTCTTTTAGTGAACGCAGTGCATCGATCACAATTTGAGGTTCGTCCATTACAACACTTTCCGTAATTTCAAGCTCTAGCAGGCTTGGATCACAGTTCGCTGTTGATAACGCATGCTTCACCTTGTCGACAAAAAGTCGATCTCTGAACTGAGGAATTGAGATATTTACGGCTACTCGGAGATGACCAAAATTAAGTTCCCTGAGCTGCTGTAGCCGTCGACAAGACTCTTCTAAGACCCACTCTCCAATATCAACAATGAGTCCGGAATATTCGGCTAGTGGAACAAAAACCGCTGGGGATATATACCCACCATCACCATCGGGCCACCGCAGTAACCCTTCCATACCTACAACTTTTTCACTGAGCAGGTCGACCTGCGGTTGAAACCAAAGCTCGAGCTTGCGCTCTGCAAAGTCGCTACGTAGCCGCCGAATCATGTCTAATCGCCACGTTGTCTGATCTTCAATATCTTTGGCGTAATATTCGAAGTTATCAGTAAGATTTTTCTTCGCCCGATTAAGCGCAATGTTCGTTCGCTTTAGTATCTCGATACCAATGTTTCGTTTGTTATCAAGCTTGCATAAACCCAGCGTTACATTCACCGGTAGTGTATGGTCACCAACCTGAAAAGAAGAAGAGAATACTTCATTGATTGAATCTGACGAAACCAGTGACGCAGGTCCAATTAAACCAAAAACGTCAGCACCGATACGCCCCTTTCTGACGGTTTCATCAAATTCAGTTTGAAAACGATCGCTTATTGCGCGCAATAAATCGTTACCAACTTCCTGGCCCAATCCATCGTTAATATCAGAAAAATGATTAACATCAATTAGTGCTACACAACAATCTTCGCAAGCAAAAATATGCGGTTTGTCGAGCATGTTAATAAATTCATTACGATTGGGAAGGCGAGTAAGCCAATCTCTAAATGCCGCATTTCGCAATTCATGAAACAAATTGACGTTCTCGTAACCAACGGAAATGCTTGATAAAAACACTTCTAATAAATCGCGGTCTAGGTCACTAATTTCATGAGTCTGACGTACGTATACTGCGGCTTCAAAACCAGCTCGACTAATAAAGAGTACCGAAAACCCAGGCTCAAAAATGTGCTTTTTCAGCCGTAAGCAGCGCGCGACATTTTCAGTGATCTCTTCTTTGTTTAATTCTTCTATCGGCTTGTTAATGTACTTTGCATACTCGCCTGCCGCGCCAAGCACGTAGACATCTTCGTCTTCTCTATCGATTAATGAGCCTGCTCTTGCGCAAAGTAGACCTTCGGAATCCAACCCTATAAGTGAACTGATCTGTGTGACAACGCCTTCACAAAATGCTTTAACAGAGTGTTCTTCAAAAAGATTAGCTGACGAGGTAATAATTTTTTCTAAACCAGCGCGATTTTGGCTAATGGTAATAATCTGTTGATATGAACGAAGTGACGCAATAATGGTGGTGAGAAGTTTGGCCCGGGTGAGTTCAGTTTTGGTTTTGTAGTCGTTAATGTCATAGACTTTAATAACCTGCTCTTCAGGAGCATAACCTGGCTGGCCAGTACGCAATATTATCCGAGGCTCGAACAACTTCATGTCTTCGCGAATGTATTTCACTACATCAAAACCAGCGTCGTCTGTTTCCATGACAACGTCGAGCAATATAATGGCAATTTCGTTACCATATTCATGCAGCAACTCTTTAGCCTGCTTACCAGAGTATGCGTGAATGAAGTTAAGTCTTCTGTCGTTAACCACTAAATCTGACAAAGCGAGACGTGTGACGGTGTGAATTTCTTCATCATCATCAACAATAAGAATGTTCCAGTCTTTGCCTAGAAGTACTTGTTCGTCAGTTGACCCATCGTCGTCTAAAAAGATGAGTTCGTCATTATCGTAATCCATTGCCGACATTACCACTTATTTCCTCAACATATACAATACAAGAATGCGCTACTCATTGTATAAAGGCAACGATTACATTGATAATTGAGTTATGCAATGCAATAGTGCTCTCATAGTGTCGTTAGATATATCAATAAATACATCAATATGAAGATTACGCCACAGCATTTTTCTCAAGAGGTGAAAAAAGCGCCAACACCTCAGGAAAAATCGACGCCTCTGACTAGTGAGAGTGTTTCCACTGAGCGCAGTAACGTCAACGCAAAGGTTGACGTTAGTCGCCAACGCATGTTGTCTTGGTTTGCTCGTGTAGGCATTAGTCCTTCAATGCTGTCTCCGGACCCGAAAAAACAAAAACACGCTATCGAACGCAGAAAGCAAATCTTAGAAGCACAAAAAGCCGGCAATCTTCAAGCTGTCCTAAATATAGCACTAAATGTCACGATCAACGAACAAACTGCAGAGAATCTTGACCCAGATTGGTTTTTTGCATTTAGTACAATGGCCGAGGAAATCTATAGCCCTCCTATGCAAGAACTGTGGGGAAAAATTTTCGCTGTGGAAGTAGCAAGACCGGGAAGTTTTTCATTGCGAACTCTGCAACTGCTCAAAACGCTTACTCACCGTGACGCAAAGGTTTTTAGCAAAGCGGTAAGTGTAGCAAGCAAGAGAAACAGCGATCCCGTCCCCAGGATCTTAGTGGGTTTTCATAAAAGGAAAGGCTTTTTTTCGTTCTTAAAACGTGCTGTTCCCGAACAAGTTAATTTAGCCTCAGTGGGATTGAGTTACCCAGACTTACTCTCGCTTCAAGAAATGAAGTTAATTTACGCAAGTGAAATTGAAAGTGGAGAATATGTTGAAGGTCAGAAAGTGACTTTACGCTGTGTTAGTGACACCATTAACTTGACCTGTCAGGCATCGGGGGTTGCATTGGTGTATTACAAGTTTACGCCCGTGGGCAGTGAGCTATATACATTGGTAGGAAAGTCTCCCAATGAACCGTATTTAGGCGCGCTAAAAACGGTTCTAGGAGAAGCATTCTTGGTAAGTTAGATACCGTCGCCAAATTCGTGAAGACCGCACTCACGTTTTAGGCCAAAGAAACGCGTATCTTGTTCACTCATACCTTCTTGTAACGATTGCGTGGTATGCCAATCGCCAATAGACACATAACCTTGCTCCCACAAAGGGTGATAATCAAGGCCGTTTTCTTTAAGGTAGTAATGAAGGTCCTTGTTACTCCAATCAATAATTGGGTACAGCTTAAACTGTTTACCCACTTTCTGAAGCACTGGAAGTTTTCCCCGAGTATCTGACTGACTACGACGTAGGCCGGCGAACCACGTACCAACATTAAGTTCAGACAATGCGCGCTGCATCGGTTCAACTTTGTTGAGCTTATTGTACTGCTCGATACCGTCTATACCTTTTTCCCATAATCGACCGAATCGCGCCTCTTGCCATGCTGATGACATATCCGAGCGATAAACATGCAGGTTAAGACTTAATTTTTGTACCAAATCATCAATGAATTTGTACGTTTCAGGAAAAAGATAACCTGTGTCAGTGAGCACAACCGGAATATCCGGTTGCACTTGCGTAAGCATATGCAGCATTACTGCCGACTGCGCGCCAAAGCTCGACGAGACAATGTGCGTATCTGGCAAATTTTCAAACGCCCAAGCTACTCGCTCTTGCGCCGTCATGGTTTCCAACGTTTCATTGATATCTGCTAATGCTTCTTTGCTGATATCAAGTGACAATGGTTGCTGCGTTGTCGCTATACTATGCGTCATAGAAATCCCGTGCGGAGTCTACTACTGGTTTAACGATACCGGCGCGAACAACAAAATCGCCAAAGGCTTCGCCAGCATTACGCTCTTTAGCCCACTGGCCTAAAAGCGTATCAAGTTCTGCCATGATCTCTTGTTCACTAATATTTTCACGATACATACGCGGAATACGTGTACCTTCCCGGTTACCGCCAAGGTGTAAATTGTATTTACCTGGCCCCTTACCCACTAAGCCAACTTCTGACAACATGGCGCGACCACAACCATTCGGGCAACCCGTTACACGGAAGATAACGCTATCCTGCTCAAGGCCGTGTTTCGCCAACAACCCTTCAAGTTCGGTTACCGCATCAGGTAAATAACGCTCGGCTTCGGCCATTGCTAGTGGGCATGTAGGTAGTGCTACACACGCCATCGAATCAAGTCGTTGATTAGACACCTCTGGTGCTATAAGCCCATGCTGTCTTGCTAAAGACTCGATGGCATCTTTGTCTTGAGGCGCCACGCCAGCAATAATCAGGTTCTGGTTTGCCGTTAAACGAAAATCGCCTTTGTGAATTTTGGCAATCTCTGCACAACCTGTTTTCAAGGTTTTGTTCGGGTAATCCAAAATACGGCCATTTTCGATAAAAACCGTAAGATGATATTTGCCGTCGATACCTTCAACCCAACCAATGCGATCGCCACGCCCAGTGAATTCGTACGGACGACTTTCTTGGAACGTTACACCAGCGCGCTTTTCAACTTCGGCTTTAAAGTTTTCCACACCAACACGTTCAAGTGTGTACTTTGTCTTTGCGTTTTTACGATTGACACGATTACCCCAATCGCGCTGCGTGGTAACAACCGCCGCGGCAACATCTAGGGTGTTTTCTAGCCCAATAAAACCAAAATCACTGGCTTTACGCGGGTACGTGCTCTTGTCACCGTGTGTCATCGCAAGACCGCCGCCCACAAGTACATTGAAGCCCACTAGCTTGCCGTTCTCGGCAATGGCTACAAAGTTCAAATCGTTAGCATGTACGTCTACGTCGTTTTGCGGCGGAATAACCACGGTAGTTTTAAACTTACGTGGCAAATAGTTATCACCTAAAATGGGCTCAACAGGCTTTTCGGTGGTTTCTACTTTTTCGCCGTCTAACCAAATTTCCGCGTAGGCGCGGGTTTTAGGAAGCAAGTGCTCACTAATTTTTTTAGCCCATTCAAATGCTTCAACGTGAAGTGCAGACTCAACTGGGTTCGAGGTACATAGCACGTTGCGGTTAACGTCACCGGCAGTGGCAATTGAGTCGATACCGACTTTGTTTAGCATCTGGTGCATCGATTTAATTTTTGGCTTCAACACACCGTGGAATTGGAACGTTTGACGCGTTGTTAAACGGATGCTGCCATAGATAGAATGATCTGCCGCAAATTTGTCAATGGCTAGCCACTGATCAGGCGTGATAACACCACCCGGTAAACGCGCGCGAAGCATCACATTGTGCAACGGTTCTAGTTTTTGTTTTGAACGCTCTGCGCGAATATCGCGATCGTCCTGCTGATACATGCCGTGGAAGCGGATAAGCTGGAAATTATCCGCAGTAAATCCGCCGGTTAGATCATCTTTCAAATCGGTTTCAATAGTACCGCGCAAGTTATTACTTTCGCGCTTAAGGCGTTCGTTGTCAGCCAGTTTGCCTTCAACGATAAATGGTGATTTTTCGTTACTCATTAATAGACATCCTTCTGATAACGTTTCGCTTTACGCAACTCAACAATATAGGCTTTAGCATCAGCTTCAGATTTTCCGCCGTGCTCTTGAACAATAGTAATTAAGGCATTTTCTACATCTTTTGCCATGTGCATTGCATCACCACAAACGTAGAAATGTGCACCTTGTTCAAGCCATTCGTATACTTCTTTGCCGTTTTCTAATAAACGATGTTGAACGTATACCTTTTCTTCTTGGTCACGTGAGAATGCCAATGTAATTTTGTCCAGCAGGCCGTCTTTCACATACCCCTGCCACTCTACTTGGTACAAGAAGTCTTGCGTAAAGTGTGGGTTTCCAAAGAACAACCAGTTTTTGCCTTCTGCGTCCTGAGCGTCGCGCTCTTGCATAAAGGCTCTAAATGGCGCTATACCTGTGCCTGGACCAACCATAATAACTGGGGTATTTGGATCTGCAGGCAAACGGAAATTGTCATTGTTTTCTACAAACACATCCACTTCACCGTTTTCTTCAAGGTATTCGCACAAGAAACCCGATGCACCACCCTGATGGCGATGACCAAAAGCTTCATAATCAACGTGTGCTACCGTTAAATGAACTTCTTCTTCCACTTCAGCTTGGCTTGATGCAATTGAATACAAACGTGGCGTTAGCGGGCGCAGTGAATCAACTAACTGCTGAGCAGTCAGAGAACCTGGATGGTCTCGCACAATATCAATTATCTGACGTTCAGCCATATAGGTACGAAGCTGCGCTTTGTCTTCCATTAATGCCGCTAAACTTTCAGAGCCAGTGGCCGCTTGGTAAGACTTAATAAAATTAGGATAACTTAATGTAAGCTCAAGCTTAGCAGTCAATGCTTCAGACAAAGGCATACTTGATTCGGCCACCACCACTTCGGTGTTGCCGTCCAAAGAAAGTAGACCAATAAGCTCAGAGACCAATGATGGTGCATTTTTAAACCACACACCTAGCGCGTCACCGGGCTGGTACGTTATGCCAGAATCTTCGAGGCTAATTTCGATATGGCGTATGTCTTTTACAGAGTCGCGCCCTGTTATCTTCAATGACTCAATCAAAGATGCTTTAAACGGGGCTTTTTTAGTGTACGTCTGTGCCGCAACACCGTGAACAGCTGCGCCGCTTTGCGCTGCTACTGCAGGTGCTGACGCAGCACTGAAATCTTCTTTAAGCGACTCAATAAGTTTGCTTAGCCATGCTTCGGCTTCAGCTTCATAGTCAACATCACAATCAAGGCGGTCGACAATGGCTTTACCACCAAGCTTGCCTAAGCGCTCATCGAAATCTTTACCTGTTTGGCAGAAGAACTCATAGCTGCTATCACCTAAGCCTAAAACAGCATACTTTGTATTGGTGAGCTTAGGCGCTTTCTTGCCAGCGATAAATTCATGTAACTCAATAGCATCATCAGGCGCGTCACCTTCACCATGAGTACTAACGAAAACAGCAACGTGAGTTTCGCCTTTCAGGTTACGTGGCTTGTAGTCTGCCATGCTAACGAGCTTGCTATTAAACCCTGCTTCTTCTGCTTTTGCTTGGCACTGTGCTGCCACGCCTTTCGCATTACCGGTTTGTGAACCATATAAAATGGTCAGTGTTGGCGCATCACCCGCAGGCGCAGCTTGCGCTTGCATCATAGGTGCTACCGCACCACCTTGCGCTGCCGCCATACCCGCAGCATACCCACTTACCCAAGTAAGTTGATCGCGATTTAACCCCGCAATGGCCTGCGTAATTGCATTCCATTGTTGTTCGTTTAATACGGCGCCTGGCGCTGAGTTCGAATTAGAATCTTGTGACATAGTCTTTTAGCCTTTTATCAATGGCGCTAAGGCTAACGACTTTCTTCAAGAAGAGAAAAGAATAAATGAAACTTTTTTATTACGGAAAGTGCTTAAAAGCGATGTTGAAATAAAAAAGGCGTGAACTGAGACCCAATCACGCCATTTAAAAACTACGGCAACATATTAAAAATGCAGCTCTAATCCTGCGAAGACGCCATCAAACTCCATATCAGCGTAGACATCGTCTAAGTCTTCAATATCTACCGTGACATTTCTGTAACCCAGTTGAAGTGTCATATCTATTGCTATGCTTTCTATAAAGGAATATTGCACTGCAGCTTGATAATCGCTTACCTCGTGATCGTCAAATGACAGATAGCTGCCTTCAAAATAGGCTGAAAGCCCGGTAAACGGCAGACCCAATTGAACCTTAGAATATGCCATTGGTATTACACCAGAAAATTCCACGCTTCCCGCTGTGTTACTTGCACTATCCACAACACCGAGTGTACCGTCGATATACTTGGCATTAACACCTAGATCAAAACTAACAACGTCATTATCGAAAAGCTCATAGTAAAGAATAAAGTCAGTGGCATCTATCTCTACATCCGAGTTCACTTCGCTATTCGCTGTGTATAACTGGCCATCAAACGTAAAGTTCGTCGTCAATACCGTTGAGCCGGTATTGTCTAACGACGTACGATTGATTTTTACATTAGGAATAAAGGGTACAGGGTGCTCAAAAGCGATATAAAGTGCGGTGTTAGACTCATCGTCAAAACTAAAGTCCGCGGTACTGCTACTATCTGCAAATCCGCCTGACGTGTCTGTTTGCCATATTTGTGCACCAACGTACACGCCCAGAATAGTGTCGGCGTGAGATGATGTCGAGATCAACGCGCAACCTAATGCAGCCGCCAAAAGACCTTTTTTCATTAATTATCCTTGATTAAGCAGTTCTGAAAGTTCAATTAAAGCGGCATTTGCACGAGAAATATAGTTTGCCATTACTAACGAGTGATTAGCTAACATACCAAAGCCGCTTCCATTTAGAATCATTGGGCTGTAAACCGTTTGCTGTGTTGCCTCGAGTTCTCTGATTATCTGTTGGAGACTTACCAATGCATTTTTATCATCCAAAACGTCATAGAACTCAATTTCTACCGCTTTGAGGAAATGCAATAAAGCCCACGTCGCACCGCGTGCTTCGTAAAAGTTATCATCCAGCTTCCACCAGCTCGTTTTTACAACTCGTTGACTTGATACCGGTGATGACTGTCTTGCATTTGCATCGCCTGCTAGGTCGGTATTGATTCTCGCCGATCCTACGCTGGCACTGAGCCTTTGTGAATAGCTACCCAAACGTTTTTCCACTTGTTTGAGCCATTCGCGCAAATTATCGGCACGAGTGTAAAACTGACTGTCAGCATTACGTGTACTGGCCAATTCGTCTCTGTACTGTTTGAGCAACGCAATTCCATCAGCATAACTTGACTCTGATGACGGTAACATCCAGCTTCGATGGTCCATATTGAACTTAGGATGAGCCTTTGTTAAATATGGATTTTCTATCGATTGAGACTGCGAGCGACTAAAGTCTTTGCGCATTGACAGAGCAAGGTCTCGCACCATCTCTAGCGCTCCGAATTCCCACGCAGGCATATTGTCTAGAAAAAGGCCGGGAGGCGTAACGTCGTTGGAAAGGTAACCTCCAGGCTTGTTAAGCAAGGTTTCTGACACGTCAATCATGGTTGAAGTAAGTGTATAACCCGCTATTTGCGTTGGGTTCTCTACCGAAGTACTCTCTTGCAAACGCGCTTTTACATCATAGGTGTCCGGTGAAAAGCTCCAATACCAGCCAATAAGCCAGAAAAGTACAAAAACAATTACAGCGACAATCGCTATCCATCTTGCATTAATTGATTGTCTCATATGAACACCAACCTTCCTTTTTAATGACACGTAGCCGACGGCTGCCGGCTACATGAATTTTACCCTGTGTGACAAATGCGAAACCTTTGTTACGGTTGCCTTTATAACATCATCTTTTGCTACGTAAACACAACTTAAATTGTCTTATATTGCCTATAAAGAATTATGCATATAGTGTCTATTTCTTTGCTGATACCTAGCAGAGTTCCGCTTTTTAAGTGCATAAAGTGCTAGCGCAATGATAATGATTGGCCAGAATGCGCTCACACCAACTACGAACAATGCCAACAAACCTGCTCCTAGTCCAAGCATGATGGTGCCAATAACACTAACAGCAACCACAAACCCTACAATGACCAAAACAACACCGATAAGAGAGAGCACAGCAATATTCTCCCAAGGCCCCAACAGTTCGTCAGACATAACAATGTGCATACCTAACCAACTGTCTACAAGATTGCCGAAACAATTCATCAATATGATGGCAATCACCAATGCGATTAAGAAACTTTTCATTACACCATCCTCGGTAACAGGATGACGGCAGCAATATATGCAATAAGTGTTAAAGGCGTTGCAATAAAAAGACTGACCACTGCCGCTGCTCGAACCCAAACCGCGTCTATATCAAAGTAGCGTGCAACCCCTGCACAAACACCTGAGATAACGCCTGAATCTAAGTCTCTATACATACGTTTTTGTGATGGCATTTTCATGATTTTCTCCACTGTCTTTACTTTGCTAAATGCGGTTTGTGTTTTTGTGAAGGCTGCTTATGCAACCTTCTTCTTTTTCAGTTCTTCTAACTCTTTCTCAATGGCTTCATCAGCCTGCATTGCATCAAACTGCGCTTGAAGTGAATTTGCTTCGTTTGATTGCGTTAAATCGTAGGCATCAACCTGCGCTTCTAGGTAATCAATTCGCTGTTCGTAGTTTTCAAAACGCGTCATCGCATCGTCAATCTTACTTTCGTGATCGGCTTGCTTTACTTTGAGACGGGTTTGAGCCGAGTTTCTGCGCTGAACCAGTGTCTTTTGTTTCGCCTTCGCTTCGGCTAATTTACTGTTCAGTCGCGACGTATCTTGCTGAATCTTGTCAATGCTCTCAGACAAATGCTTGTGCTGTTCTTCAAGAGACGCGAGCTTGTTGACATATTTTTGCTTCTCAATAAGCGCCGCTTTCGCCAGTGACTCTTTGTCGTTATTCATTGCAAGCTGCGCTTTGTCTTGCCAGCCACTTATCTCTTTGTTGGCACCATCAATCTGACGTGCTAGCGTTTTTTGCTTTGCAATATAACGTGCTGCATCAGTGCGCACTTCAACCAAGGTTTCTTCCATTTCCTGAATGATCAATCGAATGATTTTTTCCGGATCTTCAGCTTTGTCTAGCATTGCGTTAATGTTGGCTTGAACAATATCGTTAATACGCGAAAACATACCCATGATTATTTCTCCGTTAAAAATATAATGTGGTTACCAGCCCTGTACCGCTTTACGTTCTGCTTCGCTGGATTTCCTATTGGATTCTCTTGTACTGTTACAATCGACGTGCCAACTATTTAAGCCATTGATAAATATAATTTTATTGAATTTTTGGTGAAATAATTTGTTTGTATTTAAAATATACAAACTAACAATTAGTATTTTTCACCACTAACTTTGTGAAATTGACCAAGTGAGATTACTGGTCATTGTTTGGCCCAAAACTCTCTCATTCACCTCGCTCGAATTGTGGTCTTTCATGTATCTCAGCAATATTCCATTTCGTCGATTAAGTATTGAGGCACATCCATGCACTATTTAATTTGGTGGTGACTTTTACTAAGGCAGCTATAACAGTGAAAAAACCTCTATTTGCCGCGCGCTTAGCGCGCTGTATCCCCTTCGTTTTTATTTTTGGCACCTTGGCCGACGAACAAAAACTTTTTCCACTTGACGGTAATGCAGGCGATCACTTTGGTTATAGCGTAGCCATTGATAATGGCAGCGTGCTGGTTGGTGCATTTAAGGCAGATGTTCAGGGAGTAATAGATGCAGGAGCGGCATACATTTTTGCTAAAACAGACGATAAATGGCTACAACGAGCAAAACTAGTCGCCGCGCCTTTAGGTGAAAACGATACGCTGGGTGGTAACGTCGCGTTGAAATACCCTTTTGCAATGTTGGGGGTGAGAAATAGAGATGATGCAAAAAAGGACGCGGGCGCAGTTTTTGCCTTTGAATTCGATGGTACTGCGTGGTCACAAACGCAGATTTTGACCGCACATGATGCCAAAGAAAGCGATACATTTGGCCAGAGCATTGCGCTTTCTGATGAGTTTCTCGTCATTGGCGCGCCACACCATGACACGACCTATAGCGATGCTGGTGCTGTCTATGTATTTGAAAGAAGCAACATGGCATGGCAATTCAAGACTAAGCTAACTGCCCCTGACGGTGGTGCAGGTGATTTGTATGGTATCAGTGTCGCACTTGATGGCCATACATTACTTGTGGGCGCAGATTTACATGACGAGCAATCTGATAATG
The DNA here is from genome assembly GCA_964454185.1 of uncultured Alteromonas sp. GTDB lineage: Bacteria > Pseudomonadota > Gammaproteobacteria > Enterobacterales > Alteromonadaceae > Alteromonas. The sequence continues at coordinate 22,433 of CAYVST010000001.1, forward strand.
CAGGGGCTGTTTACGCCTATTCATTTGAAAACAATGTATGGCGTCAACAAGGTAAGCTCATGGCTTCAGATGGAGACGATACCGATATTTTTGGCGTTAGAGTTGCGGTTAGCAAAGACACAGCCCTCATCTCTGCACGTCGGGATGACATTGAAGGTGTTGGTGTTGACGCTGGCTCAGTTTATGTCTTTGAGAGGCACAAAGGCGTTTGGAAACAGTCACAAAAACTTCTCGCACCTGATGGCCGTGCCGATGACAGATTTGGGCGAGGCATAGCCTTATCTGGCGATACAGCAGTTATTAGTGCCATGCACCATGATATTAAAGCAATCAATGCCAGAATCGAAGAAGACGAAGTAAGTAATGCTGGGGCACTCTACATTTTTAAAAGGCGAGAGGGACGCTGGCAATTTGATTCAAAACGGGCAGCTAAAGATGGCGCAGTAGATGATAGGTTTGGTTGGAATATTGCTATTTCTGACAGTACCGTGGTTGTTGGTACACCACAACGCGATGAGCATGGTGACGCATCAGGATCAGCTTATATTGTAGACATAAAAAAAGCGCCCTAGGGCGCTTTTGTAATCTAAGCAGTTTATTCTGCGTCATTTGCGTCAGATGAATCAGACATGTCTGAGTTTGATGCTAAATCGGTGACACTTACACTACCTGAATGAGTATCGTTATTGCCATCTAACTCAAAGTGGTATGACGTATTAGCTACCGTTTGATAAACGTCTGCGCTAATCTCATTCGCCGTTACGCTGACTGCTGTTGAAACCATATCAGTTAACAAAGTTTGAAGCACTGACTCTTGCGCGCTTACTGCGCCGCTCATCATGCTTGCTGAAAGTAAAGTCGCTGCAATTAGTGAAGTTTTCATAGTTTCCCTCGAATGTTAAGTCAGTGCAACAACACGTTGTCGTTGCGATACTTAACTGATTGCGAGAGATGTGCCAACACCGAAAATAATTGGTAAGCCATTGAATAAAATAGAATTCATACAAAGCACTTGGCAAACAAGAACAATCACAAACTTGTACAATAATTAAACTTTAGTCAAAAACACTAACAAATTAGTCTTTTTGACTATTGTAATATGCCACCTCTTTTTGAGCCTTCTCAACGGCATCAAGCGCATTCATTAAAAGATCGGGATCAGGTGTTTTACCCGTGCCATTTTGACTCAAATAACGACGCCAAATGCGCCCCCCAGCTTGACCTTGAAAAAGGCCCAACATGTGACGAGCAACATGCCATGGCTTGAAATAAGGTTCGTCTTGTCGCGCAATATACTCTTGCATTTTTATGACAAGTTCGCGGCGAGAGAGAACGCGACTTTGCTCATCGCCAAAAATCTCACTATCAACATTAGACAGCATGTAAGGGTTAGCATAAACCTCACGACCAATCATTACGCCGTCTACTTCAGTCAACTGCGTTTTCGTTTCTTCTAATGTCTTTATACCACCGTTTATGCTGATAGATAGCTCAGGGCGAGCAGCCTTCAAACGGTGAACTCTAGGGTAGTTAAGAGGCGGAATCTCACGGTTTTCTTTTGGGCTCAGCCCCTGCAACCACGCTTTTCTGGCGTGCACAATAAAGGTATCGCAGCCAGCATCTGCCACAATATTTATAAAACGAGAAAAATCTTCGTCCTCATCCATATCATCAATTCCAATACGGCATTTTACCGTAACGGGGATATCGACTTCTCGCTGCATAGCCGCAACGCATTCAGCGACCGTTTCCGGCTGGGCCATCAAACATGCACCAAAACTCCCGTTTTTCACTCTATCGCTGGGGCAACCAACGTTTATATTCACTTCATCATAACCGCGTTGCTGCGATAAAACGGCGCAGCGCGCCATATCACTCGGATCGCTACCGCCAAGCTGCACTGCTACAGGGTGCTCTTCATTGTTAAAGCCCAAATAATCGCCTTTGCCATAGATAATAGCGCCGGTTGTAACCATTTCGGTATACAACAATGTGTGCTTTGAAATAAGACGCAAGAAATAGCGGCAGTGACGATCTGTCCAATCCAGCATTGGAGCAACAGATAGCTTTCGGTCAATAGACCCCGGGATGCTTTTCAATGTAAAACCTTGTTTAATCCAACAAATAAAGAGCGATACATCACTCTCTAACAGCATTAAAGACCTTGAATTGCTTATTTATGACATAACAGACTTGCAACGAAGCCTTTTTTGTTCCAAAGCTTTTTCAGTAAAAAATGGTGTGTAGTGTAACATTTCCATGGCAACAGGAAAAACATCAGTTCGCACTACATAGGAATAAAACAAGATGAGATGGCGAAACCCGCATTTGTATCGCTAGCTTTTTAAACGCTAGGTTAATAGGTATCAGGAAAACTTCAAAGACAGCTAAAAAATGACTTTTTCTCCAGGCTTTAATAAGCCACCAATGGGGGCCAGCGTTTCTTCAACCAACTTTTCAGCAATAGACTGTATCAGCTCATGTTCAGAAGTGCTTATGAGGTCGCTCATGAGCTGGCCAATTTCTGGAGCAACCATATTAGTTTGTTGTATCAGATATTTACTTCCCAATTTCCATAAACCAAAACGAAAACAAAGTACTGTAAAGCAGGCATTAACTAATTGAGAGGAAAGAATATTAATACTAACCATATCACTGGCATCACGTAAGTCATCCAATATCGTACCCGTTCTACTTCGGATTTGGATGTCAAAGTGAGGCGTTTCGTACTCTATTGGACCTGCGTAAAATCGCTCGTTGGCCAGCTCGACCATGCGATGCGCTACTCCAGGCTTACTGTACAATATAGAAGACCTATGCAAGCCATTAATCACAGCAGTAGCACCATTTTCGATCATTGACTGAAAGCGTTTCCCACCCACGTGGGTTACTTCAAACTTTAAGCCGTCTATGTTTATTTGAAACCTCTCGTAGCTTGACGAACGGGTTACCAGATAAATATCAATATCACTATTTGGACCATAATTCCCGGTGAAATAGGACCCATAACCGAAGATAGCGAAAATATCGAGATGTTCAAAACGCGCTATCAGCTTGTCAAATGCAGCCTTATGTGGGACTGATACATCGGTGGTATCTAAAGTAATTCTCACAACCCTTTCTCCTATATTTCTGCCAGATTCAGCGTATTGCGGTCAGAAGAATGTGTTTGTTTTTCAAGATGTTTAACCGTTCTGCTGTCCATGGTTTTTTCGTCGATACTGATTAACCCTTTCGGTGTTAAGCGGTAGACCTTGTCCGCATTTCTGATGGTCTGCGGACGATGAGCAATAATTATGCGCGTGATGTTCAACTCAGCTATTGCTGTATTTATCGCATACTCTGTCTTTACGTCTAAGTTACTGCTAGCTTCGTCCATCAATAATAAAGATGGTCTTTTGTATAACGCCCTAGCTAGTATAAGACGCTGTTTTTCTCCACCAGACAGGGACATTCCCATACTTCCAAGTAATGAGTTGTATCCCATCGGCTTACGTAGAATTGATTTGTGTATTTGTGCCATTTCAGCACATTTTTGAGCAAACTCTAGGTCTGGCTCCGGAGCAAATAGACAAATGTTGTCCAGAATTGAACCTGCATATAGACGATCATCTTGCATCACTGCGGCAACACCACGTCGATAATTGCGCTTGCCAAACTCTTTAATATCTCGACCATCTACGAGCATTTTGCCGCCTGTAGGCTCGATCAACCCAAGAATAATCTTCGCCAGGGTTGTCTTTCCAGAGCCTGAAGGACCTGTTATTGCGATGTGCTCACCGGGTTCAACATAGAGATCGATGTCTTTTAACGCAGGTGTTGAAAAATCATCGTAACCGAAACTTAAGCCAGATAGTGCCAATTTCCCTTCGAATTTTTCCGCACTATTGATACCATTATCAATAACAGGATCTGTAAGGGCTATTTCAGATACACGTTCCATATGCATGCCAAGCATTTTAAACTCCATTAGTTTATCAACTAGCGTACTGTAGCTACGCGTAAATATCTGTTTATAGGCAACATACGCCGTTAGCATACCGACAGTTAAGCTTCCCTCGAGAATCGCACTCGCCAAAAAGAAAATTATTAACAGATTTTCAATTCCAAATACCATTGAATTTACAACTTGGTACCATGCTTTAGTTTTACGCACGACCAGCCCAGAATTTACATTGTCAACGTATAGATTGTTCCACTGCGACACTCTTTTAGGCTGTGCATCAAACAACATGATAGTTTGTACATTTTGAACGGTTTCAATAAAATTACTGCGCTCTTTAGCGCGAGTAACTACCTCTTCTTCTGTCTGATTTCTAAACGCTCTAAATGCTATTAAACGGTATATTGTATAAAATGCGACAAATCCGAGGATGATAAATGTTAACTGGCTGTCGTAATAAAATAAGATGGTCAATACAGTAATAGCCATCACGCCATCAACAATCGCTTCTATAAAGCTGTTGGTTAAAAAGTCTCTTATGCGATTTAGAGATTCAAACCTTGTGACAACATCTCCCACATCTCGTTTCTCGAAAAAATTGAGGGGTAAACTTGTCATATGCCTAAATAGGTTCGTCGCCACCTGCACAGAAAACGTGGTACCTAGATATAAGATGACATAGGTTCGTAGTAATGTAGCAGCTTGCTGAAATAGCAATGCGAGGAAGAATCCAAATACCAAAACTAAGAGTAAGTTCTCATCACTGGTAGGTAGCACCTGGTCAATAACAGTTTGTAAATAGTATGGCGCTAACAAAACAAATATTTGAATGACGCAAGACAAAACCAAGACTTTGATTACATTTCGCTTAAGCCCAACAATATCCGTCCATAGCTGTTTTAGAGATATTTTAGGTTTATCTGTTTTATGCTCGAAAGTAGAGCTAGGGTAGATTTCTAGTGCCACTCCTGTGAAAGAGTTATTAACTTCCTCCATCGAGATCTTTCTGTGGCCGCTAGCGGGGTCATGAATTTCTATATGGTTACGATGCACAGATTTAAGAACGACAAAGTGGTTCATATTCCAATGTAAAATACAGGGCGTTCGCAAACTCTTTAGGCCGTCTACATCCAAACGTAGTGGACGAGTTATAAGTTTAAGATCATTAGCAATGGTGGTTACATTTTCCAGATTCAGTCCATTACTTGAAATATGATATTGCTTACGAAGCTCTATCAAATCTGTATGGTGGTTGTAATACCCCAAAACCATAGCCAAGCACGCTAAGCTGCATTCTGCTCGTTCTGTTTGCAAACAGATAGGGAGTTTATTCTTCACCACACAAATCCTTAATATAGTTTCTTAATCAACGCAGATTATTTTTGATTTCTAAAATAGGACTGATCAAATAATCTAAGATGGTCCGTCTTTCTAACACGATGTCTGCGTCCAAAAATAACCCCTGTTGAAGGTTAACTGGCTCACCAGCAACAAGCATTGCCTGACTGTCGAGCTTCACTTTCACACGATAAACCGGCTGTTTAAGGTTGAGAGGGTTAGGCCAATCGCTAGGAAAGAGCAACATGTTAGAGACCTCATAGACTTTCCCATGTAGGTCGCCATAAAATTGGTGTGGAAAAGCGTCAAATCTGACAAAAACAGATTGTCCATCAGCGATAAATGCACGGGCCCGGGACGGAACGTATAACTCTGCGATTAATTCCCTGTCCAACGATGCTATCGATAACAAAGGAAAATCATGATGCGCCAACTCCCCCTCAGGTGCGTTGATGTTTGTAATAATGCCAGGTTGTCGGGCTTGCACTAAAATCTCAATCTGGTTTTCAAGCTTGATCAATTGACGTTTTAAGGCAGAAATATCATTATCTAAAGACGCTAGTTCACTTAATTCTGCAGTGGGGAGTCCTGAGAGATCATTTTGAGATCGCTCAATGTCTGTTTTGAGTTTTTCCACCTCTGCTTGATATTGCTGCGCTTTTCCCTTAACGGTCAATACTTCTATACGCGCACTTTCCACTTCGACATTAGTAACATTTCCCGTTTTATGCATAAGCGTCCTGGCACGAAGCAACTTTTGATTGATTTGCAAGTGTTCTGCGTTTAACGCTAATTGTTGTTCGACTGATTCCAAACGTTGGCTCGCCCCCAAAAGCGTGCTTTTTAGCCTTTTTGATTCCAACTTATAGCGTTCAACCGTAAACTGCTTCTGCTTGACTAAATTTTGAATCTGCGCCTCTATTTGCAATTTTTCACGTTCTTCCTCTGACTGGCCGTCACTTTTTGATACACTGGTTCTAATAACACCAATGCTATCTCCAACTTTGACTTCCTGACCTTCGTGGACAAATAGCTGTTGCACTACGCCAGTTTTGCTTGGATAAACTTTTAACTCTCCTCCTACACTTTTTAGAATTCCTTCTACTCTTTCGTAGCTGCTGAAAGTGCTATTTGCGATGAAAACAATACCGGTAAGGACGGTAAAAACTAAAAAGCATGATAGTAACCTGAACGACGGCACATTGATCAGGATGACACTTCCTTCAAGGCGTTTTGAAGCGTTTTCGACCGCTTGTTTGCGAAACAAATCACTAACTTTCATTAAACTCCCCTTAACGACCCGTTGATAACTCAAGACGCTTGTACACACCCAGATCAGTAATCTCAGGGCTTACTTGGGATAACACTTTCTGCGTAAAATCTGACATTTCTAGAAGAAAGCTGCTCGAAAGTTCATCTTTACTATCATCGCAAATATAAGCATTTAGTTGGGGAAAGTTCTGCGCGATATCGGCACACATTATTGGTAAATGACGCTTTGCAACTACACCTTTATGAATGCACAAAAGCTGATATATGTTGATTATCCAGTCGGTGTAAGTTCGCATTTTCAAAAAAGATAACCCCTGATTCTGTTCAAGTTTTCTCATGTTGTTCAGGATACTTCCCTTTAACTGGCGTATTTCATATGAACTAACTGGTTCACTCTCCAATGAGCGCTCTACTTTTGAAATGAAGGTATGAATTTTTCCTGTTTTATCCTCTAGCACTTTTCCAAGAACTAGAGACTGCTGCCATTGCACTTTGTGATAGCTTTTTTCACAAAACCAATTAAGCGCAGCGGGACTACAAACTGTAATGTCGAAAAGAATACCGTCCTTCTCAATTACTCTTTTTTCGTAAAATGGTGCATGTTTAATAATGATCAAATCGACATCACTGTCGGGTCTATGCTGCTCAAGAAAGAACGAACCAGTTCCTATCAGCCCCAATCTCCCCTGCGCTTCTATCAACCATTCGTCTAAAGTATCGATAAGAGCTTGATGACGCGTATAACTTTTGCAAGTAACCATAACCAAATTATTTCCAATTCTTAGTCAGTATTCTGCTTGTTTGGCTGTTCAACGCTGCTGAACCATTTGAGCATGTCATCGATTGATTCTTTTCGAGCCTCGTTAAGGCTGTGGCTAGCACCACGATATACAATGAGTTTGTGTTCCTTTTGCGCCCTTTCTAATAGCGCTGCAAATCGCTCTACTTGCGCCAAGTTTACACGGTCATCTTCATCTCCATGTTGAAGCAAGATAGGAATGTCAGGAAGGGACTCGACCCAATATGCCGCTGAACGTGCGGTTAGTAACTCGTCTTTATTGACTGAGTACTCGGGGATTAGCTTTTTATATAAATTTTCAAAACCAGGGCGAAATGTCATTTGTTCATGAAGGTCGACCATACTGCCCATTGTCGCAATGGCTTTAATAGGCAGCGGTTCTTGTTTTAGTGACATATATGTCATCATGGCGCCACGGCTTTGTCCCACCATGTAAAGCCGGTTTGCATCGACAAAGGGCATTAGAAGCGCTTCTTTAGTAATGTTAATAACATCACTGACATCTTTCCCGCCGAACTCATCTGGAAATTCATCTGGTTTGTCTGTATGCAATCCACGGTATTGGCTGGCGAATATAGCGTTACCTTGGTCAGCGATTGGAAAAATATAGTTAAAAAGATGGGTAAACGTGAGCGAACCATAGCTGCGATTACCACCACGGTTAAAAATAATAGTGGGGTATTTGGCTTCAAATGATTGTCTTTTAGGTACAACTAAATAGCCAGAAACAACAGCGCCACCGCTAGGGTACTCAATCACATAGCAATCGAGCTTATCTTCATACTCATCGTATTTGTCTTCAGAGAAGATAAATGAAAGAAGAAAGCCTTTGAACCACCCATTTTTCTCTTTGAGTGTGTCCATCCATGCATCATAACTTCCAAAAATATCATAACAACGATATTTAATTTTTATACTACTTGAACCGAGAAACTTCTCGGTATCAACAAGGCTCTCCTCGCTATTGGCTGAACCAATGAAAAGCGTCGCTATTAACACCGAGATAAGTGATAGCTTCTTTATAAATTCGATCATGGTTGATTTCCCAATAAGAGCAAAGCTAAAAAGACTAATAAAATGAAAAAGTTGAAGTGCTTCTCTTCATATGAAAAGAAGCGCTTCATAACAGGGCTAGAATTAACCCCGCTTAACGAGACGTATGACAGAAATCAATGTTACAAACGTCGTACGAGAAGATTGAGCATGAGATGCCACACCAATCACCGTCGTCAGGACCAGCACCACCAACGCTTTCTAACAATGCAGTTTCAATGATTTCTACTTTTTCTTGTTGGTTATCTAGGTTTTTCATAGTTTATTCCTTAAGTGTTAAAGGTTGTGTTTTTAATGGTTGTGTTTAATGACCAAAGACTGGTCAAAAACTCGGTACATGGCGACAGTTACATCGCCAACGAAGCTTGTTCCGGCACTTTTTGGGATGACCGTTTAGCTTCAGTAGGAGGTTCGATAAGCACCATATCGTCGAGTGCTTTTAGGTGCATTTCAGCTAGTTTTCGAAAACTGTATTTTCTAGGGAAATCGTGATACCACTTTACGAAGGTGTCTTTCCCTAGTTTCTCGTATATGTATTCGTATTGAGGGCGTTTCTGGTCCATACGGTACTTTGCGCGTTCTTTCTTGGGAATATTTCTCAAGCTACTTTTATGTTCGTCTTCTTCGGCTTTTGTCGCAGGTCCATGATGAATGTAGTATCCGAAAAGCTCAGAACAAAAAGCAGAGTACTCTTTAGTAAACAGCACAAAGTTATGCCACATCTCGTCGATGACCACGATTGGGTGGTCTATTGATAACCCCTCTTTTACCCCATCAAAGCGCCTCTCATTTGCAAGCCATAGCCACTTTTTGACCTGCTCAAATAAATCGTGTGATTCACTTTCTGCTATTCCGTAGGTTTTTTGAAAACGATAGACCACATCGCTGTTTTCATAACTTAAAACATCTTCGAGAGACGGGCGTTTCATTTCATTAATCATGTTAATTCCTTTGCATTTTAGAGGTACGACACTTCAACTCTGTGCTACTTAAAAGTTATCCAACTATGTGACGGGTTTGCCCTGCGCTTTTTCAATAACGCTTTCAAAAAAATGAAACTGAACTAGCGATATCTATCTAAACAAACAGTAAACCCAAAACGGCTTTCAATAATTGATGGGTTCAGTTTTACAGAGGAAATTTCCACTTTTGAAGGCAAAGTAATAGGAGCTAACGGAAGGTAATGCAGGGTCACATTGAGTAACGGCGAGACATTTAAAAGACTGCGAATACGCTCATAAAACCAAGAAAAAACTCTATAAATTAATTTGTTATGCGTTATCAAAAGAGAATTCATAACAATATAGATTCAACCACAATAGGAGTTGATTGCAGAGAGATCTTGATTACCCAGGGCAAAGCGTCAGTGTTGTTGCATGAAGCTAAAAGTTTTGACTTTTATCGCACCATTAAGAGAAATAATCGCGCAGCGACTTTACCAAGTCACTAGGCCACAGAAATCAAAACTTATTGAGCAAGGCATACAAATTCTCTAAGGCTGTTGTGTCAATTCATGAAGAGGTTAGTTGTTGTGAATTCTTTTCTTTTAGTTACATACGCAATTTTTTGTAAAGTAATTGCTTGGACAGGTGTGTCAATTTTACTGTCGTGATGTATTTAAATCCCCTCATGTTATTCGTCTCATTTTTGTACTGGTAAAAAAAAAGGCCTTTCGGCCTTTTTTGCATGTTTAATTTCACGCTTCTTTGTACATGGATACGAGAAGCCATGATGAACTATCGCAGTGTTAAATTGACAACAACTGATACTACAAAAGAGATTGAAACTCGCAGTTCCACGTTTTTTCGCCATTGTATTGCTACGCCGCTGAGAACCGCTCGCTACGCACCTCTTCCATGTTGCCTAAGTCAAACTTCAGCTGGTGATCTGCACAATCAAAATATTTGTCGTCATGCGTTACTGCGACAATTGTCTTTCCTTTACTCTTCAACCAAGGAATGATTTGAGTATAGAAAACATGCCTAAAATGGGGGTCTTGATCAGCTGCCCATTCATCCAAAACGTATATCTCTTTATCCTCTAATATGGCTGAAATAAGCGCTAAACGCTTTCTTTGCCCCATAGAATATTTTACCGACTCGTAGCCATATTCATCTAACGCAACCTTCTGGTCTAGATCAAACCGGCGTAACATGTCTTTGACCTTTTCTTGATCAACGTCTTCTCCATTTTTCCCCAATAGCGATTTGTAGAGGTAGAAATCAGGTAAGACGATAGCCATCTTATTCATATACAAAGAAACATTGTTGCTTGTTACGGGCTCACCGTCCAACAGAATGCTACCAGAGGTGGGCTTGTACAAACCTAACAGTATGTGCATAAAAGTAGATTTACCGCTGCCATTACCGCCAGTAACAAAAACGACATCTCCTTTGTTGAGAGAGAAGTTAATCGGCTCTAGAGTAAATTGCTCACCTTTTTCCGAATATTTGAACCCTACACTCTCAAAATCAATTCGCTCCCAGTTCGACTCAGGATGCTCACGACTTTTCTCACTTACAGGAAACATCTTATCATCAAGCTTTAAGCTTTCTATCTTCTGCAATGACACCTTAGCCCTGATTATTGATTGCCAAAGACCCATAACATATCCAAAAGGCCCGGCTAAATAGGTCAAAATGAGCAAGTAACTCATTACTAGGTGACTGGATTGCATCATTTGACTCACAATAATGACGGCGCCTAATATCAGAAAGATCAAAGACTGACTGATGTTACGGTTGATATCCCACGAAAAACCATAACGCCGCTCACTTTCTTTCAGACTATCTAGCTGTGGAGTCAATACGTGGTTTAAGTAATGTTCTTTCCTAAAAGGGTTTAATGCGAGTTGTTTTGAGCCTTCAAGAAGTCCTTTATAACCTTCGAAAATCTCATCTTGTCGACTACGCATTGCAAAAGCGTCTCTACTAATACGTTTCATAATGAAACTAGTAAACACACCAGCAACGACAACTGTGGAAATGACGATTGCAAATACAATTGGTGAAAGATAGATGAGATACCCAAAGCAAGCTAACATAAGCAGTGCGTTGTATATAAAAGCAGGCATTTCTGCCAATGCATTTGATATTGCATTCACATCATTAGTCAAGACGTTATAGAGTTTTGAACGACCGGCTTTCTCAAGTGTAGTGAATCTGCTTCCTAAGATCCTGCTCACCAAAGAGTGCCTCACACCGTGTATAGAGCGTGAAGTAAAGAACGATAGTGCATAGCTGGCGAGCATAGAACTGCACAATAAGAAGGCTAAAAGACCGAGGTAAATACCACCTGTTTTCAACGAGAAGCCTTCTTCGCCATACTCACCTACAACGTGAAATAAGCCTAGAGATGCTACAGCGGTGAAAACGCTCAGAAAACCTGAGGTGAGCATTATTCCTTTGAATTTTTTTAAAAAGAAAAATAGCATAATTGTGTCTCTGATTTTTTTGGGCCTAAAAGAAAAAGCAACTGAGGTTATGACACGCTGATGTCACTGCTAACAGGCTCACCCATTGATACAACAATACGTCTATCACCTTCAAATGGCGCCCGACCATGGGAAACCAGCATATTATCCATCAACAACAAGTCTCCCTTGTTCCATGGGAATGATACAGTTGCTTTATCATATGCTTCGTTGATATGCGCTATTACATCATCTTCGATAACAGAACCGTCACCATAGAGAGTGTTGTATGTAAGAGCATCTTCTCCAAATTGTGACACGAGCTCCTTGCGGATGACCGGGCAAAGACTTGAAGGATGCCAAAACGCAGCGTGATTGAACCAGACCTGCTCACCTGTGTGAATATGCCTGCGGATAGCCGGTCGAGTTTGTCGAGTTCTTATTTGATGCTCATTGATTACTTCTAATTCGATTTCAGCGCTTTTGCAATAAGCCTTAACCTCCTCTATATCACGAGTATTGAATGACTTTTGCCAAGTTGGGCCTAAGCCGTTTCCAAAATTTCTGACCAAAGTCCAACCTAACGTATCAAACTTTTCACGAACGTCCTTGTCAATAAACGACAATACTTGGCGAACATCGGCAATCGGTGTAGCCCCACCTTGACCTGGCTCAACGAGGCAACAAAACGCAATTTTCATAGGCCATTGCGTGATGTAAGACAACTCATTGTGCTGAGCAATGCTCAACTCATTAGGAAACTCTGTTGACGTATATGTACCTTTGCCTAAGTCTGTGCGTGGAGTAGCTCCTTCCATGTACTTTGCTAGTGTAGGGATAAACTGATTAGCCGCTTCTCTGAAGTCGTTTTCATCTGAGACCTGGAAACCTCTTAGCAATAATGCGCCATATCGATTAAGCGATTGTTGAATATTCGACTTATTCTGCAAGATCCACTGAGCTGGCGACACCCCCTCGAAGTTAGGACTCACTTTCAGGGGAAAACCTCTTTCTTCGCACAAAATAGATTCGGTGACGTCATATTGCTGAATCATATCTTTTTCAATAATTTGATTAGATACATTGGATGCCACTCCTGTTGATTTAATAGGGACGTTCATAGTTTTTTTCCTTTTAAGTAAATATAAATTGAATTAGTCAACGCACGGCAATGGAGTGCTATTTATTAATGGCTGAACAAGCGTGTCTACTACCCGGTCAATGTGGGGTGAGGTCACGATACTGAAGTGATTACTGTCACTGATTACGGTGGTTTCGAGCCTCTCACAATAAGCTTCCCACTCATGCGATATTCGCTGTGCCTCTGAGGCGAAATGCACAATAGTCCCGTTGCTTTTCTTCATTTTGTGTTGCTGTAAGAGAACGTGGTTTCGTTTTAATAAGCTAAAGCGCTGCTCAAACGCGTCGATACTGAAATCATTAGGAAGCCGATTTTGATTTATCGCTGCTGTATGTAAGAGCAGTAATGCAGTCTTGGCATCACTCGCTTTAGCGTTTTCGATCTCTTTCCTTGTGAACGATACGCCCATTTCATTGGCCATGGTGTAAATGAGAGAATGATCATCAGTCAACTCTCTATCATTTGTTGCTGGATAGGAGTCAAGCATGACAACATCGATGACCATACCATCTTGCAAATGCGCTAATCTTTGGATTTCTTGCGCAATTACGCCCCCCATTGACCAACCTATTATCTGAACATGCCCAAAAGCAGATTTTGTTTGAATTAGAGCAAGATAATATGCCGCCATAGCAGAGAGCGTTTCGAAGCTTTCGGGAGGAGCTTGTATACCATACACTGGTGACTCGTCAGGAAGCTTTCCGACCAATTCTCGGTAACATACAACTCCTCCTCCAACAGGATGTATTAAGAATATTGGCCGTTGATTCGACAAACCTGATTGCAGTAAGACCGGATTTAGCTCTTCGGAGGATTGTGGTTTGTATACCTTTCCTGATGAACGGTGCTTGCGCTCAACCAGTAATGCCTGCTTTTGAATGCTACTAGACTCAAAGAGTTCAGCCAGTGAGACGTCAACATCAAAACACTTTTTTATCTCGTTAAGCAATTTAATCACTAATAAGGAATGTCCCCCTGAAATGAAAAAATCGCTCGCTATATTCATATTTGAGGCTGTCCCTCCCAAAAGCTCAGCCCAAATTTCTGCTACCCTGATCTCCCAATGCGTGGTTGCAGGTTTAAAGGTTGGCGTGATCTGATGGTTAAAGAGCGATGGTAGAGAGTTTCGGTCAACCTTACCGCTCGTTGTAACTGGCAAGCTATCTAACAAGACAAAATGGTCAGGAACCATATATCCTGGCAATGCCTCACTCAGATCATTCTTGAGACTTTCCAGACTCACTGAATCAGCGTTATTTGCTACGATGTAAGCGACAAGCTGTCCATTAGATTCTATGGACGAATTAAGGACAACTGCTGCAGACTCAATGTTTTCATGATCAACTAAAACAGACTCAATCTCTCCCATCTCAATTCTGTAGCCCCTGATTTTTATTTGATCATCAATACGCCCAACAAACTGTAGGTTGCCGTCTTCTAACATGCGTACTAAATCACCGGTTTTGTATATTCTTGGGCTACTACCAACACAAGCTTTATCGTAATAGGGGTTGGGTATAAACTTTTCGTCTGTCAGTTCTGGCTTAGACAAGTAGCCATTTGCCACCCCCTCACCGCCAATATGCAGCTCACCTATTGCTCCCTTTGGCACCAACCGTTCGCAGCTATCCAAAACCAATAGTTCAGTATTTCGCGTCGCTTTTCCTATAACACTGCGTTCGGTAATGAGCGCAAAACTGCTATTTACGCCGGTTTCTGTAGGGCCATACGCGTTGAGCAGTTTGCTCCCCGTCATCCGAGTATGCTCAATCAATTTGGCTAACGTTTTTCCATGGAGGTTATCTCCGCTAGAAATGAGATTTACTGGTTCAGAAGGAAGTTCATCAACGAGTAAATCTAACAATGGAGGTATTGCATTTAGCACATCGACTCTGTTTTGAGTTACTAATTTTGCTAATTTGGCAGGGTTTATAGCTTCGTCATCTGTAGCGACAACAACTGCTTTTCCTCGTGCAAGACAAGCTAACCCTTTCAACGATGCATCAAATGAATAAGATGATATCCACAACCAAGGAGATTCGTCTTTTGAATGAATTGTGGAAAGCTGCTCCTCAAACTCGTAGAAAAAAGACAAAAGTGTTTTGTGAGACTGGCATACACCTTTTGGCTTGCCGGTAGAACCTGAGGTATAAATTACGTAGGCTAATTGCTCAGTGTTAACACTTTGAAATTGAACATTAGGATTGCTCGATGAAAGCTGCTGAGCCAGCCCAGCCTCGAATGTAACTGATTTCACATTATCAAATTGTCGATTAATTACGTACTTCGATTGCGAAACGACAATTTCAAGCTTTGCGTCTTCGATGATGTAGTCGCGCCGAGACTTTGGATTTGACGGATCTAAAGGTACGTACACTGCCCCCGATTTAAGAATTGCAAGAATGCCAACCACCATGTCACTAGATCGTGCGGCACATAAACCAATGAGTTGACCTGGCTTGACATTATTTTCTTCAATCAGACAATGCGCGAGTTTGTTTGCTTTTTCATTTAACTGTTCAAATGAAAGTTTTTCTCCGCCGCATATAAGAGCTGTTTTGTCAGGATTCTTGTCTGCATGATCTTCAATGAGGTGATGCAGCGCTCTATTGTCTGGAAGTGCAGAATACAAACCTCGACCAATATCAAATAGGTCGCAGGTTTCGGTTTCGGACAAGACCGCAATGTCTCTTAACTGATGTGCTTTCTGAGGATATTCATTGACTGCAGCTAGGCTTTCTAAACAATTCTTTAAATGCGAATTGAATCTGGAAATTGTCGCTTCATGAAACAATGATTTATCATATACCCAACGCAGAGCCACACCATTTTCGTTGATTTCTAAGTGTACAGAGAGATCAAACTTAGCAACAACGTCGTCTGATGAAAGAGGATTAATTTTTACACCTGGAATAGCGTCAAATAATGATAACTCCCCTCGATTTGCTGACTTATCCCCTGTAGTTAACATTATTTGAAACAGCGGAGAATGAGCGGTGTTTCTGGGAATCCTCAATTGCTCAATTAGATAGTCAAAGGGTAAATCCTGATATCTCTGAGCATCTAAATGAACTTGGCGAACCTGATTAAGATAATCTGCTAATGACTCATACGCCGTGTTCACACGAAGTGCCAGTGTATTTGCAAAATAACCAATAAGAGGTTCAATTTCACTGTTCATCCTATTAGCAACCGGTGTACCGATAACCATGTCTGTAGTATTGCTATGGCGAGAAAGTACAAGTGCAAGGGCGCTATGCAAAAGCATAAAGGGGGTCATGCTGAACTGTTTGGCTGTGCGAATCAGCGCCCCACCTATTTTGTCTGGCAAGCGGTCTGTGATGAGCCCTCCGTCAAATCGTTTTTTCTTGGGCCTGTTATTATCCAAAGGGAGTGAATGCAGTGTGGGTACTCCCTCAAGTTGCTGTTTCCAGTAACCTGTCTGCTCGTCCAATACGTCATTTTTCAGCCACTCTCTTTGCCAGACCGCAAAATCGGCGTATTGAACATCAAGTTCAGGCAGTACATGCGTGTTTTCAGAAACAATACTTCTGTAATGAACCAGAAATTCATTTATAAGAACATCCATCGACCAGCCGTCAGACGCAATATGATGCATATTGAATATCAATATGCTTTGCCGCGGATGAGCACCATCACTCTCTTTTAGAAGGACTGTGCTCGCTCTGAGCATGATATCCTTGCTCAGATCAAAAGGTGTGTTGGCATCTTTTTCAATAAGCTTCTGTAATTTTTGCCCCCGCTCTTGTTGATTGTCTTGAGATAAATCGAAATGATTTAACTCAAATTGAAACTCGTCTTGAATGTATTGCAAAACACCATCGTCTGATTCTTTAAAGACAGTCCTCAATACTTCATGACGTTCAATAATTGCGTTGAATGCCAATCGTGTGGCTTTTTCATCAAGCGTACCTGTCACTTCCAAAACCGCTGACATATTGTATTCCGCGCTCGAACCTTGCAATTTATCAATGAAGTAGAGACGTTGCTGAGGGAATGACAATGGCATGCCCAACTTATTTCGTTTTGCCTTAGTTATCGGTGTGCGAATGAATGCCGAACTGTGCTCAAGCTTGGCAGCTAGATTGCAAATCGTCTGTGCTTCAAAAACATCAGCAACAGTAATATCGAGATTCAAGTACTCTTTAACTGTAGTCACCAATTTGACTGCCATTAATGAATTGCCGCCCATTTCAAAAAAGTTGGCAGTAATACTCAATTTATCGGGTGATACCTGAAGTACCATTGACCAGATTTTGACAAGTGATCGCTGAAGAGGATTTTGAGGAGCACGAAACGTTGGCGTGGCATCATCACTTTGTAGCTTGGCAAGCGCTTTTTTATCTACTTTTCCATTCGGCGTTAGTGGCCACTGTTCCACAATTACGAAACTCTGTGGAACCATATAATCAGGCAGCTGTGCTGACAGTTCCGCTCGCAAAGAAGTGATGTACTCGTATCGGTCCAACTCCTTTTGAACGCTTTGAACATAAGCAACAAGTTTTTTACCACTCGGACAGCTTATTGCCATAACCATAGACATATCTACCGACGATATTTGCGAAAGCCTGTTTTCGATTTCACCCAATTCAATTCGGAACCCTCTAACCTTGACCTGATCATCTAAACGACCATGAAACATGAGATTCCCAGCATCATCACATGACACTAAATCGCCGGTTTTATACAACCTTCTGCTGCTGCACTCATCTTCAGGGGAATAATAAGGGTTGGGCAGAAACCGTTCTGCAGTTAGCTTGTCTTGGTGTAAATACCCTCTTGCTAGACCACTTCCACCAATATAGAGCTCTCCAATTGCACCTGTTGGCACCATCCCCATCTGGTTATCCAAGATAAATAAGCTGGTATTCGCGTTTGGCGTGCCTATTGGCACTGTTTTGCTTACGGATTCGTTGCATAAATGAAAACTAGTCGCCGTAACAGTGGCCTCTGTCGGCCCATAGCTATTAACGAGCTCTACATCTTCAACTTGTTCAAAGTAGGCTGTCACTGCTTCGGGCTGCAGTGCTTCCCCCCCTAGAATAATTAAACGCAAGCTATTGAAACTAAGCTTAGATGGCCCAGCATTAAGCTGGTGCCAAAATGCGGTAGGAAGACTCACTACTGTTACTTGGTTCTTTTCACAATAGTGATTGAAGTCATTCAAACTAGATAAGCATTTCTCGTTTCGTAACGTCAACGTAGCGCCAGTACATAAGGTCGCAAATACTTCTTCCACAAAAATGTCAAAATTGATGGTTGAAAACTGCAGAACTTTATCTTTTGGGGTGATTTGATAGCGTTCTTGAGCATTTAACAAAAAATGATGAAGGTTCTTGTGTTCAATCATTACACCTTTTGGTTGACCAGTTGAGCCAGATGTATAAATCACATAAGCAAGATGATTCGAGGTAAGGTTTATACTGGCAGGATTGATGTCTGTATTGGAATAACTCGCCAGGTCACAGGCTTCAAATTCTAGGATATGGCACTGATCGAGCTCGAGTATCGAAGAAGAGCTCTCGTCTGCCACAAGCAGTGTAGTCCCCGCACCTGCTATCATCTCCTTAAGCCGCTCTAACGGATACCCGGGATCCAGTGGTAGATACGCTCCACCCGCCTTCATAATGGCCAACACTGCAACAATTTGATCACACGAGCGATTCATACTGACGCCGACAATGGTGTCGGGTCCGACACCGAAATCATCAATTAACAAATGGGCAAGTCGATTGGCTTTGTCATTCAACTGTTTATACGTATAACAGCCTTCTTCAGACGTGACGGCAATATTGTTAGGACAAAGCAAAACCTGCTTTTCAATGATAGTTTGTATGCATAGTCTTTTGTCGAATTCTCGTTTAGGACCATTCAGCAAGCTTAACTGCTTCTGTGTTTCTTTCTCTGACAGCACAGTGATTGCCGACATGGGTAAGCTCGTTAATGCTGTCTCAGCATGACTCGCCAAACTCTCCAGTAACTGGCACAAATGTAAATTGAACTCGTCGACGCAATCCTGGCTGAATAAGGCGATGTCATAGACGAATTTCACACTCGCACCTTTCTCATTCAGGTTAACATTGATATCCAAGTCATATGCCGATGAGACTGAAACCGTGTCTGGCGCCATAACGGTCAGAGTACTCCCACCAAGCTCCATAGAAGGCTCACTTTGAGACACACCAAAACTGTTATTGGTGGTGAGCATTATTTGGAATAAGGGAGCGTGTGCTGGATTTCGGGCGACCTTGAGCGCATCGACTAGTTTTGTAAATGGAACATCTTGGTTGGATTGCGCTTCAACATGAATCTGTTTTATGTGATTGAAGTATTCACCAAGCGTTTGATGACTGGTATTGCAACGCAATACCAGTGTATTGACGAAAAAACCTATTAACGAAGAGAGTTCGGGCTGTTTTCGATTAGCAAACGGCGTACCTACGACAATGTCTTGGCTGCCACTATGCTTCGCTATTACCAATGCTAAAGCACCATGTAAAAGCATAAACGGGGTCATTTTGAAGGCACCGGCTATGCTTATTAATTTTTTCGCAGTCTCCGCGGAAATCGTTCTCTCTACTATCGCGGCTTCGTTTTGATTTTCAATAGGTCTATCGTACGACAAGGGCAACGAATGACATGCTGGTGCATCATCAAGCTGATTTTTCCAATATTCAAGCTGGTGTTTATAAGCATCAGATTCTAATTGCTTCACTTGCCAATGGGCATAGTCTGCGTATTGAATCGACAACTCAGGTAACTGGATTGAGTTGCCTGTAATATGTGCATGGTAGAATTTAAAGAATTCACCATGTAACACTTCCATTGACCAACCATCAAAAGCAATGTGATGAGTGTTGAACAACAACACACCACGCTGATTTACTCCTTTTTCTAGTTCAATGTAGGAAGCACGAAGCATTAAATCCAGTTCAAGGTCAAAGGGTTTATTGATGTCCTCTCTTAGCAATTCGACTAGCGCATCTTCTCTTATATCCGGTGCAACATTGGTCAAATCATGCCGTGCAATGTCGAGTTTGTAAGCTTCTTGTATAAATTGAGTAGGTTCCCCGCTTATTGTAACGTAGGACGTTCTCAATATTTCGTGTCGACGCACAACTTCGTTGAGTGCAAAAGTAGCGGCAGAAAAATCGAATGGCCCTTTAATTTCACACGCGCCTGGCATGTTAAAATCAGCAGATACTCCATTTACATTACTTGCAAGCCAAATGTTTTCCTGCATAGCAGACAATGGCAGAGTCTGGCTACGGTCAACAGCTTCTATTGAGTTGTCGTCTTTCTTGGCAGACACCTGATTAAAAGACCGAATGTAAGCGGTCAATTCTTTCTTATTGTCTTTAATAAGTGATAGCAACTCTGGAGTTAGCGCGTGCTTTTCGCCAGTAAGACCAATACCACTCTCCTCAAGAGTGATACTGATCCCTTGCTGCGCACATTTTTCTATTATGTGCTGCATTTTCATATAACAATCCTCTCTGCATCAGCGGGTGCAATTGCATTGCTAGTTGCTGCCAACACTTGACGTTGCTTTTCGAAAAATTCGCACTGTTGCGCTAGCGCCCTAATTGTAGGGCCTTCCATTAACACCTTAAGAGGTAACTCCACATCGAGCTTTTCTCTGCAGGCACTAGCAAGTCGAATACCTAATAGTGAGTGCCCACCAATTTCAAAGAAATTAGCATCTACACTGATATTTTCTTGCCCAAGTAGCTCCTGCCAGATGGCTTGTATATTTGCTTCCAACTCTGTTTCTGGCGCCACATATTTTGTAGGTTGAACTTCCACATCTAACGTTAGGAGTGCTTTTCGGTCTCGCTTTCCATTAGGCGTAACAGGCATTTCAGACAACATTACTATCTGGGATGGCAACATATATGTGGGTAGTCGGGTTTCAAGGAATGAAAGAATGTGACTCTCGTGCATAACGTCTGACACCAAGAAAGCCACCAAGTGTTGGTCTTTAACCAATACCGCAGCGTCCCGCACTCCTGGATGCTCAAGAGCAACAGCTTCAATTTCTTCCAACTCAATGCGATAGCCACGTAACTTCACCTGGAAATCAATCCTGCCAAGGAACTCAAGTTGACCACCATGGTTATATCTAGCTAAGTCGCCCGTTTTATAGAGTCTTCCCCATTGTTTTGTATCGATGAATTTATCTTTTGTTAGTACCGGGTTATTCACATATCCCTGAGCAACGCCCTCGCCACCAATGTACAACTCACCTTTTGCACCAGCAGGAAGTACCTCGCCATTTTTATCCATCACAAATAATCTAACATTCGATAACCCCGAGCCTATATTGGGCATGCTAGAGGGCGTGATATCAGCAAAACTAGAATTGACCGTGCATTCTGTAGGGCCATAAACATTTAATGCGAATGTATCTCGCTCAATGTAGTAATTTGCAAGCTGTTGCCATAAATCTGTACTTATTGCCTCGCCTCCGATTAGCATGCTAGGGAGTTCTATTCCCATTTCGACGCATTCCCGGATGAGAAGCTCAGCTAGAGATGGTGTAGTGTCGAGCATGTCGATGTCAGCGTCACTGACGTAGTTTGCCAATGCCTTAGGATCTCGACGCATTTCCTCTGAAAGTAGGTGCAGCTCAACACCAAACGCTAACTGTGATAAGGCCTGTACAGATGCATCAAACACCGTAGGCGCATTCCAAGCCCAGTTGTAACTGCCAACCAATCCTCTTTCAGCCAAAATCTCCTGCATGGAGTTAGCTAAATTTGCTACGCTGCCGTGGGAAATGGCGACACCTTTGGGACGTCCAGTAGAGCCAGATGTAAACAATATATAAGCTAAATCACTTCTGCTAATCTTTACGCTGGGTTGCGCAGTGCTTAACGCTTTCCATGCATCGAGGTCGATATTTAACGTAAACACATCCGCACGCTCAACTGACACGTTATTGCCAGAAAACGTAACAAGTGCACTTGCCTGCGTTTCATTGAGGATGTAATTGAGTCTCTGTGCGGGGGTATTTGGATCCAGTGGAATGTAGGCTGCGCCAGCTTTCATGATCCCCAACATAGCGATTAGCATTTCTGGCGAGCGAGGTAAGCAAAGACCAACAGCTGAATTAGGTGCGACACCATTGGTAATCAAATAATTAGCTAATTGGTTTGATTTCTCGTTCAGCTGCCCATAGCTCAGCATTTTCCCGTCATACATCAACGCTGTTGCTTCAGGATTTAGCTTGCTACGCTGGTCTATCAGATTAATCAACGATCGATCGTTAAGGCTATCTGATTCAGTATAGGTCAACCAAGGCTGATTGCTCTGCTCATTAACAAACGTCAGACAGCTAATTTTGCAATCGGGGTTTTGCAATGCGCTTTCCACTACCGTTTCAAAAGCAGTAGCGATTTGTTCGATAGTTTGTTGCTCAAATATGTCGGATTGATAGAGCCAGTTAAGTTCTAATTCACCATCTTTCTCTATTGCTTCCAATGACAGGTCAAAGTGAATAAATTCATCACATTCCTGCAATGTCATGCTCAATTCAGGAAGCTCAAAGTCAGTGCTTTCATGATTTTGCAACACAAACCAAAGTTGAAAGAGCGCCTGATGGCTGCTGGTTCGCTCCGGATTGATCGCTTCGACCAGTGCATCAAACGGTAAATTCTGATGCTCGAAAGCATCTAAGATAACTTTTTTATTGCTCGCTAGCAGTTCAGCTAGAGTAGGGTCACCACTCATGTCCGAACGCAAAACTAAATTATTGAGAAAAAAACCAATAAGCGGCTCAGCATTTTGATGCATACGACCTGCAACAGGTGTACCCATAACAATGTCGTCTTCATTACTAAATTTACTTACTGTCAGGGCATACAGGGTCTGCAACGCCATAAACAGAGTGACGCCCTGAGATCTACAAAGTTTATTCAGTTTTTCAAGCGTGGAAGACGCTAATGTCCTCTTTATTTTTTTACCAACGATACTGGGCGCATGAGCTCTAGGCTTGTCTAAGGGAATATCATGTACTGGCGGGGCACCATCCAATGTAGTTAACCAGTAGTCTAACTCTTCTTCATAAACAGAGCCTTGCATCCATTCTCGTTGCCAGTGTGCATAATCACTATATTGTACTTCTAGTTCAGGCAATGGGTTTTCCAAACCCTGGCAAAAAGAACTATATAACTGATTGAATTCCTTAATAAAAACACCAACAGACCAACCATCAGAAGCGATATGATGCATACTGAATAAAGCAACATGCTTCTCCTCTGCATGTTTAAGTAACGTTACCCGTAACATTAGGTCATTCGCTAGGTCAAACGCAGTGAGAGCTTCTGCTTTTGCTAACTCTTTTACTTTTTGGTCAAATTCAACGTCATTTAGATGACTTAAATCAATTTCTGGAATAGTGGAATCAAACTGAGTGAGCGGCTCCTGAAAACAAACACTATTGTTTTCTCGATACACAGAGTGAAGTACTTCATGACGAACGATAATCGTATTTACGGCTTTTTGCAGGGCATGTTTGTTGAGCTTGCCATGTAATAAAAAAGGTGCAGAGACATTGCTTTGCGCAGTGCCCTCCTCCATTCTGTCTACAATCCACAAACGCTGTTGAGCAAATGACAACGGTATAGGGCCGTCGTGTGCTACTTTTTTCAATTGTTGACGCGTCAAGGCCGTTTGTTGAGCCTTGAAAGCTTCAATGTAGCGAACCAATTCTTGTTTATGTGTTTTAAGTAGAGCTAACGTATCCTTGGATAACGTATCTTTGCTAGTATCAACCTGCAAATTGCCGTCATTGGCCGACAAATAGATTTCTTGCTCTAAACAGATATTGATGATGTTTTCCGCATTCATAGTATTACCCTTTGGCTATTTTTAATATTCAGATTTGTATGTATAACTTGAGCAGCAGCACTTTTTGCCTCTGTTGCATGAGAGATTCGTTCAGCGAGCTCTTTTATGGTTGGTGCTTCCATAAATTCAGAGAGTTTCACCTCTACTTCGAACAACTCCCTACAAGCACTAGCGATGCGAATAGCCATCAGCGAATGGCCACCGATATCGAAAAAGTTGTCCTCTATACCAATGTCTTCACGCTCAAGGAGTTTGTGCCATATTTGTTGAATAGCACGTTGTGTCTCGTTTTGAGGTGCTACGTATTGTTTTGCGAGTGACTCCGTTCTCATCGCAGTAAGTCGTTTGCGATCTTTCTTGCCATTCATCGTAATTGGCACTTCTGGAATGAATTCGATGTGGCTTACCTGCATGTAGGATGGAAGCAGTGTTTGAAGATGTCGTTGGAGCGCATTCTGGGATACATTGTCTGACACGACAAAGGCTATAAGTTGCTCATTCTCAACGGTTACTACTGCGCCATTAACATTTTCGTGACTACACAGAACTTCCTCAATTTCTTCCAGCTCAATTCTGTAACCGCGCAGTTTTATTTGATTGTCAACTCGCCCCTTGTATTCAAGGTTCCCATCTTCTAACAAACTAACTAAATCGCCTGTAAGATAGAGCTGCCCCAACATTGGGTGTTTGATAAAGTGCTTATCAGTCAATGCCGAATTATTGATGTAGCCTTGAGCAACGCCAGAACCACCAATTGCCAGTTCACCTTCAACACCATAAGGAAGTAACTGTTTGCTATCATTCAAAACAAATACTTCGGCTCCGGGCAGGCACTTCCCTATTGTTGGTGCGCGATGATCGTCAATTGAAGCAAATGTAGTGTTGACGGTACATTCAGTAGGACCATATACGTTCAGCGCGAAGCGCTGAGAACGACGGCAATGTTGACTGATTTTGTGCCAAAGCGCCCCTGATATCGCTTCCCCGCCAACTAGAAGATTGGGCAAATTCACATTCTCAATTTCAGCGGACTTGACGAGAACATCAAGTAGTGAAGGGGTAATGTCTAAAAGATCAATCTTCTGACTCTCCAAGTACCTCGCAAGGAAATCCGGATTTGTTCGATGTTCGTCGTCGAGAAGATAAATTTCAGCGCCTTTGGCTAGAAGGGTAAGCGCCTGTACGGAAGCATCAAAGTATACAGGTGCGTTCCAAGCCCATTTAAATGGAGCCTGCAAATTGTGTTCACCAAGTATCTGCACCATCGCATTTTGCAAGTGCATAACGTTAGCATTGGAAACGCTGACGCCTTTGGGATGTCCAGTCGAACCCGAAGTATAAATGATATACATGGTGTCACTGTGTGAGGCGGGAACAGCTAAATTACTATCTGGATACTGCGCAAACCAGTCGGGAGCAAACGAATCGTCTATAAGCACTTTGTGAGATATCGTGCCTGGCAAATGCATACCGCCGTTTTTATCTGAAACGACAATATCCATGTTAGCGTTTTCTGAGATGTATCTAACTCGCTCCGCTGGCGCTTTTGGGTCAATTGGCACGTAAGCGGCGCCTGCTTTCATAATGCCAAGTAACCCGATGAGCATTTCGATTGAACGGTTAACACATAAGCCAATTGGTTTGGGTGTAGCTGCACCACTTTCAACGTTGAGACTCAAAATTTTATTAGCCAGTTGATTCGCTTTTCTATTTAGCGCATCGAACGTAAGAGATTGTTCTTTGAAGACGATAGCAGTGTCGTGTGGCTTGTCGTGAGCATATTGTTCAAATAACTGACAGAGTGTTTTTTCGCCAAGCTTTTCTTTTTCTTTAGTTCTTAGGTTAAGCTGTTTATAACTGCTCTGGTCGTGGTTACTAACAAGTTCAAATTCATCTATTCGAATTTTCGGGTTTGCGACAATCTGTTCAATCATGAACATAACCCGTTCCAAAATTCGCGTGCACTCTCGCTCTGAGAAATAGGCAAGCTGTGCTTCTATTTGTATTTGGATATCCTGCTTGGCTCTGAACTCGCATAAGTGAAACTTAAAAGGAGGTTTTTGCCCAGTGCGCAACGAGTTTGTTTCAAGATTAATTCCATTCGTATCAATATCGAATGCAACTTTGTAGTAATTGAAGTTAATATCAAAAAGGTGGTTAATGTGCGGCTGGTGCTTACGAGCTTGATGTAAGACTTTGCTGATTGGATATTTAGTGTGCCGTGATATTGACCGGAAGCCGTCGTTTAAATCATCCAATAGCTCTGAAAAGCGGCGAGACGTATCAATTTCAAGTAGAAGCGGACTGACGCTTGCAAAGCACCCTATCGCTCTTTTGGCCGTCCCGGTACGATTATGAAAAGGCAAACACACCGGAATCAGTGTACGACCTGAGCACGCTGCGAAATAACTGTAGAGCGTACCTATAAAAAGCTGATGGATGGTAGTGCCAATAGACTCTGAAAAATCAATTAGCCGTTGATAATAGTCAGGGCAAATTACTTTACTCACCATACAAGTACCAGTGTCAGTGTCAGTGTCACCTGAACTATGGCTTGGTGTTATTACTGGTTCAAACTGACGCTCTAACTGCTTTTGCCAGAAGTCAGCCGACTTTGTGTAAGATTTACTTGCCACATACTTGTATGATTTTTCGGCGAGCTCATAAAACTGGACAGGCTCTCCAAACTCTTTGAAACGTCCCCCTGTCAGAGCAAAGTATTCTCCAAAAATGTTCTCTGCCCATATTCCATAACTGAGACCATCCAAAATAAGATGATGTGCGTAAAGCACTAGCCAATATTCTTCTTCAGAGACTTTGAGAACATAGGTGTTGTAAAGTCCATGCTTGTCTAATGGGAAAACCAGTTGAAACTGCTCCTCAACCCACTTTCTTGACTCGGTTTGTGGGTCCTCAAAATCGGAGAAGTCCAGATACTTCGTTTTTGTCTCCGATGGCATAAAGGTCTGCACAATCTCGTCACCTTGCTCTGCGAATGCGATATGAAAAACATCATGACGCTTTGTTACAGAGTCAATGGCGCGCTGCATAGCTTCGACATCAAGTGGACTAAAAAAACGAGCGTAGCCCCCGGTGTTGTACGCTGTACTACTAGGGTCACGAGCTTGATCCAGATATATTTCCATCTGCGAAGACGTTAACGGATAACTGCTTGGAGGTGATGCGCTTTCACAAATCATTGAGGTTCCCTTTTTTGTAAGTTTGAGATTGTGTGTCAACGTAAATTGCCCATATTGCATGAGAACCTATTGAGGCGAGCCATAACGATGCGGCAACGTTTTTCCGTTGAAGGTATATAAAATTCTTATCACTGTTATTTTTGTCTTCTAGTTCAGACGAATGGCCACTGGTGAGGAGACATATATGTGAAGCCAAATTGCGTATTGATTTCGCTTTGCTAAAAAAGCTCCAAGCTTCATTTATTGATGTGAGGCAACCTGATTGAGGAGATGCCCAAACTGATCTAGCAATGCACAAATGAAAGAGACACGCTGTCAATTCATATAGCGGCGCTGCAGGTTTGTGTATTGATAATGAGAAAGCCAAAAGATTTTTCCCCAAACAGTCGTTCTAATCACATCGTTTAAATCGTGAATTCATACTGTGTTGAAAAATCACCCTTGCCAAAACACTTCTCGTTATTATTTGTGTTATATTGGCTTGGTAACATATAATCACACTCATAACATTGCGAATTACTATATGATAAATATAGAAAAATATGGAAATTTAGACTGGCTTGGCAGTAGTACAGTAGTCGTTGGTGATTATGCCGTTGACTTTAAAAAATCGCGTATTTCACATGGCGAAGAACAGATAAAACTAGAACCTCTCGCTATGGAATTGCTTTGTTACCTCGTATCTCGCAAAGGAGAGTACGTTAGTCAAAGAGAATTACTCGAAAATGTATGGAGTGGACGAGTCGTTTCTGATAATGCAATTCGTCGAGTTGTAAAAAAGTTAAGGGACGCATTAGGGGACGAGCCAAGAGATCCAAAATACATCAAAACCGTGCCGAACAAGGGCTACCTACTCATAGCCGATGTCCTTGTTGATGAGCAGGACCAGATAGCCTCTGGGCCAGAAACATCTCATGGTCACCTTAATGAAGCAGCTACTGAAGTTATTCAGCGCAAACATATTCAGCCAACAACGTCAGTATCAAGCGAACAAAAAACTCGGAAGCCCATTGTTCTCTTGTCACTTGTCGCATTTGTTTTATCTATTTCATTATATTTTCTTTCGTCTACATTTTTTAAAGCAGACAATGACCTTGTCGTTTCCTCTTTATTATCTATGCCAGGCGAAGAACATTGGACGGATTACAGTGAGCAGAATAATGCCGTTGTGTTTTCACATAGAAAAACGGCCAACGGCTTTTTTGACCTCTATCTGAAATCAACAGACAAGCATACTATAAGAAAACTAACGAACGGAGGTGCAAATCATAATGCACCAACGTGGTCTAATGATGGAAAGAAAATCGCCTATCAACGTCAGCTAGGTGAGAAAGCAGAATTAGTGATACTTTCGTTCTCAGATAACATGAAAGTAGAAAAGTCAGAGGTTATTTATTCTTACGACTCGCTTCAACCAAGTTTGGATTGGTCACCTGATGACGAATCTCTTTACTTTGCGCATCGTCAAAGTACTGACCACCCTTATTCCATATTCTCTATCAATATTGCCTCAAGAGAAGTTGATCAAATTACTTTTCCGAGTGTTGGCAGCCTAGGTGACTACGGAGCACAATTCTCCCCTAATGGAAAGTTTCTCGCCACCTTCAGATATCTAAGATACGGCCTCGTACATCTTATTGTTATAGATATAGCAAGAGGTCAGATTGTGAGCGATGTAAAAGTCGAAAGCGCGCCAATAACACTCAGCTGGAATAATGAAAGTACCGGTGTCTATTACTCTACCGAAGGCATGTTGCATTTTTTCAATAAAGAACAGCAATTGTTTACTCACCGCACCGTTCCCGGACATCAGCTAAAATCCGTATTTGATAATTGTGGAAAGGATTGCCTAATTGCAAACACAGCGGACGAAAACAATCGCGATATTAAAGAATTAGTTAATCCTTTTAGCCTGTCAAAGAGCGATCAATTAGACTTCTTTGAGTTACCCATGTTAGGGGATGAAGGGCATCCTATTTACACGAATAAACCTGACGAAATTGTCTTTAGAGCTATCATCAAAGACACCTCACAAATTGTGCGCTACTCAGCCCAAGTTGGCCTGGAAGTGCTCACGCAGTTCGACCGAAGTTTTCGAATCAATAATCTTAAATACAATCCAAATCAGGACCTCGTATTAGGCCTTCAAGAGGATCAAATTTTTGTTTTAGATGTGAATACTGGGGAAGTCGAATATGTAAGCCAACAAATGGAAAATGCTCAGCGTCCTAATTGGAGTGCCGATGGAAAAAGCATTTATTATTCGCGCAGTGAACTGGGTACGACTGCGTTAATAAAATATGATTTAGAGAGTCGCGAACATAAAAGGCTTTTAGAGAATGTCATCGAAGCCAAAGAAGAAATTAACGGTGACTATGTCTATTTGCTCAACAATGATGGCCGGCTTTATAAAGCGCAAACAGGAAATCTGCAGCAACGTACAGTTGTAGGTAATGTACCTATTTTCTCAAACATTTCATGGCATGTATTAGACAATACCCTCTATTATTCAGCACCCGAAGGTAAAGACTTTACATTAAATAAAGTCGATTTCGACACACAGGAAACAACCACGATGCCGTGGTTGAAAAACACTTACTATGCGAAGTTTGAAATGCATCCTAGTCGTAAAAAGTTACTTTTGTTGCAGGAAAATACTCCATCAACAGAGTTAGTGGAGATAAAAAATCTATAACTCGCCGCCGGTGACGAAAGAGAATTGATTCTCAGCCAGACTTGCTTTAACAGTTGACCAGCCAATAAAGATTTTTTGGTCCATTGGTTGGTTCAACGCACTGCGCAAAGCGTATATGACCATTACCAATAGGACTTGATCAAAGCCTAACTCCCGTTGCATTTTACTTACCTATATGCGGTTTGAGCCTTGATGGGTTAATTTTTGTGACTTTTTTATAAACGTTGCACTATTTAAGTCGACTCGTGTTTTTATCAACCTTTTTTTTACGTTTTCAACTTCAACGTTTTCAGCACCGTGTGACTATTCGTTACCTAGCACAACCCACTGTTTTTTATAAATTTTAATCACAGACACCTCGTATTCCCTGCCTCATAAGTACACCTTAATCACTGATGCATAATGACTAGTCATGAGAAGTTGCATGTAAGTTTGCTGGCTTATCGCTAAAGTGAAATCGTGCTTTGAGCAACAGCCTCAACACGCTGTATTTAACAATCAACTATTAATATTTTTCTACAAGGATAAGTCACTATGAACGCGAAGAACACATTCAAATCAGCCACTGCGATTGCTAAAGTCATTGCTGTTTTAACACTTTCAACTGTAGGCGCATTTGCACATGCAGATGACGATACAAAACCTGACGATGGGACTGTAAAACCATTGCATTGTTACATCATTCCAATCTGTGATGCCCCTAAAATTTAATAGATTCATAAAAATTTACGAGAACGCAAACCTTGGGCGAAGAAGTGTTAGCACTTCAGCCCTTGACGGAGTGTGAAATGAAAAAACTAGTCTCAAGCACACGGTTAATAGGTTTGATCTGCTCAGTAGCGATGATAATGGTGTTAGTTATCAATGCTACTGCCGTAGAGCAAACGGGTCATATTAGAAGTGATTCCATACCTATTGTAGATATTCAAGAGGTTGAGCTCAGGCCACATCAAATAATGATAAGTGGATATGGAGAGATTGCCCCTTTTGAAAGTACTCAACTCTCTTCAGAGTTATCAGGGAAAGTCATCCAGTGGAATCCCGACTTCACCCCTGGGGGAGTTATCAAAAAAGGGGAGTTACTTTTTAAGCTGGAAAGTGATACCTACCAAGCTCGTGTGCTTAGAGCGAAAGAAAACTATGCGATAGCAAAAACTCGTCTCATTGAAGAACGTGCCAAAGCCAATGTTGCAGCCAAAGAGGTGCTGAGCGTGGCGCAAGGTAAGGTAAGCTCGTTGTATCTGCGAGAGCCACAACTCCTACAGGCTCAACGGGCTGTAGATGCTGCGCTAGCTGAACTAGACCTCGCTGAACGACTGCTTAACGAGTGTAATGTGGTAGCGCCGTTTGATGCACTTATCGTGCGCCGCGACATTGGCAAAGGTCAATTTATCAATGTAGGTCAAACCGTCGCTCTGTTACATAACATTGAATTTGCGGAAATCCAGATACCTATCGCTGGATTCGACGCTGCATTTTTACCAGCCTCAATAGATAATCTTCCAGCGAAAATTGAGAGCGCTACTGGAGTTGCAAGAGAGGCAAGAGTTGCACGAGATCTTGGCATCGTAGACAGCTTAACAAGAATGCGCAAAGTAGTAGTGAAAATTGCTGATCCCTATGGAATCAAGACTAATAGCCCCCCCATTCGCTTTGGTGAGTTTGTCGAAGTTAGCTTCCCTGGAGAGCAAATATCTTCAGCTTACAAAGTACCTCGTCGCTCAATGATTAACCAAGGAGTATGGCTTATCAATAACGATAACCAACTTGAGAACGAGTCGGTTACCGTTTTACGTTCCGAACCAGGTTTTTATCTCGTTAAAGGGGATCTAGGCGAAACTGCTCGTATAGTGACTAGTCTTCCAGATTTTCCAGTTGAAGGCACTATTGTCAATCCGCGTTCACCCGCTTCTCCGGTATTGTGAGGGAACAATGACTTTCCAATCAAACAACAATCACACTGGCCTTATCGCCTATTTCGCGAAAAACCCAGTTGCCGCCAATCTGCTGATGACATTCATTTTATTGGTTGGATTGCTCAGTTACCTAACCGTTAAACAGCAACTATTTCCTTCTCAGAGTCCAGACAGAATAAGTGTGTCTGCAACATTACCTGGGGCATCTGCAAAGGAAGTCGAGGAGCTTTTTATTATAAAAGTCGAAGAGGCTCTAAAAAGTATTCCTGAGATCGAAAAAGTGATCTCAAATGCAAGCAGAGGTCAGGGAAGACTGACTTTACGACTTGGGAGTAAGTCGAATCAATCGCGAGCGCTGGAGCAGGTAAAAACTCAAGTCGCGAGTATTGAGACGTTCCCGACCAGCATGAGTCCACCTCTGATTTCTTTAGTCAATGCTGAAAAAAATGTAATGGAAATTGCTTTAGTTGGCGACATATCCCCGAGCCAGCTAAAAATGGCTGGCCAAAAAATAAAAGATGAATTGCTTCTATTAGAACAGGTTTCATTGGTTGAGCTACTAGCCCCCAAAGACGAAATTGCAATAGAAGTATTTCCTAGCCGACTTGAGGCTTATAATCTTACCATTGGCGATATATCTGCATCGATAGCAAATCATTCACTGACACAATCGGCTGGAATAGTAACCTCCGATCATGGAAACATTGCGATTCGCGCTGACAAGCAAGCACTATCGATGGAAGATTTTGCGTCGATTCCTGTTAGGTATGGCAATGATGGCGGCAAAGTCACGCTGGGCGAAATTGCAAACATTACTCGAAGTTATGTAAACGGCGAGAACTACCTCACTTTTTCTGGCAGAAATGCAGTCTCTATCATTATTAACGCAACTGAAGAGCAAAGCATCGTCAATGTTGCAAGTTCCGTCAAACATTACATAGCCCAAAAAAACCTGACATTTCCCCCTGGTATTAAGTTGGAAACCCTTGTTGACTATACTTACTACCTTAACGCTCGCCTTGAAATGATGATATCCAATTTACTTCAAGGTGCGTGTCTGGTCGCTCTGCTATTAACAGTGTTTCTTAGATTTCGACTTGCTATGTGGGTGATGGCGGGGCTACCTATTTGCTTTTTTGGTGCGGTAATGTTGATGCCGCTCTTTGGGCTCAGTATAAATATCATTTCCCTTTTCGCCTTTATTATGGTGCTAGGGATAGTTGTAGACGACGCCATCGTCACCGCAGAAAGCGTTTATTCTGAGGTAGAAGAGAAAGGAAGTGGCATCGACAATGTCATCTCGGGTGTAAAAAAAGTTGCAACTCCAGCTACGTTTGGAGTGATAACAACAATGACTGTTTTCTTTCCGTTTGTGTTTTCTAGTGGGCCGGACAGCGCTACATTCTTCGCTATAGCAATGGTAACGATTCTGTGTTTATTGTTTAGTTTAGTTGAGTCAAAACTCATTTTACCCGCACATTTGTCAACGCTCTCACCAGCGACACAAAACCAATCGCGTTGGCGAGTCAACTTTAACAATTATCTGAATCGTTTTATCAACGGACCTTATCAGGCACTACTACAAAAGTGTCTCCAACATGCTTGGTTAACTTTAATCGCATTTGTTGCAGTCTTGATAGTCACGGTATCGTTA
The DNA here is from genome assembly GCA_964454185.1 of uncultured Alteromonas sp. Classification (GTDB taxonomy): domain Bacteria; phylum Pseudomonadota; class Gammaproteobacteria; order Enterobacterales; family Alteromonadaceae; genus Alteromonas. Next base: position 55,728 of record CAYVST010000001.1, read on the forward strand.
GTCACTTCTAATCGAGTTAAGTTTGTTGTGAACCCTAGTGTTCCACACGACTTTCCGATGATAAGCATAGAAATGACCAATGACAGCTCTGTTGCTCGAACTATCGATACCCTGAAAAAGGTCGAACGAGTGATTCGTGGTGTTGATGCACAAACACAACAAGAATTCGGACAAAAAATGATCCGCGACATTCTTGCGTTAAATGACGGAAGAACGGAGTCGAGACTCATTATTCCCCTGGTTGATGATGATTTACGACCTTACGATACATTCGAATTATCAAGACGATGGCGCGAGGCTATTCCTGCTCTACCTGGCGTCAAGTCTATTTCTATAAAAGATGATTTAAATGGATCCGATAGCGGCGGTGACTTTGGTTACAGGCTGTATGGTAGCGACATAGAGCAGCTCCAAGCGGCGGCTTCAACACTTATCAATGAGCTAAAAGAACAGAATGGACTGGTTGATATCAACTCGTCAGTGGATATGGCAAGTAAAGAGATACAGCTGAGCCTAAAACCTGTTGCTTACGATATGGGACTGACATTAAAAGATGTTGCTACACAAGTCGGGTTTGGCTTCTATGGGAGTGAGGCTCAACGAGTAATGAATGGGAAGGAAGAAGTGAGAGTTTTGGTTCGCTATCCCTCTGACATAAGGAAGGAAGTATCGTCCTTGCAATATGCCCGTGTCACTTCACCCACTGGGCAGGAAGTCATGCTTGGCGACATTGCTACCCTGTCTCTTGTGCCAGGAGCAAGTAAAATTCGTCGAGAAGAAGGTATAAGAAACGTGTATGTATGGGGTTCTGTTGACGCAACCGTTGTGTCACCCCATCACGCTGTATCTGTGATAAAAACAGCCATATTACCCATGATTAAACATGAATATCCCGGCGTATCTACAGAGCTAGGTGGTGACATCCAGGAGCAAAACAACCAGATGAGCGAGCAAATGTTGTTTTTACTCATCGGTGTGATTGGTATTTACATTATGTTAGCCGTTCCACTTAAATCTTATGCACAACCTTTATTGGTGTTGATTGCAATACCATTGAGCTACACCGGCGCTATTCTAGGTCACTATTTGTTTTCAATACCGTTGAGTACCATGTCAGTTTTCGGCCTCATTGCCGCGGCAGGTGTCGTGATAAACGATTCTTTAGTGATGATCGACTATATCAACGGCGCCAAGACACGCAATATAGCTACTATTGACGCCATAATTGAAGCAGGCCGTGTACGCTTTCGCCCCATTCTGCTTACATCACTCACCACGTTTGCAGGCGTGCTCCCCTTGATGTTTGAGACTAGCTTGCAAGCAAAGCTCATCGTGCCTATGGCGGTATCCCTTGGCTGGTCGGTTGTCTATGCAACATTGATAAGTTTACTGCTATTGCCGGCACTCTTTGTCATATATACCAGTGGAACACAGCTGCAATTGTTTACCCAATTTCGCATTCACCTGAGCAAGTTATGGGTGAAAAAAGCCACTCAGAAACATCAGCAGTGACAAAGGCTATGAATAACATGCAAAAAAGTTTGCCCAACTCACCCAATCAGAGACTTCTGAAACCGATTGTAGAGAATACTTCAGCTTCCTATCGGTTGATATGCTTTCCGTGCGCGGGCGGAAATCCGTCTATGTTTCAAAACTGGGCCAAATTCCTAGGTGAAGACATAGAATTACTGGGGCTTTACGCACCGGGAAGAGGCGCGCGTTTCGCTGAGTCCGCTTTTAACAACATGGATGACCTTGTCAATTGCCTGCTTGCAGAGGCAGACGTACTGCAGAGTAAGCCATACATATTGTTAGGACACAGTTTAGGTGCCAGAGTCGCCTACGAATTTGCCAAATGTGCGATAAAGCAAGGTTATCCCGCTCCTTTACATTTTATTGCGTCTGGCAGTCGCGCGCCCAATGAGCCTAGAACATTGACTCCGATACACACTCTACCTTCTCAAGATTTCTTGAAGACAATTTTAGAAATGGGAGGCATCCCTGACGAGATTATAGAAAATGAAGAACTGCTTCATCTATTGGAATCAACATTTCGCGCTGACTTTAAAATAGCCGAGCAATACTCTAGCAGTGTGTTCCCTCTTGATTGTCCTATAACTGCATTGTGTGGAGACGAAGACTACAGAGTACCCGAAGTTTTAGTGAAAAAGTGGGGAGCATTTACGACGTCATCATGGCGTGTAATGTGTTTTGAAGGTGGACATTTTTTTATCAACCAAAACCCCCATGTCATTCCTGAAATAAGCCGTTTGATTATTGGCTGTTTCAATTCGTTTAACGACCAAAATCTAGACATGGTGAGTTAAGTGACTTCCCTTGCGTTCAAACCTGAACTACCTAGTCTCGATAGTTTTGTTACGAAGCAGACGACGCGCTTTATTGATAGTACAAAAATCTGTCTTAGCGTATGCCACTTTGAGCCAAATCATTACTATCCAGAATACTTTGAAGTACTAGGTATTCAGAAACCAGTAGAGTTGAATAACGCTGTTTACAAGCGACAGGCTGAATTTTTGGCTGGACGATATGCGGCACAACAGGCTTTGAGAAGAATAAACATTCAAGATGAGCAAGTGGGACGGAGTATTGAACGCGCGCCAATTTGGCCGCCAAAAACGGTTGGCTCTATTTCACACAGTGATTCTGTAGCAATATGCATTTCCTCAATACGGCAAAACTATATTGCACTTGGCGTAGACATTGAACCTATCATGTCGGTAGACGTGGCTGAAGACATACGCCGTTTGGTCATGTCTAGTAGCGAACGTAAATACTTTAGAACACTAACAATGAGTGAGCGCGAAGCGGTTACTTTTGTTTATTCCGCAAAAGAGAGCTTATTCAAAGCTATTTTTCAATTTATTCCACAATACTTGGATTTCAGTGAGTCCGAAGTCGTGCATGTGGATGAGCGCAACGCACATTTTAATATCGTTATTCCGTATTTGATCGGAAAAGATACGCCAACTAATGGCGTTTTCCATGGCTCTTACACTAAATACAACGGCCATTACATCACACTAATAAGTATTAATGCGGAGGATACTAATAAGACCTAAAGACTAACTGCACAATGAAATAAAATAATTACTGTTCAATTTTAAACTCTTAATATCAACAACATGAAAGGATAAAACAATGAAAATTGTAAAACTAAAAAATACCGTGCAAGCAGCTGATAAAGGTGCTCAATCGAATAACACGCCATGCTATGTGGTATGGATCGGCAGACCTGGTTCAGCTGGCTAATTACTAGCAGTACTTACAAGTGAAATATCACCACAAACCCGTAGTAGGATCTGATTCACGATACGCGTCAACCATGAGTATGTGGTGATATTCCAATGAATTCGAGCGAAGAGGATAACGACTTGTTCTTAATTCAAGAAAATAGTGATCACCCGATCAACGACCTTGTATCATCACCACCCAATGAGTTTACTTCACTCAAGAAAATAGAGAGGTCATTACATTCAGGTGAACTCACTCGTTTAATCAATGTACACCTTCCTGAAATTCTGCAAAGCAATCATTCAGCGTCGGTATCAAGTGAATCTGTCAACGAAAAGACAACATCGTTAACCTGGCGGATTGCCAGAAGCAATGTAACCAATTTTGTGATTAAAATTCTGAAGGGGTTACCTCATAACGAGAGTGAACCTCATTTCTTAACACCAAACGATACATTCATCTATTTTTATGGCGAAGGTGAGTGTGAGGCGGTTGTTTATGAGTATGAATCGGTCGAAAACTATAATAGTTTTGAGTCAACAAGAAAGATAAAGCACTCCCGTAAAGCAACCTATCGAAACGGAGACAGCGTGATGCTGCACGCCGGTAACACGGGTTTGCAAATATTGAGTATTGATGGTTTAGCCATGTTTGAATTAAGTGCAGTTGAGCATCATGACATTGTTTGGAATTTTGATACAAAATCAAACGCAATGCTTTATCCTTCGGCTGCAGATGTTAGTAGTTCAAGGCTAGAAACTGCCATGGATGTACTCAAATCGATAGGGGACGAAACCTCTATTCCAATAATCGCCCATATTGCACGGAACCATCATCAACACTTTGTGCGTTGGTCAGCCATTGAAACCATGTCATGCCTGAGTTTAGAGGATACCGAAGAGCTGTTGAGAGATGCATTAAATGACCCGCATCATGAGATTCGTGCAGCAGCGCATGAGTCGCTTGCGTTAAATGGAGTGTAAAAATGGCAAATTTGTATGCGCAGCCTGTCGATGAAAGTATTGAATTAGATGAGTTAATAGATTTATTACGGTCCTTTGACGAAGGCGTTTTCGATGACAATCATCTAGAAGAATCAGTCCATGCCCTAAAAAAGCTATACAATAATCGACGGTTTTTAACCCTACATCTCAACTCTCTGCTCAAAGACTTTGCGAAGGAAGGTAAAAATTTCTATACATTTCAGGTTTTCATGATTGCGCAGGAGAAATACTTTAACTTAAGGGCTCCCATTTGGATGCCTGCATCAGGGTTGGCATCGGATAAAGCATATATTTACGATATTCCACACGACCATAACTTTAACCTTCTGACACTGGGTTACCTTGGCGATGGCTACAAAACGGATATCTATCAATATGATTCAAATGCGATACAGGGTTTACCTGGTGAGAGCGTCTCCATTTATGGACGTGAGCAGTACCAGCTCAAACCGGGACACGTGATACATATGGGAATGAATTCTGACATTCATACACAGATACCTCCTAATGACCTGAGCATTTCAGTGAACATAATGCAAACGAAGATGCTATCAGACAAGCAGTTTATTTTTGATATCCAAAATAGTTGTGTTGTTAGAAAAATTGAAGGAGACAGAGATCGAGCACTGCTCGCTCTTGCTGAAACACTAGGCGATGAAAATACACAAGACATTATTGAACACCTAAAATCGAAGCATATTTTGCGTACGTCTACCAATAAGTTAGCCCGACAGCCTAACTTAATGTAAACATGAAAATAACTTGTGAGCGATGTTCTGATGAATAGACGGCGTACTATGACTGTAGTTACAGGCTACGTACCTAAGTTACGCCTTACTATTTTGTTATCAAATGAATGTAAAGCAAACATAAAAGCATTTGGGCGCTCACCACTTTTTATGACAAAACTAAGCACTGATTTAACTCATAACAGATCTGACCTCTACTGTTTTTGCAACACGCTGAATAGAAAGTACTTTTCTGTCATAAAAGTATTTACAGCTAAACTGCAAATTGAGTGTTTAAATGTGCTTCATTTCCCGTTATTGTAGGAAAAAAACACAAAGCGACTATAATACACACAGCAATAGCCGTTTTTGTGGGCCTATCCGCTTTTCTCGCCGGAGATGATTATGGAAGACAAGAAGCAAAAGGATGCGAAAGCTCCAACGCCTGCCGACTCTGTTTCACAAACCGATGAACTAACACAGCTTCGGGAAATCCTGTTTGGAAAGACGACTCGCGCTTTTCGCGCCGATTTGTCAGCGTTAGAAACCCGCGTAGAAGATAGCTTTACCAAACTTAATAAGCGTCTTGATGTTCAATTTGCAGATATTCGCAAGACAATTGATGAACGGGTAACGTCGCTTGGAGAACAACTTGCCAGCGCAAATGAAAACCACGGCAACGTGCAAGCTCATCTTCAAAACACTACTGACAAACTGCAAAGTGAACTCGAGATTGCCGAAACATCGGCCAAAAACGACAACGATGCCTTAGAGGCGCATGTTGTTAAAGAGCTCGAATCTCTCGATAGCCTTTTTAGTAAACGGCATCAAGAGCTCCTAGCCAAGTTGCAGCAAGTTACCAGTGAGCTTTCTGAGAGCAAAACAGACAGAAAAACATTGGCCAACCTATTGTCAACGATGGCGACAAATCTAGCCACCGACAATTAAGTTATGAGCAGTAAGGTGCCTATACCTGAAAACCAGGATCAGTCTCTCGATAGCGTAAGAGCGTTATTGATTGGTCGTGACGACAGATACGTTGACGAAAAACTCCAAAGCAACGCCAAGCAGTATGTCAGCGATGTCGTTTCAGAAGCATTGTTAACTCGGGAAAGCCAAGATGGCTCTGTCAACAAGGTTTTGGTTCCCTTAGTTGAAAAATCATTACATCGCTCAATTGAGGCTAATAGTGAGAAGATTGTCGGCTCACTCTACCCACTTGTGGGAACACTGGTTAGAAAAGCTTTTTCATCTTTTATCGTCGAATTTGTCGAACGAACAAACACACTTATAGAAAATAGTTTAAGCCCCAAAAGTATCTCTTGGCGCTTTAAAGCGTGGCAATCTGGCATTAAGTATTCTGAGTTTGTCGCCGCTCAAATCTACCAATATCAAGTTCAGCAGCTGCTAGTTATTCACAGAGAGACAGGCACACTGTTACGCAACGTGTCGTCTGACCCCGAAAAGGAAAAGGATGCTGACCTCATCTCTTCTATGTTAGTTGCTATCAATGATTTTGTTGCAGATGCCTTTAGTGAAAGCCAAAGCTCAACTGAAAATGAAATTGGCGAAATAAAAACAGGTAACTTTACGTTACTCATAAAAATTGGCCCTCAGGCCATTTTGGTCGCAGCCGTAACAGGCATTGTGCCTCCGGATATGCGAAAACAACTCCAATTAACACTCGAACAATTTCACCAGTTTTATCAAACACCACTGGCAAATTACGATGGCGACAATGCCCCATTTGAAGGGGCTGCAACCATTCTTTCAGACTGTTTAATAAGTGAAAGAAAAGAAGAACAAAAAAAGAAACCCAAGCGCCTAATTGGCGTAGTTCTTATACTCACCGCGCTAGCGGGCATTATTGCACTAACCTTCATGCGCCTGTCACTGAGCATTCTAAAAAGTGACATCGAGAGCTTAACACCACCCGATGGAATACTCATTGCTGACACCTTTGTTTCAAGGGGCAAAATTAATACCAAGGTACTTCGGGACCCTGCTGTTATGAGCGTTGAAGACTGGCTGAGCCAAAACGATATCGATACACAGCGAATCCAGATCATTGAAGAACCATTTGCGTCGCTAAAGCCCGAGGTCGTTAAACAAAAACTTAGCCGCCTTGTGAGCAATTATCCGTTGCGAGGTACAGAAACCCTGCAACTTGAACAAGACACCGACGAAATCATGATAATCGGCCGCGTTTTTTCCTCAACTGCAGCGCATTTGACTCAGCAGATTGAATCACTTCCTGGAATAAGTGGCCTTAGCGTAAACACGCAAGCTTTGACGATTGTTCCCGTTGTCGAAATCGATGACGAGGCACTTCACCGCGCAGCACTTGGCAGGCTCGTCGATAAAATCTCGTCGCAAAGTGTACTTTTTGCTACTAACCAAGAGTCTATTTCTGCAGTAGAGTTAGCAAAGCTAGAGGTACTTGCCAGCGATATCGTTCAGCTGGACATACTCGCAAACAAAACCAACACGTTTATCAGTATTGTAGTATTAGGAGCCAGTGATAATTCTGGTTCTAGCGCACGCAATAAGGTGTTAAGCCGCAAACGCGCCGAGAGTGTAGTGAATACACTCGTATCACTTGGTGTGAAAAGTGATTTACTTATTGCCGTGAGCCTGGGCGAACTGCCGTTGAAGAAACCTTCAATGGGACGCTCCGTTATGATTAATGTTTTAACATCCGATGCGAATTAGTAAGGAAGCTGGAAGGTGATTCAGAAAAAAGTATGTATTCTTGGACCTACGGGCGTTGGAAAGACCAGCTTAACTAAGCAGTTTGTCGAGGGTATTTTTTCAGAGAAATACAAAACGACGATTGGCGTCAAAATAGATAAGAAGCAGGTTAGTAGCGAGTCTCAAGATGTTCAGTTGCTAATCTGGGATTTAGAAGGTATCGATCGTTACTGTGGGTTTAACCCTCGATATCTGCGTGGTGCTAGTGCTTACATAATAGTCGTTGATCAAACGCGCTCTCAGTCTCTGTTAGAAGGCATGGAAATTTTAGAGTTGGCAAGAGATCACTACCCAAATATCCCTGCATTTTTCGTTGTGAACAAGACCGACCTTCCCACCAGCTGGCATTGGAGTGAGGAAGAGCTAGACGCCTACGCGCAGAAGTTTGTGGCATTAATAAAGACCAGCGCAAAAACCGGCGAGAACGTTGAAGAGCTGTTTAATACAATTGCTTTTTGGTAGGAGAGATCCATGGACATCCACTTATTAAATGCGCTGGGTATTACGAATTGTGCTTTGTTTCGCTGCCACAGCGATGACAACATTGAGTGTCTGACAACCGATCTTGATTGGTTGAGTGGCGTTGTTACCCTCGATGAACATCACCGTATGGTAAATAGTACTATCCCCTCTCTGTTTCTAACCGACTTTTTCATTGATGCTAAGGAAGTGTGGAAAGGTGATAATGCATTTACACTATCGTCGGGTTTTTGGACGGAACTCGTTAACGACAGTGAATTGCGTCTTGAAGCGCTGGCCATTAATAGTGGAGCAAAATCGCGCTATTTAGTGATTAAGAATGTCGAAGATGAGTTTAACGATAAGCGTAAAACACTCCAAACAGCAAGAGAATTGCTGTTAAGCCATCATGAAATTGTGGGCCAGCACGAATATATAAGACACAAACTCAACGACGTTCTCAGAAAAAATAGTCGACTTCAAAGATTGGTTCCTCCCATACAACAGGCAATTTACGATCTCGATACCGGGGTCGTGATCATTGACGCAAAAGGGCACCTGGTATTAGACAACAAAGCGGCGCACCGATTATTGGTATGCAATGGGATGACACCCAGTACGACCCGTATTAATGAACTCTTGAATTTAATGGATGCGTCCCAGTCGTTTTTGCCTTCTTTGATTAAGAAGAAATCACCGTGGCAAGGGGAAGTATTCTGGCAGCCAATAGGAAGCTTTAACGCCTGGCTACAAGTGACTATTCACCCCGTACTTCAGGGCACAACACTGACGCATTGGGTATACTTGTTCACTGACATTACGCATATTCACAACAAGCGAGAAAAAGTGCTCAGTGCCAGCGGCATGGACTCACTGACCAATGTGGCAAGTCGAGGCATATTTCTAAATACCGTGCGACGCCTTATTAACGAAGGCGTCTCATTCAGGCTGTTTATTATTGATATTTGTCGCTTCAAACGCATCAATGAAATGCTTAGCTATAAGTCAGGGGACGAGATCCTTAAATCGTTCGCTCTGCGTCTTCAGTCTTACGTTAATAACAAAGGTTTTATTGCGCGTATTGGGAGTAATGAGTTCGCTCTTATTGTGCGTGACGACGCGACGCCGTCGTCATCCCCCGACGCAGCATCGGAATTCATACCCGGGCTTATAGAAAAACTCACACGAGTCTACACGGTACTTGATGGCACAGAGCCTAACCTGGCGGTGAACATTGGCGAAGTAAGCTTTCCAGGCAACTGTAATTCAGCGGAAACACTATTGCATCACGCTGATATTGCACTTCAAGCTGCCAAGTACGAGGGTAAAAATATAGCGCTTACTTATAGCGAAGAGTTACATCGACAGCATCACGCAGTAAACAATCTCGAAGATCAAATGCGCGAGGCTATCGAAAACCATGACCTCAAACTTTACTTACAGCCTATTGTAGATCTTGCTACAGGAAGAATAGTTAAGTGTGAAGCGCTGACACGCTGGATAACCAAGGACGGTAAATTTATCTCTCCGGAAGTGTTTATTCCGTTAGCAGAAAAGAGTGACTTAATATTTCCTTTTGGTGAGTGGCTTATCAATGCAGCGTGTGATGCAGTAAAACAAATGAAAGCCGCAAATATCGATATTAGGCTCGCCATCAATATCTCTGGTCGTCAGGTCAGCGATCTAAATCTTTTAGAACAGATAAAATCTGCGATTTGTGAGCACGATATAGAACCGCGGCACCTTTCAATCGAACTGACCGAGAGCATACTGATAACAAGCCTTGATACTGTTTCAATTCTGTTGAATGAGCTTAGAGCCATGGGTATTACAGTATCTATTGATGATTTTGGCACCGGTTTTAGTTCGTTGGTGTACCTTAAAAAGCTACCTATCGACGAACTTAAAATTGACCGCTCTTTTGTGAGTGAATTAGAAAACAACACCGATGACCAGGCAATCGTGCAAGCCATCCTTGGCCTTGCAAAGAACCTCAACATTAATATCATCGCTGAGGGAATAGAAACTGGCGAACAGCAAGCGTTTTTGCAGCAACATGAATGCACATACGGCCAAGGGTATCTGTATCAGCGCCCAGTTCCATTAACAGAGTTTATCAGTGTTGCTAAGCGCCTATATTAATCCCATGTGCCCAGCATGAAACTCTAAGTGGTCTTCGATAAACGAAGCGATAAAATAGTAGCTGTGATCGTAGCCCTCGTGCATGTTGAGCGTTAACTGTGTTTCGGAATGTTGCGCCGCATGAACCAGAGATTGAGGCTTAAGTTGCTCGTGAAGAAACTCATCTTTTGTGCCTTGCTCTACAAGTAGCGGTACATAATGCGTTTTACTGGCGAGTAATATAGCCGCATCATATTGTTCCCAACGCGTAATATCACTGCCTAGATAACAACCAAGTGCTTTGTGCCCCCAAGCACAGTCGCTTGGATTCGCAATTGGACTAAAAGCAGACACCGACACATATTTGTTCGGGTTTCTCATCCCTATAACAAGCGCACCATGTCCTCCCATAGAGTGACCGCTGATGGCACGTTCTTTTGTCACTGGAAACGCTTGCTCAATAAGCGCTGGTAACTCCTCGGTTACGTAGCTGTACATGTTATAGTGCTTATTCCAAGGCGCTTCTGTTGCATCGACATAAAATCCAGCGCCTAAACCTAAATCATACGCGCCATTTTCGTCATCGGGCACACCGTCACCGCGTGGTGAGGTATCTGGCGCAACAATAGCCATCCCAAGCTCAGCAGCCAGCCTCATCGCCCCCGCTTTTTGCATAAAGTTCTGATCAGTACACGTCAAGCCTGATAGCCAGTAGAGTACTGGTACAGGTTTTTCTTTAGACGCAAATGGAGGTAAAAATATCGCGAACGTCATGTCACACTTTGTCGTTTGTGCGCTATGGGTATATCGAAGATGTTTACCACCAAAAGCTCTATTTTCGCTAATAAGCTCCATTTTGGCTCCCTTTGTTCATAAATGTGTACCTTTATTATGGAAACAGTAAAGGCTCTATCGGATTTTAGATCAAGTTCGTTTACACTAAGTGTCTAATTTTTGAGGTAAGTACAATGGTAAAAGCCATGTTGCATCATGTTGTTGGCACAATTTCCGTTATCGTTTATTTTTTAAACACTGTTTTATGGGCAACGCCTATATTGTTGCTATCTATCTTTAAACTTATTCCCATTCCTCAATGGCGTCGTTTTGTTTCTTATTTTTTGGACGCCTGCGCAACAGCCTGGATCACCGTAAACAATGTAAACCAGCGCATAAGTGGCGGTACCCGTTGGCAAGTTAATGGACTAGAAAAGCTCAATCGCGACGATTGGTATTTGGTAGTAGCAAACCACCAATCTTGGGTAGACATCCTTGTTTTACAACGTGTATTTAATCGAGAAATTCCTTTCTTGAAGTTTTTTCTAAAAAAAGAACTGATCTATGTGCCTATTCTCGGTTTGGCATGGTGGGCATTAGATTTTCCTTTCATGCGTCGATATTCAAAGTCTTTTCTGGCGAAAAACCCTCATTTAAAGGGAAAAGACATGGAGACCACACGCAAGGCATGCGAGAAATTTCGCACCAAGCCAGTAAGTATAATGAATTTTGTAGAGGGCACTCGATTTACCGAGAGCAAACATGCAAAGCAAGCCTCTCCTTTCAAACACTTACTTAAACCTAAAGCAGGTGGAGTCGCTTTTGTTCTCTCTGCAATGGGCAATCAGTTACATAAACTCATCGACGTCTCCATTGACTACCCACAAGGCGTGCCTTCTTTTTGGGATTTTGTCAGTGGTAAAGTTCGTGATATCCGTGTAAACATTGACGTTATGCCCATTAAAGACATTATGGACAACGGTATTTTCAACGAGAATTACTTCGACGATCCACAAGTTAGAGCGCGCTTCCAGTCTTGGTTAAATGAACGCTGGCATGCAAAAGACAACTTATTAGAATCACTCAACGCAACGCAGAAACCATTATGATCCGTGCAGTACTTGCCCCTTTTATTTTTGTTATACATACCACTCTTCAGATTTCAAACCTTGCGTTGTGGGGAGGGCTAATTATTGCACTTGGATTGGTGAAGCTTCTCTTACCCAATGGTCCAATAAGAGCAATGTGGAACAAAATTATGCACGCTCTCATGTTTAGTTTTGGACGAATAAGTGTATTGCTAATACGCCTTTTTAACCGCGTAGATATTGAGTGCGCCGTACACGGTGAGCTTGCCAAAGATCGTTGGTATCTCATCATTGCAAATCACCTTAGCTACTTAGATATTATCCTGCTTATTGAATTTGCAACACACCGCATTCCTGCGCCTAAGTTCTTTCTAAAAAAAGAGCTTATTTGGTTACCTTTTGTTGGTTTGGGTGCATGGGCGCTTGATATGCCTTTTATGCATCGATATACCCGCGCTTATTTGGAAAAGCACCCACATAAAAAGGGGAAAGATCTCGAAACAACGAAAGCGTACTGTGAAAAATTTAGAACCGTTCCAACCACAGTCATCAATTTTGTCGAAGGTACGCGTTTTACTACTGACAAACACGCGAGCAAACAAAGTCCATATACACACTTGTTGCCGCCAAAAGCGGGGGGGGTTTCGTTTACACTTGCCGCCATGGGCGAACTGTTCACCAACGTATTGGATATATCTTTACTCTATCCAGAGAATACAAATCATCCAATGATGGCTATGCTCAGTGGGCGAATGACGAAAATAGTGATTGACGTTAACGTTACTCCTGTCCCTGAATTGCAGCAGCAATCAACGCGTACTGAGTCAGAATTCCGCCTTTATTTCCAAGACTGGTTAAATAGCCTGTGGAAAAATAAAGACAATAGAATTAAGAAACTGTTGGAGTCTTAACAATGGAAGTGAGCAGCTCAATAAGAGATACTTTTATTCACTTGGTGAAAGATATTTTTCCGAGCCTCACTACAGAGGATGCACTATACAATGTGCTTGCACTTGGCGTGATCCTCCTTACCAGCGCGGTTATCTATGTTATTGCTCGGTTGCTAGTTCGCCCCCAAATTGCAAACTGGGTACATAAAACCAATAACCGTTGGGACAACGCCCTTCAGGAACATGGTTTCTTTCGCCGCTTGATGCATCTTTTTCCTGCACTTTTTATCTATGTCGCCACACCGATACTGATAAGAGATGAAGCCATAATGCATGGTATAGTGATAAAGTCTGCACAGCTTTATATGCTATACAGTGGTCTGTTAGCACTTTATGCATTATTGAGTACCGCAGAAGACGTTTACAATGCCTCTGCATTAGCTCGCCGCGCACCGATAACCGGTTTTATTCAAGTTACTAAACTCGGATTTGCAATTATTGCAATTTTGCTGAGTATTTCACTAATTGTAGATAGAAGCCCGCTGCTCATTGTTTCAGGGTTAACTGCCATTGCAGCAGTACTTTTGCTTATATTCAGAGACACTATTTTGGGCTTTGTTGCGGGTATCCAAATTGCGGCAAACAGAATGTTTAATACTGGTGACTGGATTGCCATGCCGAAATACGAAGTTGACGGCGAAATCTTGGAAATTGGATTAACCAACGTAAAAGTTCAAAACTGGGACAACACTATCTCGACCCTGCCAACCTATAGCTTAACGACGGAAGCGGTAAAGAACTGGCGCGGAATGCAAGAGTCAGGCGGACGACGTATAAAACGTGCTGTCTATATCGATATTCACTCGATTAAGCTATGTGACAGTAACATGTTAGAAAGGTTTTCTAGCATTCGCTATATCAATGACTACATAGAGAAAAAAAAGAACGAGCTTCGCGAATACCATCGCGATTACTCCATCGATGAATCAGACCTCTTAAACAGTCGTCGACTTACCAATGTTGGTTCGTTTAGAGCATATTTGGAAGCCTATTTGCGAAAGCACCCCAATATCAATCAAAATATGACGCTAATGGTTCGCCAATTACCGCCTAACGAACTTGGCCTACCGCTTGAAATTTATTGTTTCAGTGCTGAGAAAGCGTGGGTACAGTACGAGAAAATTCAGGCTGACATATTCGATCATGTTATGGCTATGCTCTCCCCCTTTGATTTGCGCGCATATCAAAGAGATGGACATTTATCTTTATTGGCACATCGTGAGTCATCTGCACTCTCGCATGAAAAAGAGATGCCTTCAGAGCACACCACTCAATAGCGTTATGCTTCATTCAATACGTGTGCAATTAGAGCTTACTAGTCGTTGTAGTAGGTTTTGTAACATTGCACACGCGAAGCGTACGAATAAACATAAATATCATACCCTCTGCAAAGTATAACGTTCTGAGTTGTCGCAACATTGTGGTTTTCTTGTTTGCAAGGTAACCACAATGAATAAAACGTCAATAGTTCTCTTTTTGGCCTTATCGATATTGAGTGTAACGGTGAGTGCCACGCCGCAATTGCTTTACCACCAAAACGACGATGCGAAATCAATAAGTGGGTCGATTACCGCGCTTACCGCTGCTATTAGGCAAGGGAAGCGCATTCGAATATATATGAATCTTGGCTTCGTCGAGCATGCCATGGATGCTGGTTTTTTGAGTATTATTGGAGACAACGTATACGCACAAATCAGCGACATTCAAGCGCAACGTCCCGACCGTAAAAACCAAACCATTGAACTAAAACCATATTCTCGTCATGTTGGTTTTTATTCGACGCAAAGCCCCTATGAAATAAAATGGTATAGCACAGACTGAAGATTTGATATGCGTACCATGAAAGCTGAATGTGATACGTAACGTGTCCGATTCGGACACACAAGCCATTGCCATAGTGCATCAGTTGAACTCGAGAATTCTAAGTGAGCCGAGAGAGATCACGAAAGAAATGCTATTTGGGCGGGAAAAGAGGTGAAAATAAATATGATGGTTTGCCACGTTGAAAGACCGGACAAACCATCTGATAAAGCCAAGATGCTTATTATCGGCTTTATCACGTTGACAGGCAGTCGCTACGCTATTGCATACGCCATAAGTAAGCAAAGCACTAAGCCTGTGACACCAAAAAAGCCATACTCGATTTTTTCTTGCATGCCTTCAGCGCCAGCTTTTGCTGTTATAAAGCCCATAACGATGCTGCTTAGCCCTAATGTAAAGGCAATTAGCGCAACACCAAACATAATTGCATTAACCCAATCAGCCATTGTGGTAACCCCTTAAAATAATTGGCGGTATTATGCATCAATTAAAGTGTTTTGAACATGCTTTGCTCAGGTTAAATTGAAAAGGGAGTGACGAGTTAGATGAATTTTTGATCTTGGTCAAAATTGCTACTTTATTGATAAATTCACTAATTTATTAATAAATATCTAATTCAAACTCTAAGTAAATATCAGTAAGTATTTGTTTTAAAAGAAAAATAATAATTGGCAAGGCCATTGCAAACATAATAGCTATAGAAACGAACGAGTAGTACCAGGCAAAATTGATTAAGGAAATTACAATGTCAAAAAAACTATTACTTACCGCTGCAGTAGCAAGTGCTTTGTTTGGTAGCCAGGCATTGGCGCATAACACCAGCTTTCAAAACAATAGCTGTGATATCGAGTTAGATGGCCACATTCAATACTATCAAGGCGACCTGACAGTTAAAATGGAAAACGGCTCAGTCATGATGATTGATAAATATCACAACCTAACTGTCAATGGGAGCGACGTTGCTCTTAGTAATGAACAGCAGCAGTGGGTAAGCGATTATTATGACAATATTGATAAAGCTATCCCTATGACACTCACAATCGCTAGCGAAGGGTTAGAGATAGCAAATGTAGCTGTCACCGAAGTGTTTTCTGAATTGCTTGGTTCAGGCAATGACATGGATGATGATTTCCGCACGCTATTCACAAACTTAGAAACAAAACTATCAGCGTCGTTCTACGACGATGAAGGCAACATCCGTATTGATTCAGCACAGTATGATGAGCCAGGCTGGTTCGATGACAGCTGGGAAGAAGAATTCGAAGAAGAACTTGAAAGTCTTATTAGTGAATCAATGGGCCGAATCTTAATCGCGCTTGGTACCCAAATGCTGTGGGAAGGTGGCGATATGGAAGACTTTGAGCAAAGAATGGAAGCGTGGGGTGAAGATCTAGAATATAGACTGGAATCACAAGCTGCATCGCTTGAAGAAAAAGGCGTTGCTTTGTGTGAAGTATTGAAAAAGGCAGATTATGCCGAAGGCAAAATGCAAGCTTCAATATCGGGCCTGGACGACCTTAATTTGCTAGACCTTGATAGCGAAGATAGCGAAGACGAAATGAAGATGTAGCCGTTAGCGTCCAGTTCATTCGCAACACCGCAAAACACTGCCGAGCCACTGCTCGGCAGTGTTTTTATTGCTTCTCAAAATTCAACATCATAAGGTGATGTCATCAAAACTTGCTACTTCTCATAAGCTACGTAATGATCTCACTATCTACAGCACTTTTTTAAGAGGAACTCATGGCACAAAGACTGGTTATAAGCGGTTATGGATGGCTGGCAGGATACCTTGGAGATTCTCTCAAGCAACACATGCACGTCATCGGCACAAGCCGAAATGATGACAAACTCTCGGTGTTATCTAACAAGGGAATTAAAGGTGTAAAATTCGCATTAGGCGACAAGACACAAACGCTAACAGCGCACCTCAACGGCGCGACATTTATTATTAATATTCCTCCAGGCAGGAGGAATACTGATTTAGCGGCTTTTACAGAGAATATGTGTTCACTTATCGATGATGCTATTGCCGCGAATGTCTCCCACATTATTTTTATCAGTACGACCTCAGTCTACGGCGACAGCACTGACGATACGTTAACTGAAGAGGCCACTCTGCACCCAGAAACGGAATCAGCAAAAGCACATATTGCCATAGAGCAGCACCTTGCTAAACGCATGACAGCCAAAAAAAATGCAGGGAATAACGCGAGATACACCTGTGTGCGACTTGCTGGCCTTGTCGGTCCAGACCGACATCCGGCTAAATCGTTAAGCGGGCGCACTGTTGCAAAAGGCAACAAGCGTGTGAATCTTGTCTACGTTACCGATGTTGTCTCTGCACTAACGAAAATTATCATGACCCCTCCCAATGAAACACTGTTTCACCTATGTGCAAGTGAGCATCCAAAACGAGGGGAATATTATGTGAAAGCAGCGTGTAGCTTAGACATTCCACCGCCAGTATTTAGTGATACTGAAGCAAAGCCTTGTGGCAAAGTTGTAGATGCTTCACAAAGCTGGTCACGCTTGGGCATTTCACCTGAATATGATAACCCACAAGATATGTATTAATGCGCCAATTGACCTATTGGTAGATACAAGGGACGTTAGAAAACGACAGTAATAAAAAACGGCGACTGTACTAGTCGCCGTTTTTTTACACTAATGCCTTCATGTATCGAAAAGGCAATATGGTCAATTCATCAGTTTAGCCAAAAAAACTAAAGCCGAAATACTTTACTGCCACTGTATTTACGAAGATAACGAGCAAAATAAACGGGATAAATGTTTTCAATGAAACATCAACATACTTTTCAAACCAGCTACCTTTAAAGCCATTGCTACCTTCTTCTAGGGAGGTATTAAAGTTTGCGCTCTTCCAACGATGAATCACGAATATACAAATGAGTAGTCCGTTAAGTGGTAATATCGTCTCGTAAAATACATCAATGATGACATCAAAAAGAGACTTATCTACGCCAGCGTAGTGCATAAACGCAGTTAAAAACTCTACCTTTCCAAATGACAAAGCACTGAGAATAGCCAAAACAATCATGATGCTGCCTAGCGACGCAAGCGCCCATTTGCGGCTAACGCCTTTCTCATCCATTAACGCCGCAACCGGTACTTCGAAAATAGACACCAACGACGTAATGGCAGCAAAAAATACCAGTAAGAAGAATAGGCTTGCCACAATCGATGCACCGACGTAGCCAATTGAGCTTTGTAGTGCCAAGAAAATGTTTGGCAAGTAAGTAAAAATCATACCAACCGATGACTCACTCAGCTCATCTGGATTTATTTCTGGATTAAATGAAAAGATAGCTGGAAGAATCATTAAACCTGCTGTGAACGCCACAGCAGTATCAGTAAGCGCAACCAGCTTTGCAGAGTTTGGTACGTCTGCACGCTTATCGATGTAACTCCCGTAGGTGATTAATATCCCCATACCTAGAGACAAAGAGAAAAACGCTTGTGCCAAGGCGCTATTAATGACCGAAGCAGTCAGTTTTGAAAAGTCAGGAACGATATAGAACTCAACACCAGCCATGGCATTGTCGCGCGTTAGCACAAACACCACAAGACCGATTAACATAACAAACAGTGCCGGCATAAGCAGCTTGGCTGCTTTCTCTATACCTTCTTTTACCCCACCTTGTAAGATAAGGTAAACCACCCCGACGACCACGGCCATATAGGCAAAAATAGATGGAGAGTTGATGAACAAGCCAAACGTATCTGGGTCTGCCAGCTTATCTAAATTCCCACTGACGGCTTCATACAGGTAGCCAAAAATCCATACTGTGATAACCATATAAAATACGGCAATCATAAATGGTGTAGCTATCGCCAGCCAACCCGCTATTTTCCATTTAGGACTGTTATTACTAATTGCGCTATAGGCACCTAAAGGGTCTTTTTTCGCATGACGGCCAACCGACATCTCGGCCAACATAACTGGTAAACAAATGGCAAAAACAAAAATAGCGTACATTAATAAGAATGCACCGCCGCCATTTTTGGCTGCACCTACTGGGAAACCAACCAAGTTACCAATGCCTACCGCAGAGCCTGCCGCAGCTAAAATAAACCCTATGCGCGATCCGAACTGTTCTCTGGCCCCGCTCATATCCCTTCCTCTTGTTGAGTTATTGTTATTAATTATCGGGATGGCGTTTGTTGTGGTGACTCACATGTGGCGTCAACGCGTTGTATTGCAACCGTTAAAGGCATATCAATACGCTGCACCATTCCCAAAAGAGCATGGTAACAGCAGTAAAATAAAAAGTCTTGGTGTTGACGGAACAGAAATGTCGTTTGGCCGTATCACCAGGTTACCACTTGACCATCCCAGTCTATAAAATGACAACTTTGCTCTCGATTAAGCATACCAACGTGAGTTATAAGCTGACTGGCCGTAAAGTCGGGTGTGAAGAGTTTTTTTGCGGCAACGTTTTTCTGGAACGGTTTGGAAAGTGAGGTATCTACCGTTCCAGGGTGATAGCACACAAGAACGACATTCTTTAGACGACGCGTGTATTCCACAGACGCGGTCTTTACAAACATGTTCAATGCAGCCTTTGATGCCCGATATCCATACCATCCACCTAACTCATTGTCAGATATACTGCCCACTCGCGCGCTTAGGCAAGTAATGGTGGCATCATTTGTATCCATAACAGTAACTAAGTGTTTGAGCCATAGCGCAGGCACAATAGTGTTCACAGCAAAATAATTTTCTAGCGCCGTTTCATCTACATCTTCCAACCGTTTTTCGGGACGGATACCTTTTGCAGTATCGTGCAAAAAGCCTGTTGTAATAACAACATTGTTAAGTGCTACTCCCTCTTCCTTTAGCGAAGATACCAATGCCTTTACGTGCGTGTCATCTTGCTGGGCAAGTTCAATGCATCGTACATTGCTGGGAAAGTTCTGTTCCGTCAGAGTACTGCGACTTATTGCAATAACGTCGTCGCCACGCTGGGAATATTGATGTATTAGGGCCGCAGCGATGCCCCCAGACGCACCAACGATAAGGGTTTTACTTGTCATTTGGGTCTCCTGGAATACAGCGCTCGCATGTGCGCTTCTTACCGGTTAGCAAATAAGAAATGGTGTATCTGTGTTTCGCAAAAACATTGTAAAAGGCGTCCGCCACTATGCGTATTCCAGGCCAGCGAAGTGGAGCATATAACCAGCCCATGCCCACGGCTTTCCACGCCTCGTGAGTGACATCTAACCCTGTTATTAGTGTGCCATCGTCGCGCATGCCGTGAATACGCGCATTCAACGCATGCCAATCGAGCGTTGGATATCGCGCACTAAAGTCTGGCGCCTGAATATCTACCAACGTCAGTTTGTTATGTCTATCTCGCTTTCTGAGATGCCGCATTTCTGCCATGCAAAGGGGGCAAAAACCATCGTAAAAAATAATCACTCTATTACCTTTGGTTTATATAGCAATGTGTCGAATTTGTGTAACGCCCTGCCCTTATTACCTACAAGAATGTCGACGACGCACGAGGCAGAGACGAAACTTTTATAATTTAATATTCGTTTATACGCTAAAAAAACACGCTTGGATGACTTGAGTTGTATGCTCTCGGGACCCACACTAGAGCAAGTTGTCCTTTGCGATTAGATATTTAATGAGGCTTTATTATGGCAAACAAACAAGTTGCAACCCTTGCTGGTGGATGTTTTTGGTGTATTGAATCGGCATTCAATACCGTTGAAGGTGTTGAAAAGGCCATATCTGGTTACGCTGGCGGTGAAAAGCCCAACCCCACGTATGAAGAAGTCTGCGGTGGTAACACAGGCCATGCAGAGGTAGTACAAGTTAACTTTGACGCTGATGTAATCTCTTATCGCGAGATTCTTGAAATATTTTTTGCACTTCACAATCCAACACAGCTAAACCGACAAGGTAACGATGTGGGTACGCAATATCGCAGCGCCATTTTTTATCATGACGCAGCGCAAAAAGCAGAAGCAGAGAAGATTATTGAAGAAATTACCACCGATGCTATTTGGCCTGACCCAGTGGTTACTGAGATTGTTGAAATAAACAACTATTACGCGGCTGAGGACTACCACCAAAGTTATTTCAAAAATAATCCTCAAAATCAGTATTGTTCGATGGTAGTTGCGCCAAAATTGGCGAAGTTTAAAAAGACGTTTGCATCGCGTCTTCGCAGCAGCGATTGAAGTTTAACTAATCAATAAAAAAAGGGTTGCCGATGCAACCCTTTCTTCGTTTTGATTATCGTCGATTATTCAAACCAGCTTGATTTCAGCGTAAGAGGAAACAGTAACGGTGCCAAATCCTCGTATCGCGATACGTCGGCCTCACACACTGCATTTTTCATATAATTTTTTTCCCACGGGTCGTTTATGATCCAAAGCGTGTCATCGACTACGACAAGCCCCTCCATAGACGCATTGTCCATTGGGTATTCGCCACACGCCTCGCCTCCGTTTACGTTAAACGTTACCGGAATTCGCTTCGTGGGTTTCTGTTTATTGCTATCGATAATCCAAAGTTCATTGTCATTTCTTGCCGCAGCTAACAAGAACTGTTCGTTGTGTTCATTGGTATAAAGTGCCAAACCGTTAATTGGATGATTTCCAGATGCAAACGTTGGAACTAGTAATGCGGGGTCATCAACAGGTGCAAAATCATTCGTCTTCCAAAAGCTCTCGTTAATGTTTACCGTAAATATTCTGGGTTGACCTGCTTTATCCTTCTCAAGGCCCAAATATAAGGTGCCATCGTCGGCCATTGTGAGGCCTTCGATACCATCATTAGGAAAGTTCCCCACTTCCATTTCGGGGGCAAATTGGAGTGGGCGTACATTACTCATTTCCACCTTACCCTCTTCTTTAATTGTGAGTTTTACCAGAAGAGTGGGATAGTCGGTAGAACCGGTCGCTTCATATTTAGACTCGCAACGAGGACTAAGTGCACCAGTACGGGTTGCATCTTCTGTCACCGTATAAATTACATTTGTATCTCTAGGGTCAACAGCAAGTGCTTCTAAATCCGGTTGTGCATTTAAGTAGGTATAGAAGCAGCTTCTTCTCACTGAATTTGAGAATGTAAAAGAAGCACTCGACGCTGTAAGCTTTGCGTCAGCTGGGTCGATGGTATGCAGTTTAAGCTGCTGCACCGCTTCAGCACTCGCATCAGCAATAGTCAGCAATTTGCCATTATGAACAACCAACCCAGATGTTTGTGGGTCAAACATTACCTTGCCATTGCTATCGGTAATCCATTCGCCCACTGTTACTTCAGTAAGGTCAGCCTTCTTTGGCTCAATAACCACATCCTTAGACTCACTGCATGCCGCAACAAGTATTACAGCGCACGCACCGAGCATCGATTTTTTAAACATGTTAAAAGTTTCCTTTTTTACATATCGGATTATTAAATTGTAAGGGAGTATATCCAGCATACCGTTTATTAACAAAAAAGAGTAAGGTAGCAGTTAATAATTGTGTATTTTGAGGGTTTGGTCATTTCTTCGCAGCATCTTCCACTTGTCATTGCAGGTCCTATCGTTCGCAAGGTTACTGAAGATACTTGTTATATCTGGATATGCACGTCAGTTTCCGAGGCGCCAACAATATCGCTGTCTCAACGTCAAAACACGCTTGGTGGCGAAGCAAGCGTACAAACCGTTCAAGTAGGTGAGCGCGCCTACATTCACCTGCTTTGTTTTGATAGTACACAGGTCTTTGAGGATAGTATTAGGGTGCACTATCAACTTTGTTTCGGTGAAGAAAACCATCAAGTACGCTGGAATGAAGAGCAAAAAGCACTGCTCTACGATACTCAATCGGCGCTCAGTTTTCATTATACGAAGACGCCATCAACCATACTTCATGGGTCGTGTAGAAAACCTCATTTTGGTGGCGACGATGCACTTGCACAAGTGGACAGCCTGCATCACAATGCATTCACCAACAGCATCAGACAAGATACCAACCAGACTCTCAACGCTCCCGACTTATTGTTAATGACTGGCGACCAAATTTATGCCGACGATGTCGCAGGGCCAATGCTCAAAGCCATCCATAGTACTATCGATATATTGGGGTTATTCCATGAAACATTGGATGGAGCAGTAGTAAAAAACACCCGCGAATTGGCCACACATCGCCATGGATTTTACGAGCGTGAATTACTTCTTCCGCAAATAGCGACCAACACCGTATTGTCGTCTTTATTCTTCGGCGCAAAGAAAAAACCCGTGTTTACGTCAGTTAACGCGCAAAATCATCTTATCGGCAGTGCAGAAATAATTGCAATGTACCTATTGGTATGGTCTCAAGCGCTTTGGCCACTCGTAAAAATAGACAAAGACTATGTTGATGAACGGTACCATGGCGCATTCGACAAAGAATCGCATGCTATTGATGGCTTTGTCGCAACACTGCCCAAGATACGACGTGCATTGGCACATATTCCAACGTATATGATTTTTGACGACCACGACGTAACCGACGACTGGAATTTAACGCGTGGCTGGGAGCAAGAGGTATATGGAAACCCCCTTTCAAAAAGAATGATCGGCAATGCACTCTTAGGGTATTTACTCTGCCAAGGCTGGGGCAATGCGCCTAAGAAAGTCGCGCCGCTGATAAGTAGCCTAACGTCAAAGTATCGTGATAGTGCCTTACAGGATCATGATGAGATTATTGACGAATTGCTCGATTTTGACCAATGGCATTATCGTCTTGATACAACCCCCCCAATAGAAGTACTAGATACCAGAACGCAGCGCTGGCGTTCGGAATCTGACATGAATAAGCCCTCTGGCCTGATGGATTGGGAAGCGCTATGCGACTTTCAACATTCCATAATTGGAAAGCAATCTGTCATTGTTGTGTCGGCTGCACCCATATATGGGGTAAAGGTAATTGAAGCCATCCAAAAGATTTTCACTTTTTTTGGAAAAGCGCTCACCGTGGACGCTGAAAATTGGATGGCCCATAAGGGAACCGCAAGCGTAATGCTCAATATCTTCAGGCACTATAATACGCCCCCTGAATTCATCATTCTGTCTGGCGACGTACACTATTCCTTTGTGTACGATGTGAGGCTGCGCTTTCGACGAAATAGCCCGCATATCACTCAATTCACTTGTAGTGGACTGAAAAATGCTTTTCCCGACGGTCTTATTAAATGGTTAGACCGAATGAATCGTGTTTTGTATCGTTCAAAATCCCCATTAAATCTATTTACTCGGCGCAGAAATATGTCAGTGAAACCTCGTCACCCAAGTACTGGTTATGGTGAGCTTTTTAATGGCTGTGCCTTAGGTGTATTAAAAATTTCACACAATAGTACACAAGTACAATGCAAGGCTTTGTTGTCTAACGGTAAAGAGGTAGAATTCCCGCCAGTTAAAGATAATTAGTTCAAAAGAGGTTTCTGATGAGTGATAGCCCCTTGTCTATTGGCTTGTTTTACGGCTCAACGACCTGTTATACAGAAATGGCAGCAGAGAAGATTCAAGCGCAACTCAATAGCCTTTTTGATGAAGAGCTCGTTTCATTGCACAATATTAAGGACGTAAGCCTATCTCGTGTAGCAGACTATGATATTGTTATTTTTGGTATCTCAACATGGGATTTTGGCGAGCTTCAGGAAGACTGGGAGTCTCACTGGGAAGATGTGCACGGTCTCGATCTATCGGGCAAAACTATCGCGCTATTTGGACTGGGTGATCAATTAGGCTATGCAGATTGGTTTCAAGACGCACTAGGTATGCTTCATGATGCTATTACTCCGTCTGGCTGCAAAATTATTGGCTTTTGGCCTAATGAAGGCTACGAGTTTACAGAGTCTAAAGCACTAACCGATGACAAGTCTCAATTTGTTGGGCTCTCGCTTGACGACGAGAACCAATATGACAAAACTGATGAGCGTATTGCTTCGTGGTGTGAGCAAATTCTTACTGAGATGGCTTAGCACACTCAGCGCATTGCAGTAAACGTAAACATGGAATCTAAAGGTCGTATCCACCAGCACTTTTATCGCAATGGCCCCAGCCACCGCGATGGCGCCGACGTTTCATTTCAAGACATTCGGAAACTATTCAATTTTGCCACCATTACAGTGGGCAGATGGGTAACACCTGAAGAGCAGCAGATCGCAGCAAATCTGTTTTTTGACGCGCTGTATGATCTGGTTGCGATCTTAAACGTCAACGAGCAAGTGTTGTCGTTAAATGGTTCACTGTCTCTCGCATTTGGAAGTGGCGGTCAAAAACATGCCAGTGCACATTATAACAGCGCAAAAAGACAGCTGGCACTTGCTAAAAACGCGGGCGCGGGTGCCCTTGCGCACGAATGGTTTCACGCATTTGACCATTACATAGCCCCTCGTATGTTTGACGGCGTCGCTGCGGGCTCTTTTGCAACACAAGCATGGCTAGACAACGCACCAATGCACGCCCACCCTTTAAATCAAAAGTTGAGCGACTGTTTTTCATTACTGTTTTTGAATGATCACAAGAGGCCCAATGAGTACTTTGTGCGATCAGTAGAGGCTGATCGCGCGTTAAAAATGTATTATTATGCTATGCCTCAGGAGATGGCTGCCCGTGCTTTTGAAGCGTGTATCCAGGATCACGAAATCAAAAATGCGTTTTTGGTGCAAGGCACAAAAAAATCAACGGAAGCTAGACTTGGCATTTATCCTCATGGTAACTTGCGTACATCACTCAATCAGGCATTGATGTTGTATTTTTACCAATTAGGTGTCGCTATTTCACATAAACAAACCTAGTTTGTTGTTTTATTACTGTGAAACTGAGTATTTTTCCAGCAACAAGTGTTAATGAGCACACTGTTTTTATACAAAAGTCTGTATATTTTTGTAACAAGCAGTATACTAAAGCGCTCGAACGTAACAGAAGAAAGAAGACGAGATGAAAAGAAAAAAGCATACCTCGGCCGAAGACGAGGCTCAGATTGATATGACCCCCATGTTGGACATCGTGTTCATCATGTTGATTTTCTTCATCGTAACGACGTCGTTCGTGAAAGAGAAAGGTTTAGATGTAAACCGTCCTGAAGACAATCAAGCGAAAAATGATCAGCCATCTAAAGCGCTATCTATCCGTATTGATGCCGATGGCACGATTATGATGGGCGGTCGTGAAGTTGATATTCGCCGTGTTGTTGCAAACACGCAAACATATCTAGCAGAGAACAATACTGACTCGGCAGCAATCCAGGCCCACGAAGACAGTGAGCACGGCACAGTTGTTGAAGTTATGAACCAGGTTAAAATTGCGGGTATTCAGAAAGTATCTGTACTGGTTAAAAAGAGCTAAAACCTCTTTAAAATCAATAAAAAGCCGCCTTTTGGCGGCTTTTTTCGTATTGGCACTTATACCAAAGTATCTCTTGTAAGACCGTGTATTTTTTGTTCAAATGATAGTATGCAGTGTGCTTGGAAATCCATGTTGAAACTCGGTTCCAGGCTTATTTGTCACTGGAGCCAACAATGAAAACAAATTTCGGTACTCGAAGAGTCGCCGCACTACACGTAGCGATTGCGTCTACACTTTTCGCCCAACACGCCTTAGCTGCGACCATAGAGCTAAGCGAGGCCTTTAAATACAACGCGTTTATTTTCAACGACTTTGAGGGTGAACGTTCTGATGTTGAAGGTACTCTAGCGGTAGGTGGAAACCTTACGGTTGAGCACTTTGACGTCGGTCTTTTGCTCGAGCCAAATCTATCTTCAAGCTCTCTTTATGTCGGCGGCGACCTAAACTATACCCACGGTCAAGTACACGGTGGTCAAGTGACCGTGTCGGGTATGATCTCGGCTGAAAGTGTTTCTTTTGATGGAGCATTGAACAGCGGTGGTTCGTCATCGGTAAAATACGGCAATATCGAAACAGGCGGTATTTTTAGTAAAGGCGATGTAACGCTTGATAGCGCTGGCATTAATCAGGGCGATATTGAAGCCGAAGGGTCAGTCACTATTACGTCTGCCGGCTTGGATGACGGTGAAGTTACTTACGGTAACGAGCTTACTGTCACTAGCGGAAATAGTGGGCGAGCAGCTACTAAAGATCCGTCCAATCGCGTTAATGTAGAAAACATCGACTTTCAGGCTATCGCCGATGAAGTAACAGCGCAGTCGAATGCATTTGCCAACATGGCGGTTAACGGTACAACCACACTGAAATGTGGAGCAGTCGACTGTACTGACAGCAGCACGGAAACCATCGATACCATTGTTTTTTCAGGCAATGACGACGTTAACGTTTATTCAATTAATACAGATTGGTTTAGCGCTGATGGCAAGGGAATTGTCTTTGACTTTTCTACCACCAGCTACAACATTATTAACGTCTACGGTAAAGAAGTTGAGCTATTCAACACAGGGTTCTTTAACACGGCATTTACTACGGAAAACGAGTATTTTCGTGAAAATGGCCAGTATCGTGATAACGATAACAACATAGACCAACGACATGACGGTCTGTATACCAACAACATTTTGTTCAACTTTGTAGATGCTGACAGCCTTTCTTTACATTCGGTTGGAGTAAAGGGCAGCGTACTGGCGCCCTACGCTGAATTAAGCTTTTACAACGGTCATGTTGACGGCAACGTCATTGCAAGTAGCTTGGTAACCCCTGAGGTAACCTTGTATGACGACCAGGGTGTTCCATACCTTGCCCCTACGGGACAGATTAATGATTACCGATTTGGTGCTATCGACGTCAGTGAACCTGCATCCATTGCTTTGTTGTTCGGTACTGGTGCGTTTATGTTTTCTCGAAGAAGAAAACAGCGATAGATAAACATTCAGATACAAAGCAAAAGCGGGCCATCATTGGCCCGCTTTTTTGTTTTATCAAATAGTCTTGTTTATAGCGCAAAGCCCGTTCGTCTTGGGGAAGACAAAATGAGTTCATCACTGGTAACGCCAGTACCTTGGCCGCCTCGCCATCTTATTTGTAAACCCGCTTCAAAGGACTGGAACTCTACCGCAAAGGCCTTTCCGATATAACCCGACAAAATCCAGTTATCATCTATACGATACTGACCTTCTGCCATAATGTTGCCACTAAGACCCGTAGTTTTATCATAATCTAATCGAGTGGCAGCATCGTCTTCAAAGGCAAAGAAGTCGCCTAAAGGAAAGCGTAATTCATCTTGTTGTTCTAGCCTTGATAGTGCTAACGCAGTGCGCAGTTTAACTTGCCAATCCATTGCTTCCAGCGTTAGTAGCTCAGAGTACCCACCTATACTGACAAAATAACGCGGACTAAAGTACCCGCCGTTGCCATATGTGAAACCACTCAGATTATGGTCATACGTGCTGTAGCTAGCGAAAGGGCCTACGCGCCAATAATCTAAATACGGTGAATCCGACTCGGCTAGATCGTAATTAAGATAAGCGCTAAGAGAGAACATGCTATTGTCTTTCACCCGCTCACCCTTTAGGGAACTTAATTGTGCCGTACCCGCCACAGACCATTTTGGAGCAAACACATGCGCTACAAGCGCTCGAGCGCCATTTTCAATGACATAACCCCACGGAAGATTATGCTGGGCATTAAACGTTCCTGTTTGACTCAGCAGACTGTCGTCTTTCGCTTTTCGAAATAGCGTTAGTGCAACGATGGTGTCTGAAAAAAAGCGAGTCGCGGACAACTGCCCTGTCACTTTAGTATCCACCGGTTGTGAAAACATACCGTACTCTAGGTTTGCGTAAACATTGAATTTGCTATCTTGATACGATACCTCTGCGCGTACTCCCGTGTCTTCAAAACTCGATATCCCCTCAAATGGCATTTGCGCTAAATTTGCTAGTTGTCTATCACCAAACCAATCGCCCTCTTTAGGTGAGCCGCTATAGAATTGTTTGTAATCGAAGGTTACTTGCCACAGCCATTTTTTGTAGGCCGACCCAATACCCACATAGTGACTAAATACATCAAAGTGACCTAATCCACGTTGACCGCTTCTATTTCTTACATTAGTACCATATAGAACGGTAAAAGCATCTTTAGTTTGCGCATTTACTACACGCTCATCGTCATTAGAATAGGCGTACCAGAATTGCTTTCTTGGCCATGCATTTTGGTTACTCTCGCGCTGTAAACGGGTTTTGATCACAGCAAACTTCAATGCTAAACGCGCTAACGCGGTGTTGTCACTTTTGTTAAGCACCACCAGTTCGTTTGCTATCACCTCATTGTCAGGCTTCTTCGAAAGGACTACTTCGAACGCTGAAGTAGCAGTAGCAATATCTTGGTTTTCTTTTGCGGCCCAGCCCACCAGCTCCTGTTCATCAATCGTTAAAGGACGAATCTCACTAAGCTGTTTAGCGGCATCTATACTTTTTGAATACTCGCTTTCTTCAAAAAAGCGTACTTGACGTTCGGCAAGAGCATCAGCGCAACGACGCAGAAAAATCTCGGTGGAAATGGCGCAGGCAAACTTGAAAGCGTCATCTGCGTTGTTTTGCGCTACCAGCGTCGCGTATTGCCCTTCGTTGTTGTTCAACAGCGAAAATAAACTGAGGGCCTTGTCGTATTCTTTATTGTCGTAATTCTTCCACGCATTCCCCTCAATAATTGACATCACATAACCTTGATTATCTTGATTGAGGTAACGTGTTAATAATGTCAAATCCATATCCACTAAGGCGCGTTCAACGTGAATTCCCTTGATACTATTTAGGCCCTGAAGAATTGACTGTTTTTGAACATCTAGCGTGGCGACCTTTTGTGCATTTTCAAACTGGGTTTTAGCTATCTCCAAAAGATTTTTGTCTAATGCCGTCCACCCCATCAAAAGGTAAAAATCAGGGCGGTTTAGAGAATTACTCAATGCGGCAAGACGTTTAACTTTTTCATTACTTGTTGATGCTCGCGCTTTAGGAGTTAGCGCGGCAAAAGCTTCTAGTGGTGCTGCAGGGTTAGGTTTAGTTATTTCTAACTGCTTCTTTAACTCCACCGTCTCAGGCTTTGCTTTTGGCGCCTCGTCTGTCTTAACTATTTTTTGGGGCCTATCTGGTTTATTGAGGTCCTTTATTGCCTCAAGCACGTCTTGCGATACTTGCCAATTAGGATATGCCTCTTTAAGTCGCGCATACTCATCATTAGCAAGCGCTATTTGCTTTTGATTAATGTGATACCAAAGCCCAGTCAAATCTGGCTGCTGCGCTTCTAAGGGTTTAATATTGAGGTTCTTGTCTTGATAGGTTGTAGTCGCTTGTGAAAAGACTTCAGGACTCGCAAATAGTGTACTTAGTAGCGCAACTAAAGATAAGGCTCGCCAACTCATTATTGATTATCCATAACAGCTAACATAGAAAGTAACGTAAGGCTTGCCGAATAATAATCTGTTCGACGATTAATATCAGGCCATTCAACAGGCTCTTCTTGTAAAATCTTTTTCACAGCACCTCTTATCGCTACCATTCCTTGGGTCATTTCGTAATTCGCGGTATTCCCGCTCGTGAGGCTCACTGTTGCGGGAACGTTATCTTGCTGCCACCAAGCAATGTAAGGCGAGAATAACTGTGACTCATCCTGCTTCACTACATCAAGCGACCACGCTAAATGCAACGGGATCCGCACTGCATTAAATCCATATTCTGAAGAAATAACGTTTTGTAGGGTTAAACGCTCTTCTAGATGTCTTTGTGTTTGAGTGGCCGTCTCAAAACGAACCCAGTCGCTAGGCAGTCGATATTTTGAGAATTGCATGTGTTGAAGAAGCGTTTGGCCGCTGTCATAAAGAGACTGCCAAGTGTCGGGTTCATCTGAGTATTTTTTCAGGTCCAGTAATGCAGGAAACACCCAATAAGAAAGGTTCAACTGTATACTTTCTTCATCCTCAAAACCAAACTCTCCAGGTAACAACAACGTCAGATCATTTGAGCGTTTGATAAGCTTATCTTCAACCCCTTTGATGATGTTGATTGCTGCGTTCTTGTAGATTGTGTTGTCCCATTGCTCTGACGCTCTTAACAGCGCCCAGGCAATCAGGATTTCTCCATCTGAAGCATTATTTGGATCATCAATACACCGGCTATCTCGGGTATCACAAGGTCGATATCGCCAACTAAAAAGCCCATCGTTACGTTGCAATACCTGCTGAGTCCATTGCCAAAGAGAATCAAAAGTCTCTTTGTCGTTGGCTTGAACAGCGAATAGCATTCCATACCCCTGCCCCTCGCTGTGAGAAACATTTCCATTCCCCGTATCAACTACTCTGCCTTCGTCAATGAATAGCGCTTTGTACGCTGCAAACTTGAGGCTGAACGTCATGTCTTTTTGTGTAGAGCACGACGCTAACAGCATCAACAATAGTACAACGAGCCCTCGCAACATGATATCTACCATGAGTCTTGGATTTGCTTATTTCTTCGTTTTAGAAGAATGTACATTACTGCGCTGAGTAGCACGACAATGATGATAAAGCCAATCATCCAATACCACGGGTGATTAGAAAGCCATAAACGCATATGCAACCAAATGTCATCAGCTTCACCTACTTCAAACTTATCACTGACTTGCATAACGAGTGACGGTGCCAGGTTGTCTTTCCATGCAAAGAAGTCTCCCCCTAACTGCCCCCACATTGAAAGGCTAACCAAATCAAGCGTACGCATATGAAGTATCTCTGGCGTTTGTGCAGCCATGATAAACAACGTGTCGCGCTGAGCAGATGAAGGGTGTCGCTGCGCCGTTAAAATAGCCTGATTGCCCAAATCGCTTTCTTGCACTGTGTGTCCGTCAACACGCATTTCCTTAAACGAGAGATCTTCGCTCATCGTTCTTACATGGTTGTACAAGTTGTTTTGCAAACGATAAGACCAGCGCTTGCTGGCTTCAATAGCAGTACTAAATTCAGCTTGTTCCACTTGGGTCAGCGTCTCAGGTGTACCTAATACAATGATGGAGCCATCTGTTTCAAGATTACTACCTACCTTAACTTGCACATTAAGCAAAGGCGCTTGTGCAACCTGCGCGAGCTTCGCTACAAGTGTTAGTGCAGTATCTAAAAACGTATTATCAGGAGCATTGATCGTTGCTACTGGTGCTGATTTAAAGCGAGCAAAGGGGTAAGCCGCTTCTGCGAGAATCGCTAAGTTTGGCTGAACTGCGATATTTCCTGCAGAAGGTAGATCAATGGCCGACGTGTTCTCTAATTGAAACACAAGATGAGAGCCTGGGATGTCATCACACGGTACTCCCGCTAACGGTGCACGAGAGGTTACATCAAAGTCGATGTTGTTTGACCCACCCTTAAAATAACGTGCCGGTACAGATAACTGGTAATCTCGAAAAGACTGACCATTTGTATTGGTTAATGCAAGACCATGCACAAGCTCGTCATTTACGCTCACATTCATCACTGAACCAGGTCCAAACCCTGCACCATAAGCAAAATCCAGTAATAATTTTACACTTGCATTTTCAGGTACATAGAAGTCAGCAGGTAGCCTGAAAGACACGCGATGATTGAAGTCGTTCTCATTGCGAAACTGTGCAGTTGATACGCCAAAATCGTCGAACGTGTAGTGTTCGCCTGGCGATAGTATGCGGTGACGTTGTATTGACTCCGCTTCCATTTGCGACTGCGATAACACCGTTACTTGATCAACCGGGTTTAATGCATCATCCATCACTGCGAGAGCTTTAGTCGCTTTATAAACGTCATCATCGTTTCTTCCACTGATAATTAGCCGGTAGCTTGAAGGCACAATAACCTTATCATCCACAACAAAAGCAGGTGTTCGCTCTGCCATTAAAAACGCACCATCGATTTTGTTGATGACATCAGAGGACAGTACTGGGGAAAGTTCCGCAACGGTTCCCATTAGCACGTGTACCGGCTGTTTTCGTGTCGGCGTTAAATACCATGCACTTCGCTCATAACGTTGGATATTGTCATCTTGCCAAAATTCATTTTCGTCTTGAGCGACATCGGGTAATACGTAGCCATCATCAAACGCCGCGTGAGAAACAGACAATGGTTGATATTGATTGCGCAAGGCTAAGGCTTGTGCAGTAAGCGGTAAGGCATGTTGAATAAGCGCATCTGAAGGCTCTCGCGCAGTATACAGAGCAACGCCACGTTGCCCTCCAATACCTGGATTAAAAAATCCGCTCAAATTATCAAGTGTAAATGCCGTGTCATTAAGAGAAGTGTCCAGCGTAAGTGTCGAATTGTAAATATTGATTTCGCTCCACAGTTCTGGCGCGTTTCCATCAACACATTGTTCAGCGTAATGCTGGCTGACTGAGAACGTCAGCGTATTAAAACCTGCACGCCATAACGCTCTAGGTACGGGTATTTCAGAGGTTAAAGAAGGGCGGTCGGGGTCAAAGGCAATTTGGCCTATAGTAGCGTTATTAAACCTTACAAACAGCTGTGAACGTTTTTTAATAAGTGCTTGCGAACTAACCACTTCAAGACGAAGTTTTGCGTTATTTACATCTGCTATTGTGCTTAAGGGTATAGAGACATCGACACTGTCGGCTTTACCCTGCAATCGCAACGTTGCATCACCTCCATAAAATTCCGTTAATCTGAAAGTCTCGGTTTGTGCAACCAACGAAAAAGGCATTAATAAACAAACGAGTAGAGTGAAATATTTTCTTATCATTATTTTTCCCTTGCCGGCCCTTTATAGAGCCCTAGTCTTCCAGCAAACTTTCCTACCAATACAAGCACATGCAAAAACACGGGCTTCATTCCCACTTTTAACACGTGCTTTACGCCAAACCAGTATGTTATCGCTCTGGTTCGCCTGCGTTGAAATGACATCCAACGTAAACTGTCACACAAAGCAAATGCGACAACGTCATCGACTTGACCATCCGTCTTAGGCATAAACCTAATACGTAATACCTTTGAAGTCTCATCATAGTGCAATACATCAATTGGAATTTGCACATTTTTGTTTTGTGCATGACTCCATGAGGTAAATATAGCTTCACTAGGAATAAGTGCCCCCTCTCCCTTAAGCCGTAAACGCGCTCCACCGAGAGACAAATCAATAAGATCACCAACCCAAGCTTCTTCATTACAGGTTTTTATTACAACGCTATTGGTAGCCGGCAATCGAGACTGAGCGCGCACCTGTTTTCTCTCTAGTAAAACGCTCATAACCGAGAGTAAAAGCAGTAAGTTAAAACTGTTCCACAACAAAACAACAACGGTAAGCTCTCTTGTTAAAGGCTCTGTAAAGTACTTATAGATACCTGCAAAAAGTGCAAACGTGATTATCAGCGTTAGCCAATAGAACACACTCGATAACGGAGAAATGAATGTGCGATCCAAACTCTCTCCCTTTGGCGTGACCACGAATGAAGGTGCTCTCGGTTTAACAAAAACCTTCACTAGCGCGTTCAAAGTAAAGGCGCATTGCAAAATCTCATAAAGTTCAGAAACCAAAGGCCAACGTGTCCGCCCAAACAACATGGTTGAGATGGTATATGTGGCGATAACGTGAGGAATAGTAAACGCAAAAATTTCCAGCATTGATGCGTGATAAACCTGCAAATCAAACACTAAATAAGCCAGTGGCATCAGAAGAAAAATAATACGCGCAAAGGGAAAGAGCCAAAACATGATAGAACTCATGTAGCCAACTCTTTGATACCACTTAAGCCCTCGCGCATTGTAGGGCTTTTTTAACAGCAGAATTTGTGTCATTCCCTGTGCCCAACGCATACGCTGCTGGATAAACGCGTCGAAGGTTTCAGGGGCAAGTCCGCTCACCATGGGTCTGTCAACGTATACAGATTCGTAGCCCATCTTATGCAGATCAAGCGCGGTTTCAGCATCCTCAGTGATGCTATCACCCGATATACCGCCAACTAAATCAAGGTGGGCACGTCGCATAAGTGCAGCTGAACCACAGAAAAAAGAACTTCCCCAGTAGTCTAAACCTTTTTGAATTGTCCCATAGAACATATCGTTTTCTGAGGGCATTCTTGTGAACGCTGAAAAGTAATTTCTCTCGACAGGGTCAGGGTTAGCCATAAAGTGTGGTGTTTGCACCAGAAAAACTTTTTCGTTTTTCAGCATCCATGGCACCGTTCTGTCTAAAAAGTCTGACGTTGGCACATGGTCAGCATCCAGTATGACTATCAGCTCCCCATGGGTATTTTTGATCGCGCTGTTTACATTGCCGGCTTTGGCAAACTCATTTTTTTCCCGCGTATGATAAGTAATTTGTAGTCGATTGCATAATGCCTGCAGGTCAGCACGTCGCTGCTTAGCCGCCTTGGCCGCAGTTGGATTCTCAGCATTAATTTTTTGATCAGTACCACCATCGTCTAACAAATGGATAAACAGTTTATCCTTCGGGTAATCAAGCATTTTTGCCGCACGAATAGTGACCTCAAGTATATCTTCATCTTCGTTATAACTGGGAATCATTACGTCGACAGTAGGTAATGTGTCTTTATCTATACCTTCTAATGTGAGTAGAGGTCGACTTAATGGAAACGCATTAACGATGGCTCCGAGGATAGACGTGATGCCTGCATACAACTCCGCTGCAAACAATAGCCAAACCGCTATAAACGATAGGATATCTGAATACTTTAACGTATATATTCCGCGCCATAATAGATACCGGACACTTAATGCTAACGCGAGCACCAAAGCTAACGTTCGGAAAAAGTGTTGATGTTTTTGAGTATGATTGGCTTCCCTGCTACACAGAGAAATGGCAATTAAGATGGTGATAGATGAAAAGAGTTGGCCTATTGCGTCTATGGGCGCAAGCAATAGCAGCCCCAATAAAAGCGCTGCTATCCAAAAAATGACGGAAAACTGTGTCGTGTAATGATGTCTATGCGGTTGCCAATTGTCCAAGCTTGCGATCCAAAATGTGTATTTGTGCTACACATGTATAGTTCGCCCTGTTAATTAACGATATCTTTCCATCTGACATATCAATTTCGTGATTGCTCATGTAGAACATTCTCGAAATAGCATCGCGCTGCTTTCTGTTTAATTTGCTCGCCACAAACAACGCTGGGTATGCAAAAACGCCAACAGCCGCTAACGCAATTAAGCAATAAAAAAGTGCTGGTGCCATCATGGGTGCGGTATACAGGGAAAACAATAACATTGCTGTACTTGCTACAGTAAATATACCAGCAATCTTACGTAAACGTATAACTTTTATAAGATTATTTTCCGCGTTCAAAAGCAAACCCAAACGACGATGCCACAGTGATTCAGTCTCACTTTGAGACTGCTCACCCACCAACGTCGGATGCACAATGCTTATGCTTTGTATTCGGTCAGAATCTGGCAATTGGCCGTATTCGTACACGCTGTCAACTAATTTCACTACGTACACTCCCCACTACAACACTACCTGAGTTTACTACTGCTCGTCCTGAGGAAAAACTACAGAAATCATACTTGTATATAACGCAGTATACCTAAATACCCATTACTTACCATTCAACTTTGGGTTAAAAATTCACCAACCACCTAGCACAATTGAAAATGCAAAAAGCTGATAAATCAGAGAGATACGCTTGGCACTCTGTCAGTTATAAATATTTTGAAGAAAACACCTATCAACCTTGGCGCTTTTGACTTCTTAGCTTGCTTAATATGCTCAATAAGTTGCTTACATTAAAAACAGTGCCAAAAATGCTTCCAACAGAGAATGCATAAATTAAGCCAAGAGTTTCAGCAACAAGAAACACTTTGCGGATGGTGTGTGTGTCTCTTATTACGATAGAACCCACGGTGAAAATGAGGGAGGACGCATATGCAATAAAAATAATCC
>CAYVST010000002.1:0-75011 GCA_964454185.1 uncultured Alteromonas sp.
ACGTCCATAGGATCTGCCCCTTCAGGCAGAACTTTAACTTGAAACGCGTCTTTATATCCTGCAGCTTCGAACGCTTGATTCCACCAGCTCGCGCCCTCGCGTAGCGAAGACAGAACAGGTTCAGGAATACCTGGGTCCAAATAGTAAACAATAGGCTCCACCGCCTCGCTCATAGCGGCATGCGGCGACTTCTTATGTAAACGGTGACGCGTAATGAAACGCTGCTCAGTAGGCTCACTAATTGGCGTTGAATAGTCGAAATACCTAAATTTCCAATACCCAGAATAGGGGTGATAGACCCGCGGCGTGTAGTTGCTATCTGGTAAGGCAACGAAGGAGTGATGAAGGTGAACAGACACGCTTTCGGCATCTGGGGTCACTTGTTGTAAGTATGCACCAGGTGATTTACCCGCAAACGTGACAAGCGCTTCAAGCTCGGTATTTTTTTCAAACCCTTTTGTTTTTGGTAAGTAAACACCACTGCGCATTTTATCGACGCTAAAGCTCCCTTGCTTAGTACGAGAAAGCCTATTGGCAATGCCATGAATATCGCTCAGCAAAAATGGCGTATAATCAATTAACGCAGCACTCTCATCCATTGCAACAATCGCAAAGCCAGCAATAACAGAATCGGCAAACGCCTCATCAATGCTTTGCTTTTCAGCCGCACTGCCATAAGTTGCTCTGTATTCGGTATTATGTTGCTTCAATAACAGCTTATTGCCAAAACGGTCAAAACTCACCAAACGCGTCTGCCCAAGCTGTCCACGATCTAACCCTATATCGTTCGACCCAACGCCATAAGGCATACTGCTTTGAAAAAGATACTGATCATTCGTTGTCGGCACAGCCAAGTACACCTTGTCTTGGTCTGCATCATAGTACATAGGAATAAAACCTGACTTTTCCGTCATGTTTTGCGTAAACGCCTCAATGGTTGGCGTTTCAGCGTGAGCAACTGACAACATAGAAAAAAGACAGGCGATTAGCCCTGCCCAAAACAACCCCGTTTTCAATGTATGTTTTGCCAGTGATCTACGCTGACCAGTACACGATTGAGCGTGCTTTACGTGAAGCATTTAAAATTCCTTATCTTGTATTTGCGTACAAAGCGGTATGACACCAATAAAGCAGCGGCGTGATGAGTGTTATCACATGATTTAATTTAACTTTGCGAAACAACGCCTTGGGTCATTGTCACTAGCCTACCCCAACATGCAGCCTTTGCCTATGCCCATTCATCGCACAACAACACACTTATCAGTGAGCCTTGTGCTACAACAAACCCACCAATTATAAACAAAAACAATAAACTCATTATATTTAACAAAGGATTATCAAAAAATAACACCGCTGATAATGTAGCTTCTGTGTTAACACACGTTAAATACACCAACCAACGACAAGGTATGAAAAATGACTTACGAAGGCTACACTACATTTAAAACGCGCCAAGACGGTGCTGTACTAACGGTAACGTTTGATTTCGGGCCAGTGAACGTGCAAGGGCAAGAAATGCTAGAAGACTTAACCGGCCTTGCAATGCGCCTTGAAAGAGACAGAGACGTAAAAGTAGTTGTATTCGATTCTGCTAACCCCGAAATCTGGGTATGCCACTACGACACCAATCTTCTTAAAGATATGTCAATGGAAGCGGTATCTCGACAAGACGCCAAACTGCTTGATTTACAAAGTGTTCTAGAGCGCATTAGTCGCTTGCCACAGGCCACTATTGCCAAGCTAGAAGGCGTGGCACGCGGTGGTGGTCATGAGTTTGCGCTAGCGTGCGATATGCGTTTTGCCGCACGTGGTAAATTTAAGTTTATGCAAATGGAAGTTGGCATGGGAATTCTACCCTGTGGCGGCGGAGCATCACGTATGGCAAGGCAAGCGGGCCTCGGGCGCGCGCTAGAAATAATACTGAGTGCACGAGATTTTGACGCTGACGAGGCCGAAGCTTACGGTACCATCAACAAAGCGTTAGAACCCGATGAAATTGGGCCTTACGTCGATGCGCTTGCGAAGCGAATTGCACTTTTCCCTGCTGAATCGATTAATGCGTGTAAGCAAGCGGTGTATGAATCTATCGACCGCCCTATCGAAGATGCGTTAAAAGCAGAAGCGTATTGGCTGTATCAAGCGACCAGTAAGACACCCGCAATAAAACGCTTTGCGGAAGCTGACGCACAAGGTATGCAGTTTGATATTGAGAATCAGCGTAATTGGAATGATTTAGTCGTCGCTGTCCAAGACATAAACTAAGGAGTTTTAGCATGTTAGGTGAAAACCATTCGCTTTTATGTGACTTTCCTCAGCACAAAGACACCATTAATCAACTTAACGCTACAGATAGTGAGTTTGCTGAGCAGGCAAAACGCTATCACGCGTTAGATGAGGAAATCAGGCAACTTGAGGAGTTAGGCTCGCCAACAACCGATGAGCATCTACACGCCTTAAAACACGACCGAGCCGTGCTTAAAGACGTGCTGTACCAAAAGTTGAAATAACAACTCGGGCTCGTGGTAGTCTGTGCAGTAGCGATTTAACTTTTGCGCATTAAGGAATAAACGTGAAGTTTGCAACACGTGCTACTGCCATTTCTCCCTTTCTCGCCATGGCCTATGGCGAGAAAGCATCACTGCTTGAACAACAAGGCCATGACGTTATTCGTCTGAACCTTGGCGAACCCGATTTTGGTGCACCAGATGCGGTGCTTGAGGCATTACAATCATCATTAGATACACCAGACTATCCTTATACGTCTGCCCTTGGTTTGCCGCAACTTCGCCAAGCTATTAGTACGTTTTATAGCACCTATCATCAGTGTCACATTGATCCTGCCCGAATTGTGGTTACGGCTGGCGCCTCAGGCGCATTGCTACTGACGAGTGCAGCATTGGTTGAAGAAGGTGACAATATTCTTTTGGGGGACCCCTCTTATCCGTGTAATCGTCGTTTTTTAAACGCGTTTGGAGGCGACGTTACCCTTATCCCTACCCATGCCAAGGCTAATTTTCAGTTGACACTTAACGACGTTAAGTCTCACTGGAAAGACAATACCAAAGGCGTGCTTATAGCCACACCAGCTAACCCAACTGGCACCGCAATCTGTATTGAAGAATTAACGGCAATTGCGGCATACTGCCAGCAGCGACAAGGCTTTTTAATTGTCGATGAAATCTATCTCGACCTCGCTTTTTCAAAGCCTGTATCGGCCAATAGCGACCGCTCTCACGCGAAACTGCAAAGTGTACTTATGCATGAACAATACCAAGATACGTTAATTGTCGTTAATAGCTTTTCAAAATACTTTGGCATGACAGGCTGGCGGCTAGGCTGGTGTGTGGTGCCCCCGACCATGACCCCGATTATGGAACGCCTGTCGCAAAACCTATTTATATGCCCCTCTGCACTTGCACAAAAGGCCGCGCTGTCATGCTTCACGCCAAGTGCATTATCGCAATGCGAGCAAAATCGAATTACGTTAAGTGAACGCGCCCATAACGTCTTAGCTGAAATAGAAGCGATGGGACTTCACGTCGATGCAATTCCACATGGTGCTTTTTATGCTTACATCAACATCGAAAAAACCGGGCTAGATGCAACGACGTTTTGTGACGCGTTGTTGTCTGAATATCACGTGGCATTAACCCCTGGCAATGACTTTGGCCATCATCGCGCCCACTGTTACGTGCGTTTGTCGTTTGCCACCGATGAAACACGCTTAAATGAAGGGCTAAAGAGGCTGCGTATGTTTGTCCAATCACTACACTGATTTCGTGAATACACACCTATTATCTAAAAAAATAATACATGTGATCACTTATGCGTATATTGACATGACAGATAAGACAACAGGACATAAACATGAGTAATGTACGTGAGTTTGATGTGGTCATTTTCGGCGCAACGGGTTTCACTGGAAAACTAGTCGCAGAATATTTTCAGGCGCAATACGGTAATGATGATACCGTAAAGTGGGCCGTAGCCGGGCGCAATGAGACTAAGCTTAATGACGTGAAACAGTCGCTTGGAATTAGTGAGAACATTCCTAGCATTGTGGTTGATGGCGACGATGAAAGCGCGCTAAACGCGATGACAAAACGTACACATGTTGTACTCACCACCGTAGGTCCATACCAAATTTACGGTGAAAAGCTGCTTAGTGCCTGTGTTGACAATGGTACGGGCTATACTGATTTGTGCGGAGAGCCCGCATGGATGCACCAGATGATCAATAAATATGAGGAAAAAGCGAAAGCAAGCGGTGCTAACATCGTCTTCTCTTGTGGCTTTGACTCTGTGCCTTTTGATTTGGGCATACATTTCCTGCAGACCCATGCTAAACAGCAGACCGGTGAACCCATTGAGTATGTCAAAGGCCGTGTGCGCGGTATGAAAGGCACATTCTCAGGGGGCACAGCGGCAAGTTTAAAAGCAACTATGGCGGCAGCGCATCAAGACAAATCTATTATGGCGGCGTTAATCAACCCATTTTCTCTTGCGGGCAATGAGATGATTCAAGCGCAGCCAGACGGCAACAAGCCCTACCTTGATGAACAGCTTGGCACCTGGGTGGCGCCATTTATTATGGCAGCCATTAACACCAAAAATGTACATCGTTCAAATTACTTAAGCCAGCATGCCTATGGCAAAACGTTTCAATACGACGAAATGATGATGACGGGTCCAGGTGATAAAGGTGAAGCCATGGCCAAACATGTTGCTGGAGACAAATCTTTGGCAAGCGATGACGGCCCTAAACCTGGTGAAGGACCAAGTAAAGAAGAGCGTGAATCAGGCTTTTACGATGTTCTTTTTGTTGGGACGGCTGCCAACGGCGACGTGCTGTCGGTCTCAGTAAAAGGTGACAAAGACCCGGGTTATGGCTCAACCAGTAAAATGATTGCAGAGTCTTCGATTTGCTTATGCAAAGACGTGTCTTTAAGCGGTGGTTTTTTCACCCCTGCGGCAGCGTTGGGCGATAAACTTATCAGCCGACTGCAAGCAAACGCGGGGCTCACTTTTACTATTGAGCGCTAAACGACCAACGCTTACCGGTTTGTTTTTA
This sequence comes from uncultured Alteromonas sp., assembly GCA_964454185.1. GTDB lineage: Bacteria > Pseudomonadota > Gammaproteobacteria > Enterobacterales > Alteromonadaceae > Alteromonas. The sequence goes on from CAYVST010000002.1 coordinate 5,072, forward strand.
TTAGAAGTGGTGAATTTCTATTCGCCACTTTTTATCCACTCTCCACATTAATTCCACACTTTATCGCTATTTTCTCACATTGAATTTTTGCACTAAATAAATGTTGGAGCGGTAATGTTGTCTATATCTACATATGCAAAATCACTTTTGCTACTAATGGTGCTTATAGCACCTGTCAAAACCTACGCGGGTTTTATACTTTTCACAGACCGCGACGCGTGGGAAGCAGCGGTGACCTCACCGCTTGCGTTTGAGGGGTTTAACGATGGTCAGAGCCTTACCGTTTCGTATTCAACAGGATCGTTAAAAAGAACGTCTAGTCTCATAAGTGAAGGCGAACGGGCCCTGTCAGTTAAAGAAGCGAACTTCTTAACGATTTCCTTTCCTCACGAGGTGTTTGCCTTTGGTTTCGACCTTAATGAACTTAATACGACTAACTTAAACTATTCTGATAGCGCAGGGCACTCACTGCTTGATGCTTTTCAAATTACCGATGTCTGGAATGCCAGTACATTTTTCGGATTAATCAGTGATGTTGCACTAACGTCATTTTCTCTAGAAGGGTTCGGTGCTGACAATGCAGTTTATGGCCTCGACGCATTGTCATATACCGCTGCGACGTCGGTAAATGAACCAACGGCAGCTTTGCTACTACTTTTAGGGCTCGGTATGTTGCTGCTAAGACGAAGAGGCATTGTGGAATAAACCAAGGCAGAGGGCTGTGCACCTAAAGACTCAACAGCCCTTTTCACACTACACTAAAAATGTCACTCTCAAGCCGCCCATTTCACTTTGTCTCGCATAAATTTTCCCCCCATGCGCTTGTATTAAACTGTCGCATATTGCCAAGCCTAAACCTGAGCCGCCGGTTTGTCTGCTGCGAGATGACTCCATGCGATACAAGCGTTGAAATATTTTCTCAAGCTTATCCTCACTCACGGTAGGTGCAGAATCCTCTACACTTACCTTGAGCTTGTCGCGAGAGAATGTAGCGCTCACTTTAATTTTACCCGGCTTATCGGTGTAATTTACTGCATTAGAGAGTAAGTTATCGATAACCTGTTTAATTCGTTCAGCATCGATAGCATAGCGGTATTCCGATACGTCAATATCGCACTGCCATTCAAAACTAGAGTCCTCTACCGTGCGCTTCCACTCAACTTGCCAGCGCTCGAAAAGGGGTAACAACGCGACTTCTCTTTTATTCAATACCAAGCTGTTTGTATCGGCTTGTGCTAGCTGATAAATATCGCTAATGAGGTGATTTATTTCATTCACCTTGCTTGCAAGTTTCTGGTAGCTGTCTTCGACATCACTGACAAGATGAAATTGAAGTGCTTGCACTTGCAGTTTCAATACCGTCAGTGGTGTACGAAGCTCATGCGAAACATCGGCAAACAGTCGTTGTTTTTGTTCCAATGCATCTTCAAAAAGACGAGCTTTTAACAGGGCAAGTCGACGTCTCTGAATAAGCAGCAATGCCAATGCGCCGAAAACCACCGCTGACGCCGTAAGCACTATAATCAAACGCTGTTTGACCACGTTCTGATCTTTTATCACTTGCGCCTGAATCGCTTCCGTTTGTTCCAATTGATTAACTTTAAGCTGTTCTTCTAGCAAATTTACATCAAACTTATAGCGTTCTGATTTCTCGCGTCTGTCTTCATTGTCTAGTTTTTGTTGTAGCGCAAACGCTCGCTCCACATGCTCATAGGCCTGTTCAAAATTGTTTAATGCTTTAAACGTAGTCGCTAATAGTCGATTAATTTCAAGCTGGTTAGTTTCCATCGACAGTTCCAACGCAGCATCCAACGCAATAAACAACAAATCACGCGCCGCTGCATATTGTTTTGTATCAATGAAATACTGCCCTTTGGCAATATTAACCGACATTATCTGGTAGTTTGAAGATGACGCTTGGGCGTTCACCTTTGCCAGCTCTAAGCTTTTAAGCCGTCTTTCTGGGTCGTCAAAATGTTCTAGCACTCGCGCTTGCTGTAAATAGGTACGAGATAGCTCGAGTGGCGCATCGACATCAAGAAGCTGCTGTACTGCTTTCTCATTGCTTTGCAGTGCCGCAGTGTATTGCTCGAGGTTGAGATAAGCTGACGCTAACCCTCGGTAGTCATATGCAGCATTCCACGGCGAATTTACACTCAAATCAAGTGCCAGCGCCTTTTGATAGTAGTCTACGGCTTTTAACGGCTCATCAGATTCTAAAAAAGCATCGCCCAGATTGTAATACACCGTTGCCCGGTGCCCTTTGCTTCCATATTCTTCGACCGCTTCTCGCGCCTCTAGCAAATATTTTAACCCGTTTACCAGATCGCCATTGTCTTTGAACATAACGCCTAAACTATTTGCTGCGTTAAACTTACCTCGAGCGTCATCATTTTTCTTATATTCTGCATACGCTAATTCAAGGTACTGTTTGGCCTCTACCTGCTTTTTTTGATAGTTCGATGCAGCGCCTAACATGTAATAGCAATTCCCTAGGAGTTCTGCGTAAGACGCTTTTGCTACTTCAGCGGCACGCATTGCGTATTCTTCTACTTTCACATAGTCATTTCGCCACATCTCAAAGCTTGCCCAAGACAATAAACTTTCAGTCTTGTATTTGGGTGAATAGCTCTCATAATCCTTTGTAATTGTTGATAGAACACTTTCGGCCTGTTCAAAACGCCCTGACTGTGCATACAGTTGAGACAGGCGAATCTGGGCACTTACGCTTACACCTTGGTCACTGTGTTGAGCAAGGAGCGTTAGCCTTGCCTCATTTTTTGGTGACGCGCCTTCCATAGAGACAATTTCGTCTAACAGTGCCTGTTCTTCGTCGGTTTGTGCAACGCTTGAAAAGGATACTGACAACAATAAAAGAAAGGCGGAAAGTAGTTTCATTTGGAATTTGGCTCTTTGTTAAAACTGTAACCAGCGCCGTAGACTGACTGAATATGTGCAGGATCTATGTGGTTTTCTTTTAGCTTTCGTCTTACGTTTTTAATGTGACTATCAATTGCTCTGTCGGTGACATCACGAAAGTCTGCATAAGCGAGGTCAATAATTTGTGCCCTTGAAAAGACTCGATTAGGCGAGTTAAAAAGCAAGCTAAAAAGCTTGAATTCAAGTGCCGTAAACGCAACATCTTGGCTTCGAAAAGACACGGTGAGCAACTCATCATCAACAATCCACTGCTGGTAGTTGTTGCCGCCATTTGCTCGGCGTAACACCGCTTTTATTCTTAGCAACAGTTCCTGAATATCAAAAGGTTTACATAGGTAGTCATCGGCACCGAACTCCAACCCTTCTAATTTATCACTTTGCTCGGTACGCGCAGTCAACATAATGATGGGTACATTATAGTGTTCACGGATTTCTTGCGTGCACTGATATCCATCTTTGTTCGGTAGCATGATGTCCATCACTATTAGATCAGGATGGTTTTTATTAACGGCGTCCATTACTCGGTCGCCATCGTCAACATGAATGACGTTGTAGCCCTCGTTTCTCAAAAACAATGCTACCAATTCAACAATTTCTAAATCGTCTTCAACGAGTAAAAGGGTTTTCATAGGTTATTCGTTCACACATTTCTCTATCACTATAGTAAAGGATTAAAATGTGAAGAAAATATGGAGATCCGCGATATTTGCGATTTTTGCCATTGTCGTCAATCGCACGCGTACAAAGGCGCGCAAAGGCGCGCCGACTTTATACTTTAGTATTAACTTTCCATTTTCAGTGTGTCATGAGGGCCGAAAACTTCATAGTGAATACGCGCTTCATCAACACCTAGGGTGAGGAGTTGAGATTTGATAAACGCCATAAATGCAACGGGTCCGCAGACATAGTAGTTCCCCTCCTCCACAGGTAGCAAAACGTTAGAAAGGTTAACCAAGCCCCTATTTACATTGTGTTTTTCCGCATCTTCGTTGTTTTGATACCATATGTGCGCCAACCACTTATTGTTGCGACAAACCTCGGAGGAACGGTACTGAAAAGTATGCTGATTTCTGTTGTCACACCCATGAATGAAGGTCACTTCTCTATTTTTTTGCACTTGATTGATGGTCTCTAGCATAGCCATCATTGGTGTAATACCAACGCCCGCAGAAATAAGTACCACTGGCGAATCATCTTCGCTTAGGTAAAAATCACCTCGAGGTGGAAATAACATTAGGACATCGCCTACATTCACATTGTCATGTAAGTGGCTGGATACTACCCCTGCAAATGGCACTGATTCCCTTTTTACCGATATTCTATAATGAGATGAACACCATGCATCGGACAACGAATACTGCCGTATCTCTCTGTATTCATGACCATCTGGTTGAAGCTCTACACCAATGTATTGCCCTGCTTTATAGGAAATCACAGGCTTGCCATCTTGTGGCGTCAGCACAAAACTCGTAACAAGCTCAGACTCTATTTGTTTATCGGTAACAATAAATGCGCGTTTTCCTCTCCATCCTCCCGTTTTTTGATTTGTAGTTTCATACAGTGTTGACTCCCTATCGATAAACACATTAGCGAGTTGGATGTACGCCTTTGTCCAAGCATTTTCAATTTCAGGGGTAAAACCATCCAATAACAACTCTCTGAATGTCTCGATAAGGTGTAGACCAACGATGTCGTAGTCTTCAGGCTGTATATTCAAACTCGCGTGTTTATTTGAAATACGGCTAACAGCCTGTTCAAGTACTTCTAAGTTATCTAAATGATGGGCGTAAGCCACGATAGCATCAAACAGCGCGGTCTTTTGTCTCCCCGTCTTTTGATTCGTCATATTAAACGTGTGCTGTAACTCGGGATTATGTTTGAACATACGAGTGTAAAAATGATCCGTTACTGCGCTACCTGCCGCAGCCAAAACGGGAATTGTGCTCTTTACGATGTCAATGTCTTGCTTAGAAAGCATATGTGCTCCTATCGTGTTGTTTGATAAGTAGATTGCGAATTCATTGAAACGAAACCGCGTTGATTCAGAAAGAGGGCAGCCATTTAAAACGTTTTTGCACCGAGACTATGCATACCGACACAGCGCACGACATAGCCGATTTTAAAGGCCGCCGCGCTAACAATGGTCAATATATGTGCGAACACTTGCTGTGCTAATGAAAACTGTTCCGACACACCATAAGTCATAACAATGCAAGCCAAAAAAATAAGAATATTGCTAAACATCAACCCATTGCCGGCTTTTACGCATTTGTGAGCCTGATAAGCACTTAGCGTTTTATTACCTGATTGAACGTTATGTTGCTGCATCCCCTTACTCCTTCTGTGAACTTGCGCTTACTGCTTGTTTTTAAGCGCACCTACCAGTGACATATCAACTTAGATGCCAAAAATTTTATCTTTAATAATCATAGCATTAAGGAAAAACAAGAATAAAAAGAGTCATAATAACTCACCCAAAAAAGAGTCAATATGACTCGTTTAATGCAAATAAACTCTACTTAAGGTACAGTGCTTGAAGCTAAAACTGATGGGAACATGACATGGCGCTTTCACAACGCAACTTATTGGCATTTTGTGCGCAATTACCTGCGCTAATCGGGAAACCAGGAGGCTATCAAGCTTGTATAGAAAAGCTATCGTCGCTTCTTCAGTGTCAAACAATCGCATTTTTAAAGCGTCAGGGTGATGTATTGATCCCCACGGCAATGAAAGGTTTAAGTCTAGAGACGATGGGACGCCAATTTCATATTTCATCGCACCCACGATTTTCAGACATTGCTCACACGACATCATTTTTAAGGTTTCCCAACGACTGTGAACTACCTGACCCATTTGATGGGCTATTGCAAGGGCGGGAAGGGAATCTTCCGGTGCATTCATGTATGGGGTTTGCTATCCGAGACGACGACACACTAATCGGTATTGTAACCTTTGACAGTCTAGACCAAGGGGTATTTGACAACATTAGCGGTGAATTACTTAATACCTTGGTTGAAGCATTGACAGGCTTTTTCGTAGCAGACCTGCAATCGCATCACCTAAAACTGCAAGCTAAACAGTCTGCACAATTAAAAGCGGCATTGAGTAAACCCGAGAACCTGACTGACGTAAACGAGTTTGTCGGGCAAAGTAGGCAAATTCAGCTGTTAAAAAAAGAGATTGGTCTTGTAGCTGCAACAGACTTTGCGGTCCTTGTCGTTGGCGAGAGCGGCACGGGCAAAGAGCTTGTTGCGCACGAAATTCATCGCCTTTCAAATCGAAACTCCGAGCCATTAATTTACGTTAATTGTGCAGCACTTCCAGAAAACCTTATCGAAAGTGAATTATTTGGCCATGTCAAAGGGGCCTTTACAGGCGCAGAACACTACCGCGCAGGTAAGTTTAAAATTGCGGATGGCGGCACACTGTTCCTTGATGAGATTGGTGAACTCCCCTTGTCATCACAAGCAAAATTGCTTCGCGTTCTGCAAAGTCATGAAATACAGCCCTTGGGGCAAGATAAGGTTGAGCAAATCAATGTGCGCGTCATCGCAGCAACCAATCGACAATTAGAAAAAGAAGTCGAAACTGGGCAGTTTCGCGCAGACTTGTTTCATCGATTAAATGTTTATCCACTGGCCATTCCAACACTTTCACAACGCCAAGGCGATATCGTGTTGCTTGCCGGTTTTTTCATTGAAAAACTGCGTCGAAAGCTCGGTCTAGGCCAACTTCGCATAGAACAAAATGTCATTGATGAAATGGAACGTTACACTTGGCCAGGCAACGTTAGAGAATTAGAACACTTTTTGACAAGAGCTGCGCTGAAAGCCTCTTCTGAAAGAGTTCGCCAAATAATTACTATTACGCTAGACGACTGCGAGACACTGAACAGCTTATCCACACATCCATTGCATAATGACAACAACGCCCTGCTGCAGGAACAGCACCTACCCAACGAGTTGGTACTCAGAGAAGAAGTCGACAAATTTCAATACACGCTCATTAAGCGAATATTGTCTGAAGAACACGGAAACTGGACGCGTACGGCAAAACGGCTGCGCGTAGACAGAGCAAATCTAGCACGCTTAGCCAATCGCCTTGGTATTAGCGTCACGCGCACTGTCAGTTAGACACTCGTGTTGTTCAATATCTATGCGCGATAGAAAACGTGAATCTTATTTTTGTAGCGGCAAACACATGTGAATGCGTGTACCAACATCTGGCTCACTGTCTACAGTGATACTACCTTGAAGTTTTGACGTCACTAAGTTGTATACGATGTTCATGCCCAGCCCGACGCCTCCCCTGCCTCGTTTGGTCGTGAAAAATGGCTCAAAGATTTTGGTGACGGTAGTGGGTTTCATCCCCTGCCCGTTGTCTTCAAAATCAATGTGAACGTTCTCTCCCTGTTCACTCACTCTTATGTCGATATGATTGGAATGCTCATCAATAAAAGCGTGATTTACCGCGTTACTAATAAGGTTATTCATGATTTGAGCAAGCAAGCCTGGATCTATGAACGTTTTTGGATCATCACCTGATATTGCCCAGTTCACTCGGTTCCTCACCAGAGAAACTGAGAGAGTTTGCATAAGTTCCTCGAGATAGGACTTGAGGTATATTTGACGCCCTTCTGCAACCACTTGGTCAGCCGAGATTTGTTTGAAATTTCGAATTAACTCGGTGCACCGGTCTAGGTTGTTTTGAATAAGTTGGTCGGTATCTCGAAGGTTGCTTAGAAAACGATGAAGCTCACTTTTCTTTATTGCGTTATGTTCAAGTCGTTGAAGAAACAGCTCTGCTTCATCGCCAATCGTACTTGAAGAGGTAACAACAATACCTATTGGCGTATTAATTTCATGCGCAACACCCGCCACCATTTCCCCAAGAGATGCCAGTTTTTTCGACTCGATTAAGTGCTCTTGTGTATCTCGCAACGTACTTAATGTCTCGGCTAACTCCTGATTAATTGCTCTGTTTCTAAGAAACATTCTTGTGATAATAAAAGTGGAGAGTGAAAAAATAAGAAGTATAAAGAGGCCACCTAAAATAATAACGTATTGTTTGTCAATGACTTGGGCTTGTTTGGCGACCTCAGTCGACTTCGCATCAAGTGCCTTTGAAGTGTCAGATAGCTTTAGGTTGGTCTTATCGAGCAATATGTTTTGTGCCTCAACTTGCTGTTTTAGCGACGCCAACACTAGCATTTGTTCATCGATATTAGCTTGCGCCTCTTGCTGCTGAGTTTGAGCAATAGTGCGCTGACTAGCAGCCTCTGCTTTAGCAAGTTCAAATGCTTTATTTAACTGGCCCAAGCGCTCTGAGGTTTGTGCAAGAGCACTGTTCTTTTCTTCCAGCGCACGTTGACGTTCCTCTAGCACTTTTTGATTCGCTGATAAGCTCTGTGAGAGAACATCATAGTCACTTTGCACTTTTTCAAGCACTGAACGCTGTTTCTCAAGCTCTTCAGAGGTAAGTTCAAGGTCTCTTTTCGCTGTTGAATTCTCATCCAACAGCTGCTGAATCGCCGCTTCGGTTTCGTGATAAAGGCTTGCGACGTCAAGTTCAGTGCCCCCATATAAAATCAACTCGGGTTTTATAGTCAACCCTTCGTATACAATGTTAGGTCTGTTGATTTGAAAACTCACCCTAGCATTGTTCTGTTCATCAATGGTTTGCGTAACAATGTCGATCATAATGTTGTAACGCGTGTCGCTATTTTCAGTAACAACCAATACCCCCTTACCTCTTAAGCTCTCCAACAAGCGTTTCTTTTGAGGTATGTTTTCGTTTGACAAGTAAACCAAATGCGCGTCATACATGGCTTGGAGGTCTGTTGCGGTTGAAACATTTAACGAGATACCGTTTATAGTTTTACCGTTGAGCGTGGCTAAAGCATTTCGCATTTGAGCATCATAAGGCACGACAATGGAAAAATAATTATCGCTTTTCTGTTCTGGCCACTCTATGTGCTTAACAAACTGTGCAACCAATGCGGTTTTTACTTGGGACTCAGAGTACTCCTGAGCAAACGAGGAATGGCAGAAGGCAAGAACGCTCATTAGTAAAGCGATAAAGCGTACATCAAAAGCGCGATATATAAACAGAAACATATAGGTACGTTCCCTCAACTCGAAACTCTTAAAACAGATAATTCATTGAGAATATGAGATTTCTTCCTTCCATAGGAAAATCTTCGGGAAAACCTAAACCTATTGCAAAAAGTGCGCTATTGGGTGAAGGTTCACGAACGTCATCATCAAACGCATTGCGCAAAGTCAAACGAGCAGTCCACTTGTTATCCGGCTCCCAAAGCAAGGTAACGTCTACCTTGTGGTAATCGTTAATGCTGGGCCGAAGGTCGCCAAGCTGTCTCTCACGACCTGTTATCCAATAACTTTGAACAGACATAAGCCATGTTGGCGCAAATTGATATCGTAAATCGAGAAAACTTGAAAAGGTGGGTACTTGGTCTTTATCAGCGTTACGGTCGATGAGTTCAGCATCAAGAAACGCCATGTTCAATCGGGTTGTTAATTGGTTGGAGACTTGCCAATTAAGCTCAGCTTCAACACCTTTACCATCTTGCTGCCCGATATTTTGAAACACAAAGGTCTCGTCTAGCTCAATAAGCTCATCCGACTCATACGTAAAGGCATTCAATGAGCCATTTAATGTGGGGCTGAAGCGGTAGTCTAAAACCAGTTCAAGCGTTTGAATCTCTTCAGGTGATAGGTCAGGATTCCCCAGTGTTGTCGGGTTGTTGATAAACACTAACTCTGCTGCTTTTGGGGCGCGAAACGCTGAGCCATAGAGTGTTTTCACAGTCAGTTTATCACTAGCACTATAGATAAGCGCGAAGCGAGGATTTACAGTGCTACCAAAGTCCGAATAACGATCGTATCGAACGCCCGCAGTTAGGGCCCAATCCTCTGTCATTTGCCACTCATCTTGCAATGACACATACCAAATGTCTCTTTCAAAATTTGGTGTGTAAACAAATGGAGTGCCACTAACATCAACAATGTCATCTGAAACGAGATCATCGGGCCTACTATCACTGTCCAATACACCAGGCCCGAAGTTTTTAAACTCTCTGACATCGCCTAAGCCTGCTCGTTCTGCTCCAATACCCACCCTTATACGGTGTTTATCTAGTCCAGAGTATACGACGGCACTATTCACTCGATAACGATAACTCTCGTAAATAGGGTTTCCAATAACCCCATCTGGAAAGCTCACGGGCGTAAATGGTGGCAAAAACAAATTGCCATCATCGCCGACGGGCCAAGTTCCTTCTGGGAACAATTGAAAAAGCCCATCAAGCTTGTGATTGGTATAAGACGTGTCTGCTTCAAAATGCACATACTCAGAGATATCGGTTACCCAACGTAATTGAGCAGAAATCGTTTCACTGATGTCGCGGTCAATGTCGTTACCGACAATACCTGCTCCGCTGCCCATTTCTTGATCAGAACGCCAGTACCAACCGTTAAACGTTAGCTCACGATACGTTGCATTGAGTTGGATATTATCAAACTCCCCGTCGCGCTGAAGCACGCCGTACTGCGTTACACGCTCGCTGTCATTCCCTTTTCGTTGGCGTGTGATGGAAAGCGCGACATTAAGGTCATCGACAGAAAATTGACTGTTTACCCACGCTTCTGTGTAATCAAAAGCGCCTACATTAAGCCCCACCGTGGTGTCGGTAAGGTCGCTTGGAGATTGGGTGATAATATTGATAACGCCGCTGAATGCGTCAGCGCCATAAACCGCAGAACCCGGGCCGCGAATTAGCTCAATGCGTTTAATAAAGTTTACCGGATAGCGGAATGCATAAGGTACCGACAGTGCGGTAATTTCAGCAATGTTGACACCATCTATTAACACCAAAACATTGGGCGTGTTGTTGGTGCGAATACCCCTAATGCCAAAAAGGCTTGTGAGTCGATTAAGTGAGTTTGATACATGTAGACCAGGAATTTGCTCTACGGCTTCCGCGAGCGTGGTAATTCCCATTGCCTTAATGTCTTCTTGCGTAATGACAGAAACAATTGACGGTGCTTCGGAAATCGTCCTTGATGTACCAGTAGCCACTTTGACTTTAAGAATTTCCTCAAGATCCATCTCAAGTAAATTTTTTATGTCAGCCTCGGCACCTACAAACCCTGTAAAACAACAAGTCGCCACTAAGGACATCGATTTTCGAATCATCGACTCTCCTAGGGTTAAAATACGTGGTGTTGTATAACGCTTGATTCTCAGTTAACCACTAAGGTGGCACACTGTGAACGATTCCAATGATTTGAGTATGGACGTTAATTCACAAGATTACTAGACTACTTTTGGTTAGCTTCACTGTTTAAAACAAACGTTTGGTTAATCAGCGTTTAACCTTTCAGCAACGGGTGCCGGTGTGAGGCGTATATGCCCTGCCTTTATCACTACTGTAAAACACCATACTTCTCGACAAACTGGTCATATAAGACAGGGTCAATTTGCTTCAATTGACTAATGACCTCAAAATTACTCTCTCGTAAATCTAGCTGCGATTGAAAAACAACATCGAGGTAGCGCCAATCCAGGCTTCTTGTCAACCGCACTACTGCTAAATCAAACGCATCTTCTACATAGGCAGAAGTGCGCAGAGCCACGCCCTGTTTTGCTAGATATTCAAAAATTTCAAATCTGTCTGACTTCATGGCCTCAATCAACAAATTTGACTTTTGTTGCTTGAATACTCTGTGTATATCTTGTCCCTGTTCTCGAAATGCATTTAGAATAGGAATAGCGTCGTTGAAAACGATTATTGGCAGAACCACCTCATCAGGAAACTGCGTCACTTTGGGCATAGTATCGAGGTACAAATTTTTGTCCTTACCGAAAACAGCCAACGCCAAAACAAACAGTAACTCTTCTTGTGTTAATTGCTCACCAAAAGCTTTTCGTAAAAGTGAATTAATCGTTTCTCTGTCGTTATCGAGCGCGGCTTGAAACAACGTATTCATTTGTTCTTTTGTTAAGTCTGCGTCAATATTTATCCAATGCTTTTCTTCAACTTTCTCGGTCTTGGTTGGGTCTTCAGGCAATGAAGGAGCAATAGAAGTAATCGTTGCTTTAGAAGGCATTAGATTCTCTATCTCATCTTCATCCAATTGTGAGAGGAATTCATAACGTTCTCTGCGGTTGTTCCAATCTATTCCTTGAAGATAGCGCAGCGCAACTTGAACACGGCACTTGTTAGGTATGTTAAATTGGTACTTATGAACGGTGTTATCAGCCTCACTCAGCACAAAAGTTCGCAGAGATTGAACGGTTTCTTTGTCGTTTACAGATAGCTCTTTGAAATCAAATGTCAGGTGTTGCTTAAACTCTAGAAGACGCTCTTGAGGGAAGGCACGTTCCAATGCGCGCACATTGTCTTTTGTCAGTGGCATCAAACCCTTCTGCAACACAAAGCTGAGCTGCGCTAACGCGCCAGGTTCGCCAGAGAAGCGGCTGATATCGTAAAAAATAGAATGCGTACCTAAACCAATGCTGAGTATGTTTTGGCTAAGCCAATATTCCGCAATTTCAAATTGGTTAGCGAGTATCGAGTTGGTGAGTATATTTTGCTTGCCATAAACTGGATGACGATAAAACATATCTTCCAGATGCGTTATTTCGTTTTCAGGGAGTTCGCGATACATGTGATCAATGGTGGTTACATCATTTGTAGCCATTTGAACAAATAATATATCGAACGCAGTAGGTGCGAGCCCAAGACCTGAAGCAAACAGTGATGACTCGATGAAATCATTATGCTCATTCACACTTTGGTGTGCTAGCATCACGATACTGAATTCTGAAACAGAGTATACCTCTCCCATATACTCAGCTTTGTAGACAAGGCCTGAAGGATTCGCGTTTTTTAAATATTCAATAGCATTGTTGAAATCACTTGTAGCTAGAATATGCTGTAAGTCGTCTCTAAGTTCGGGATCGGCAAAAACGAACTTCGTCGAGCCGTTGGATTGTGCTTTCTCAAGGTCTAAAGCAGCATGACGTTCATAAATCGGCCCTATAATTGAATCTGAATTCAGGCCAAGCGTTGCTAGCGCAATGCTTACATGTCTGTAGCCCGAGCTTTTAACAAGCAAATCTTCAAATATTACGGTCAAACGCTGTTTTATTTCAGTAGAGATCTTCGCATCGTGTGGAAACGTGTTATCGCATATCATAGCTGAAACACGTTGTTCTTTTTCAGTAAAGGCGACGGTGTTTTCAGTTTCTAGTGTCTCATGACCTCTCTCAACCGCACTATTGCTCTCCACAAGCCCCAATAAGTGGACTAGCAGCACTGCGCATGCCACCACAAAAACGCTGGCTAAAACAACACTATTTCTCTGCATTTAATTCTCTTCAAATCCCTGAATAATTGCGCTCACAATCCCTTGTTAACACTACACATTTACTTATTGCTTACTAACGCAAACACATGTTTATCATAAAAAATGCCCAACTTGAAAATTGCCTGCTGCAAAACGGCTTCTTCAACAAAACCACATTTCTCAAGCAATCTCATCGATGGTGTATTTTCTGAAAACACGGCTGCATGAATTCTCACGATATCACTTTTGGTAAAAACGTCTTCGCACAATTGCCCTATCGCTTTTGACATTATACCTTGCCGCCAAACTGACCTCGATAGCCAGTACCCTATTTCTCCAGAACGTGAATACTCAAAATCTCCCGGTACAACACCTATACATCCTACACAGACATTATCTAGCGTCACAGCGCGAACATATCCTTGGCGGCTGCCCTCGTTTATCCACCAAGTGGCATCCGAAGCGGTATATGGTGAGGGAATTTTGCTAGACAAGTAGCGAGTAACGTCGGTGTCATTGAGAATCGTTAGCAGCGCGTCAATATCGCCATGTTCAAAGGGTCTAAGAGCAACCAAAACGTCTTCCTTGTTTTATAGCGCTTGCACTGAATAGGTAAGTTTACAGTCAATGTATTTCAATATTTTGTTTACCACACGGGGTACAGCGACTTCACTGACGTCATCGCTTTGAGTCGCCTCAACAAAAACATCACAGTGATCGTATTTGATTTGCTGGCGAACCACATAGTCATTGAGTTCATCGAACACAGCTTCTCGTAGCGGCACCACGCCAACAAACACACCTTTTGTATCGGCAGGATAAAAGCTCGCGCCGGTTATTTCTTTTTTTAATGTATGAGCTTGCATCAAATCCAGATGCAGCAAGCGAAAGCTCACATTGACGCTAGTATCATTCACAGTCAGCTGGGGCCTTTGTATTCATTTTTTATGGTTTTGTTTACTCGCCAAGGTGGCGACAACCGATTGTCTCCCGCCCAGTATAACTTTATTTTATTGCCTGATGGGTCTTTCAGTACCGCTTCTTTCCAAAGATAGCGCTCTTCTTTTGGCGCTTGCTCAAACACTACTCCCTTTTTCACTAAGTTCTCACACAAAAGATCAAGCTCTTCATGCTCAAAGTAAATCACCGACGTGTTCTTGCACTCCTCGTTTTCAAGGGACAATGAAAATGTTGAATTGCCTTCTGGACAACTAAACCTTGCATAGTGCGGCGTGTCCACTATCTGAGTAAACCCTAATGTCAGGTAGAAGCTTACCGCGGCTTCCATATCCACTACCGGTAAGGTAACTTGGTTTAAATCCATCGTGCATTCCTTAATCGTGGCGGCCGATGTATGCCCTAATTGCTTGAATATTGCCTCGGTCATCAAAGCTAAGTACGTCGGTAACAAACAATACTTCACTGTTATCAACAACGATTTTTAACTCGCCAGACACGCAATTTTCATTAGACATCACGTTTAGCACGTCTATGGAGATAGTGTGGGCATTCTCGAAATTTTTCTTCGTTTCAGCGACTGCCGCCGTTTTGCCTTTGACCGAAATCTTCCAGTCTCTTAAGTGAATATCTTGGGCGAACATTGCAGAAATAGCATCAAGGTTTTTCAGTTCATAGTAGGCTAGATATTGTTTGAAGCTGTCAATAAGTGTCATGGTGAATCCTTTCAAAAAAACGTGCTGTGGTGCACAGCACGCTAGCTAATTACAAGATAAGAAACAAGGTCGCTGCCGTTGCCGCTCCCATCGTTAAATTAAACTGTTTTCTTCTTAATGGCGAACTTAACCACAATCGCAATTTAGCGCCTGCTGCCGCCCATATTGATATGCATGGAAAACCAATGATCGCAAAGGCGGATACTATAGCAACACCTGAAACAATATAGTGCTCTCCCGGCAAAGAAAATGTACCGACACTTGCTAAAGCCATCATCCATGCTTTTGGGTTTATAAGTTGAAACAATGCTCCTTCCCACCATTTAAGCGGCCCTTTGTCAGAAACACGACTTGCTTGTAGTTCGGTAACAGGGGCCGTTGCTATTTTGTACGATAGCCACAACAAATAAGCAATACCCAGCGCTTTTAATACGGTATAAAGGAATGGAAATACGGTGAAAAGTGCGCCTACCCCCATTAACGTACAAATCATTAAGCCCGCGACACCAACAACAATTCCAAGCATATGTGGCAGCGTTCTCGCATAGCCATACTGAGCGCCTGATGCTAATAGCATCATGTTGTTTGGGCCCGGCGTAACCGTGCTTACCAAAGCAAAACTACACAGCGCAATTAGTACCGAAAATTCCATGATATCGTCCTCCTCTGTTGTCATTGAGAACGTAGACTACCCCACAGCGTCTGTATTATACACATTCACAATTAGACAAAATCAACCATACAGTTATGTAATAAAAGCCACTGTATGGTTCTTTTATCGTCAAACTGTATGGGTATTCAACACATACAAATGCGATATAGTAATGTGTATGGATTGAATAACTGGACACCGAAACCCAATGGCTTTGTATATTCGCTTGGCTAACAATTTAAGAGATCAAATTCAAATAGGCCGTTATACCATTGGCGATAAATTACCTTCTGTGAGACAGCTGGCAAAAGAGCACAGTGTAAGTATTGCTACGGTACAGGAGGCTTATCGCATTTTAGAAGCAGAAATGTATGCCCAGGCGAAACCAAAGTCGGGCTATTTCGTGGCAAACACGGCGCCATCTGACAATGCGCCTAAGATGACGAAGCCCCCTCAACGTCCGATGGATGTATCGCAATGGGAGGATGTGCTTGGAATATTGCTTAATACATTTTCGAAGGAAGACGATGTAAACGTTCATTGTCAATTTCAACACGCTATGCCTAATATGCATGCAAAAACCCTTAAACCTCTTACGAAACGCCTTTACGAGCTCAATAAAAATAGACCTCTCGACGGCATGATTTATGGCGATGTTAAAGGTGATATCGCCCTAAGACGGCAACTTAGTAAGCTTGCAGCCGCATCAGGCTGTCAGCTTCACTCTGATGAGTTCGTAGTCACATCAGGCTGCCAAGAAGCGTTATCTGTGTGTCTGCGAGCCGTAGCAAACGCAGGTGATATTATTGCAGTAGAATCACCAGGATTTTACGGCGCCATGCAAGCAATAAAAGGGGCAAATTTAAAAGCGCTTGAAATACCCACAGACTCTCATAGTGGATTGAGCTTAGAAGCATTGAGATTGGCTGTCGATCAATGGCCAGTCAAGGCCATACTTGTTACGCCAACGGTAAACAACCCGCAAGGGTTTGTTATGCCTGATGAAAAGAAAAAAGCGCTGTATGCATTAGCAAGAGAATACGATATTGCGATTATCGAAGATGATATCTATGGTGATATTGCTTACGCGTCCCCTCGCCCACGCACTATTAAGTCATTCGATGAAGATGGGCGCGTATTGCTTTGTTCCTCATTCTCTAAAACGTTGGCGCCAGGTTTCCGCGTGGGTTGGATTGCGCCCGGCAGTTTCAGAAACAAAGTGCTTCACGCAAAGTACGTCAGCAGTTCAATGTGCCCAACGTTACCTCAATTAGCTATAGCAGACTTCATCGAGCACGGCGGTTACGATAGGCATATCAGGGCTATGCGCCAAGACTACCAAGCATCACGAGATGCATTGTTAAGGGACATTAAACGCTTCTTCCCAACAGACACTTGCGTTAGCTATCCAGAAGGCGGATATGTACTTTGGGTGGAACTAAATCCGCAGTATGATTGTGTGAAACTTGCTGACAAAGCAAGAAAACACGGCATTTTTATTGCGCCGGGACAATTGTTTTCCGCCACAGGTAAATACCGCAACTGCTTGAGGTTCAACTTTATTGACAGTTCGTTGGAAGCAAGAACAAGTGCTATTGAAGTGCTTGGGCGACTGATACAGTCAATGCGATAGATTCGAAATACTAACAAGGTGCCATAACGAACCATGGCGGTAAGTCGACTATTCGACAATAAATGTAGTGCCTGTTGATCCACATCAACGCATAGATAAGCCGCTTTGACCACAATACACTTACCTAGTTTAGAGTGCGAACGTACGTATGCTTACCCTTGTAAACAACACCAATTCCAACGACGAGATCATGCCTGAAGCGCACGGTCTTTATAAGTTGTCTGTAAGGCCCAACGTACAGCTCGCGATAGAGAATAAACCCGTTTTTGGCGCCAACATTACCCTGCACGAAAGTGTGGTAAATCACGCCAGTTTTATTGCCAAGCCAGATAATATTATTGGCTGGGTCGATCACGGTGGGTTGTCATATTTCTCGATAAGCACCAGCACCAGTGACGGCGATAGCGAGGCCCCATCAACGTTGTTACCTTCACAATTTTTGGCTATCGACGGTGGTATTCTGCGTGTGTCAAACGACACCCGTGTCTATCTGATTTCAAAGAGCACATCCGACATTCAAAAGCATGGTTTGTGTTACTTCTCACCGGTGTAAAGCGTTACGCGCCACAAAGAGAATAAACCGACAAGGGGTTTAGCTAACTCGCCATGTCCTTGATGGCACAACTTAACCCAGAGTACCGCTTATCTACTGTGCTCACCATACGAGAAAACGTGACTTTGTCAGCAACAATCAAACAACCAGACTTAGCACGAGTCAGGCCAGTATAAACAAGGCCTCTATGAAACAAGTTGGCTGCGTTTTCACTTTCAGGTTCCGGCAATAGCAAAACGACATGTGAAAACTCAGAGCCCTGCGATTTATGGATGGTCATTGCAAATACCGTCTCGTACTGAGGAAGTCTTGATAACGATAGACTTCTAAGACCTCCACCTTTGGCTTCAAACCACGCCTGCAGCTTGCCCTTGTCGTCGGGCCAAATCACTCCGACTTCCCCGTTAGACAGCCGCTGGGGATAGTGGTTTTTCAAAATCATGATCGGCTGTCCTTGGTAGAACCGCCCTTCCCGTCTTTTCACTTTAGATTTTATGGCGTCGTAAACAAGCGTGTTTAGCCCTTCTACGCCCATCTCGCCCCTTCGAATTGGCGTTAACCACCTTACCTGGTTCAATACCTTAAAAGCGCTCTCTACACTACTTGCTTCAAATAATGGCGAGAAACACTGTTTGGCGAGAATGGATAATTCGCGCTTAGAAAAACAAGATACCGCTTTTAGTTGAACACCTTCGCGCAAATAGTCGCGACTCTGTTCTTGTAAGCTGCTGTCTTGACCGACACCGTCTATTGCTTCGATTGCTTTAGCGGCATCACCCGTTTGAATGGCCGTCGCAACTTCGGCAATTTGACCTTTAAAGCGTTGTGGAGCTTGAAGCGTGGCGACCCATGATTTGACATTCTCATCTATTGGTAACAGCGGCAGGTATGGACACAGCGTGACTATGTGCTGTCGCATTGCTGCCGTTACGGCACCAAACAATGCAGTACCTTTGGGTTCATGCTCGTTTTCACTGAATTGGGGCAAAGACGGTTCAACCAACTGCTCTAGTACGTTACCCAACTCAACAGCCGGTAACTGGTCGGCGTCACCAATGAAATACAGCCTAGCGTGAGAAGGAAGCGCACGAATAATACGCGCCATCAGCGCCAAGTCGACCATACTGGCCTCATCCACAATAAGGACGTCAATATTGAGTAAATGATGCGTATTGTATTGCGTTGCTACCGTATATTCACGTAACCCCAACAAACGGTGTATGGTAATAGCATCGGTAGGTACTGCCGCTAACGTACGTTCATCAATGTGACCTCGAAGCTTTTCTACGCTGCTGACAATAGACTCTGTCATACGTTGCTGTGCTTTGCCCGTGGGGGCAGCAAGGACTATATTAAGCGAACTGTCAATCGCCTGTAGCGCGAGTAGCAACCTTAATACAGTATAGGTTTTCCCTGTACCAGGTCCACCGTTTATCACCCCAAAGCGTTGAACCAAGCACTTTGCCACCGCAACCTGTTGCCAGTCTTGTTGCTCAAGCGTTTTGGTAGGGAACATCGCGCTCCAAATGGCTTTTACCTTTTTTAGCGCCTCTTCGTCTAACGATTCAAACGAAGCGCGTTCAATCACGCTGCGTGCGATTTCTTGCTCGAATTCAAAATACCGCCGAGTGTAAAACCTGCCATTCTGGTAGACAAATAATTGTGCGGCGCGTTCATCTTCCAAAGCGCATTTCACTATACGCATCAGTGGCGTTAACGCAGGGAACAATACCCCTTCTTTTTCAAATTCTTCACTAGGTTCAGTGGTATTTTTTTCTGGTGCTTTAGCAAGTTCGAGGTTCTCTTGGAACAGACGTTTTTGAGCGATATCGGCAAGCGAGACGCAGCTATGGCCGTTACGTTGCATAAAAGACAAGCAGGCCAACAAGCACGCCCACACTAACGCATCGTCCTTACTCAACGTACTGATATCGGCACACTCCATAGCCACGTATTTATCTATCGCTTCAATACCTGAAAGTGAGTCTAATTTGCGTTGCACCGCATGTTTGTTTTGACGCTGATAATTATTCATTCCTACTCCCAATCATCACCAAAACTGAGTTGCTGCTGGTCATTCGCCTCGAGGTCGGCCGCGCGCTCTGAGGCGGTGCTTTGCTCACCAACCTCACCTTCCAGTGCCGATGAGACATTCTCGGTCTTACCGCCAAAAATGTTGTCCAATCGAATCAAGAAGTCACTGGCGATGTCGGTATAGAATACCCCTTCTCCCTGCGTATTTTGCGAGTGCATGCCGCGCAAATACAAATAGTAAACGCCGCCGAAATGCACATCGGGGTCATAGTCCGGCAACACATTTTTGAGGTATCTATGCAGCGCAAGGCAGTATATTAAATACTGTAAGTCATAGAGGTGGTGTTGATTGTTTTCATAAAGCGTTGCGCTCTGGTAATAATCGATACTATCTCCAAGCCAAGTCGATTTGTAATCTGCCACGTAAAATTTGCCGTCATATTCAAATAGAAGGTCAATGAAACCATGCATCATACCTTCAAGCTCTTGTGTTATCAGAGCCGGAGCTGGGTGGGCATGCCCTCCAAGAGTCTCTGCCAACATCAAACGATGCTCGGTTAGTAGTTTGCGTAATTGCGTCCATTGACTGTTTTCAAGGGGAAAATAAAACTCAGCCTCACGCAGTGTTTGCGATTGCGCTAGGTCAGACAACGACATCGTCATATTGGGATACAGCGGCGTGTTAAGTACCTCGTCTAGCCACGCGTACAAGCCAGGTGTTTCGTTTTCTTCTAATCCAAAACGCGCGGCAAGCTCACTCCCCATCTCTTCCCAATTTGGCGCACTAAAATCGTTATGCTCTAATAGATCGTGCAGCAAGTTACCTGCACTCGCCCCTTTCGGAAGCGTAAATCGAAGCGCGGTATTGCTCTCATTCGCATGACTCGCTGCGCTCAAAGCCGTGGAAGTATGAGTAACAAGTGTCGAGTCAGAAATTAGCTCTTCGTCGCGTAAGGTTTGTAAAACAGGCACACGTGGAATGCCAGTCACGTTATCAACTGCTACGCTCACATCACTTGTGAGACGACTGAGCGATGAAAATGAATACAGACGCCAGTCTTCGCTGTTTGTGCCGGTAAACTGAAGCGCATACAGTGGTGGTGGCGTGCTACTGTCACTAAATTCAGTGTAAGACTCAACAACCTCATCCACGTCGATATAACTAGCGAATGCGTCATTTTCATTAGCCATTCGCGATAGCGTATCTGCCCAGCCGCCGTCATCGGCCTTGAGCCCCACTGCTCTAGCAAGAGCACTTTTTTCATTACCGTCTAATGGCAGAATACCCATGTAACAACGATGTGCCGCTCGCGTTACTGCAACGTAGGCCAAACGCATATCTTCCGCTTCACCCTCGGCCCGCACACGAGCGATAGCCTGTTTGGTTTGCCCAAGCTGTAGTTGTAAATCCTCTTTCTGTTCATCGTAAAACGTAAAGATATTCGACATCGACTTCCCGTTACGCGCCGCGTCTTTATATGCAGTGGCAAAGGGGATGAATACAATAGGATATTCCAATCCTTTCGAGCCATGCTGGGTGATAAGGCGAATTAACTGGCTATCGCTTTCCAATCGCAACGTCAGCGCTTCATCATTGTCTGGCTGGTGAATTTGATGACTTAGCCAGTCTAGCAATTGTTCGGGTCGTTGATGCGTCGTGCTTGCTTTTTCGAGTACTTCCGCAAGATGCTGGTAATTAGTAAGTGCCCTTTCTACGTCGTTACCAATCGGCTCATAACTCGATTGCATCAAATGCAATAAGACACTCATACAGCCTTTTTGAACCCACACTTCGCGCAATAATGTGACCTTATCAAAGGCACTATCCCACAATGCGTCATTTTCATGATAAAGCAGTTCAATGAGCGCTTGCGGACTATAACCCCATAATGGTGAAGCGAGACTCGACGCTACTTTGCTGGTATCGGAGGCGTGCCATATGCCATTGAGTAAGCGCAGCACATCCTTTGCCTCTGGAGAGCTAAATAGATTGCTTCTATCGCTTAGGTAAACGCTGGCCAGGCCTTTTTGTTGGAGTACGTACTTAATAATATTTGCTTCAGTACGATCTTTTACCAAAATAGCGATATCGGCCGGTTTTACAGAACGTACCTCGTTACGCCCCGTGAATTGAGCCTCATTAAGCAAACGATAAATTTCTTGCGCTATCCATTTTGCCATATTACGGCGCATGGACGTTGCATCCTGCTTATCTTCAAGATGCATACTGACATAGTTCATCGCATTGCGAGCATTATTGTGTTTACTTAGCGGGTCGAACAACGGTGTTTTTGCCGCACTTGCTTTATCGGTGTAAGCAACAGGGTTGTAGTCTATTCCAAATCCAAAAACATCTCGCGGTACTTGTGAAGACACCTCTGCCCCATAAAATAGGCGATTGTATGCTTTTACCATTCCTTCAACAGAGCGCCAGTTGGTGTTCATTACCCAACGATAATCGGCTTGGCGACCTGCTTTAAGATACGTAAAAATATCGCCACCTCTAAACCGGTATATGGCCTGTTTAGGATCTCCTATCATCAGCAGTGCATTATCGCGAGTATGTGACGATTCACGTTCATCATTCCCCTCGACGCTTTTCTCTTTTCTCTGAGCGCTACTGTTGGGATAAACAGCATCAAGTATGGCATATTGTTTGGCGTCGGTATCTTGAAACTCATCAATTAGCGCCACAGGGAAACGTTTGCGCAACTCGGCGGCAAGCGTGGTATTGGGTTTAACCACTTCATCTGCCAACATGCGAATAAGATCATCGAAGTCGATAATTCCAAGCTGCTTTTTTTGTTGCAACACACGCTGCTTTATAAACGCAATCGCATCATTAATCAGATTAAAGGTAGGAATTTGAGCTAAGGCGATGTTTTTGTCTTCGGTTGCAAGTTCTATGGCTTTTGCCAGCACTTTAATGGGTGAGAGTATTTCTTTTACACCGGATGTATTGCGGGCATAACGCCTACCATCCAAGAAGGCCAATGCCTCTGGCGGAGCCAAATTGTAAGCATTATCGCTAGCACAGCCGCGTAACCATGCTTTTAATGATGCAAGCTCTTGCGGACGCGTTTTTTTGTGTGCTGGCGTTTTAATAAGCTGTTCATTCAAAAGCACTTCGTTGTTTTCAACGTGTTGAAGACATTCAGTAAACTGCGAAAACGCCGTCTCTGGGTTGCTTTTCAATGACGCAGTAAACGCCGTTTCTATGCTCTCTTCGTCAAGCACGATGGGAGTAAGCGTACTTCGAATGCTCGTATTGAACTCTGACAAAAGCCGTTCAGGCACGTGCCAACCAAACTGTGCCAAACGCAAAAAGTCGTCTTCACTCTGACTTACTTTACGAATATAGTCCTCAGCGGCTTGGAGATAGAGTTCGCTGGTGTCATTGCCCAAATTCAATGACATGGCAAAACCGCTGTTGAAGGCAAGCTGCGCAATAACATGCTGACAAAACCCGTGAATGGTGAAAACCGACGCTTCATCAAGTTCAAGCTGCGCCGCCTTTAACCGCGCCAAGCTCTCATCTACATCGTGATTGTTAAATAAATGCTGGTAAACAGGGTCTGTATCTTGGGCAATGCAATTATTGTTTTGTTTAGCCTGTTGCCAAATCAACGTGGCCTCGCGCAACGTATTAGCAATTCTGCCTTTAATCTCTTCTGTTGCGGCTTTAGTAAAAGTCATCACCAATATGTCTTTTACCGTTAACTTTTTCTCCAACAGAAAGCGAAGATAAAGACGCGTAATGTTAAAGGTTTTACCTGTACCTGCGCTGGCTTCTATTAAATGCCTGCCCTGAAGAGGCATATTTACGACATCGAGTTGCTTTGCTGTCATAACTTTTCCTCCACACTTGCGTTAGCCACCATAGCGAACAAAAGAAAGCCTTCAACATACGGCATGTCTTGCCAAGTTACCCCCTGCGGATACAACCACTTAAGGTACGCGTTATTCGCCATGTCGGCTGTAAACTGCCCCGAGGACTGCTGCCAATTTCCGATCGCCCTTGTGGCATCTGCACCATCAAAGAACGCGTGTGTATCAACAATCAGCTGTGCAACCGTTTCACTGCTCGCAGGTTTTTGCTCATCACAATCAAGCATCGCGTTAACAATATCATCAAAGTGTTCAGGCGATGCCATGCTCACTAATGCCGCACTGTCTGAACGGCGCTTACCCGGAACTATCTCGGCAATTAGACTACTGTATAGCGGTGTCGGTGCGGTATATAACTTCACAAACAAGCTTTCGATGAAACGCAGGAGTTTTTTTGCGGTTTCTTTTTGTATTGCTGCGAAGCGACGCTTCATTAATGTGGTTTCTCCCTTTTCCCAATCGCAATAATAGATATCTAATGGATATTGCGTATAGCTGGTCGCTTCATCACTACTTGAAAAAATAAGTTGGGAAATGAAGTAGCCTAGTGCGCGCGTCACATTGATTTTGCCTGCACATAGCTCTGCCAATGCGCCACTTGCCTCAAAGGCACTTGTTGTAAATGTAAAGTGTTCTCCTTCGAAACTGGCTATTTTAGGGTCAGCATCATGGGGACCCATAGCATGGTTCAGCGCAAGTGCGCCCGCTCTCCACATTTCGAGCTCTTCTCTTGCGACCGGGTTGTTAGGAATATCGCCACGTAGCGCAGCAAATTCAATCACTTGGTCACTGTAAGTGTTGTTTGATGAGTCGTCTTTTAATGCGTCCACCCGCTCTGGTGAACTAAACAGTGTGTCGAGCACTTGATAGCGAACCAGGGCATTGGTTTCAAAGGGCTCACTGTTTTCTAACAGCGTAAAAGATTGCGATAAGTTAACCCCTAATCGTTGAATGGAAAAGAAGGCAAGTGGATCGTTAAATGCCCTTGATACCTGTTGCGAAGACAGACGCATATTGGTAGATACCGTGTCCCTTTTGTCGCTTTTATCTGGCATATCGAGCACCATTGAAGCACTGTCATTGATGGGCTCTTCTGGCACACTATCGCTTTTCTTTAGAGCGTCCCGTTGAGAAACTTGCCCATCGCGACGCTGGGCACTTCTCAGTGCATCGGACAACCTGAGCCACCCAGTTTCATAGCTCGGCATTGTGCCCGTAAAGGCACTTTCGCTGAATGGGTGTAGTGGCGCATGCGTGACATAGTCAGATAATTCAAGACCATACCCCGTGCTTAACATGTCAAGTAATTCACCTAAGACAAGGCTAGGCTGACGCTCGCTGTTATTCGTGACATCATTTCCTTGATAGCTTAAATATAAGCTTTCGCGGGTCGAGATTATTGCCTCAAGAAACAGATAACGGTCTTCTAATCGACGCGATCTATCACCGATTCTGCGTGCTGACACTGCCATTAAATCGAGCCCTAATGGGGTTGATTTACGAGGAAACTCGCTGTCGTTCAGCCCTAAAATGCACACCTTTTTAAATGGAATACTGCGCATGGGTAACATAGAACACACGGTGACCTGACCGGTCATAAAGTGGTTGCCTGCATCGGGTGATGAAAAGCGGTTAAGCAACAGTTCCCGAATTTGGCGAAGGCTCAACTCATGCTCATAGCTAGCCTCATCACATCGAGCAGATAAATCAGCGGCAACTTTGGCAATAAGATCCCAACTCTGCTCTTGGTCCCGTACTGGCTTAAAACACGCGTCTCTCAATGCAATTAAGTCTTTGGCCCACGTTTGCGGTGCTCTAGGTTGAGTGAGTTCACGAGAAAACAATTCCAATAGATCAACAATTTCAATAAGCTTGCCGAGGGTTAGTGCGCTTTGTCCCTCTACATCAGGAATAGTCAGTACGCTATCAATTACGACTTCCCTATCAGGTGCCAGCATACCGATGAGGAGACGTCGAATTCCCCACCACCAACTGTATGTATCTTGTGACGTTACTCCTTCTGACACCATGTCTTTATGCTCACTGTCCAAGCCCCAGTGAATATGTGCTTGTTTGAGCCAGACTACCATCTGATCAATATCATTTTGGTCTAACGAAAAACGTTTTTGCACCGCATCGAGCTGCAGGTAGTCCATAATGTCTGAAACACCAAAGCGACTGTCTGGTAAATGCAGCAAAGCCATGTAGGCGGCAATAAGGGGCTCTGCATCCATAGGAGTTCGGTCGGCTATTGTGCAAGGGAGCCTTACAGGGCCACCATCGAGTAACGACTTTGTACCAACACGATGAAAGACCGCATCGACGAATGGCGCATAGTTCTCAATTGCTGGGCACATGACCAAAATATCCGATGGCGTTCGGCTTTTATCCTGAGATAGCCAATGTAAAAGGTGATCATGTAAAGTCTGAACTTCGCGCAGTGCAGAGTGCGTACACATGACGCTCACACTATCGTCATTGTCTTTTAGCGATGTGTAAAACGAAGCCTCATCGCCATCTTGTATCGCGCTGTTTTGTCTTTGTAAAAAAGACGGTGACTTTGCCTGAAGGATGTCATCTTGAATATATTCAAGCAATGACAAACAGGGTGTCTCTTGCGATGCCGTATCCGATACTTGAGGTGAATCAAATGCACTGATTTCAAACGTATCGAGCTCTGTCAGTAAATTAAATAGCTCTCTCCCCTGTTTTCCAAGATTTCCCAGCAACACGTTAGGCTGAGCTTCACTCATCCATTTTTCGAGCCCTTCCATTCTCAATTGCTTGGCTTGTTCACTGGTGCTTTTTGCGTCGCCCCAGTAATTTACACTTGGGTTCAAATGAAATATGTGAATATCAATGTGCTGGGCCAGCGCATCAAAAAACGAGATAAGCTGTGGTGCCATGGTATTAATAGCAAATACAATGACACGATTTGGCAAAGCACTTACACTCTGGCCTTCGCTTAGTGCCTGCAACGTAAGCTGATGCAACCTTGCCGGATGCAGTGGCTGGTCTTTAACCAACTCGCGCCAAATCGCACTTTGCCACATTTCCATATCATCAAAAACGATGCGTTCATTACGCTCCCAAGCAAACAGCCAGTCTGGGCGATAAAGTAAATACTGTTCATACACGTCAGCAAGTGCTGTGGCTAGCTGCAAACGCTGAACGCCTTGCTCCGTAGAGGAGCCAGCGCCCTGCCAGTATTTGTTAACCTGCTCAAATGCTCCTTCATTTATTAATGATTCATCCTTGAGTAGGTTATCAATTCGCCATACCAGCACCTCACGGCGGTACGGTGATTGTCGAGGAACCTTTTCTTCACCAAGTACCATTCGCGCGGTATTCCACATAAAACGAACGGGTAGTGGAAAGTCAATGTTCATCGCAACGCCTTGCTCACGCGCAAGCTGCATACTTACCCAATGCTGCATACCAGGGCTTTCTACCAAGATGGTTTCCGGTACAAACACGCCGTTAGGCTGCTGTTGAAGCAAAGTGGTGAGAAGAAAACTTAAGTGCTCGAGTTTGTTTGATGGGTAAAGCGCAAGCAATCCTGAAATCCTTTAACAATCGACTTTGACATTGGCAAACGTTGATCGATGACTAGCGCTTTTAGCGTCGCACTAGTGTGTGGTTAACAAAAAACTAAACAGATCAACAGGCCTAAAAGAATGAGTGTATCGCAATGGTGGGCTCAGTTACATCATTTGCGTAGCATTGATTTATAGACAAAAAAAACCCACACAGACCTCAGGACACGAAAAATCTGTATGGGTAAGGTTTACGGGCTGCCCAGTAACAACGTGAATAAGCGTTGCCTGGCACTCATTCACGTTAGCGCTACTGCGCAGCACAGTTAACAGTGATCACTTTGCAGTAACGATGCCAATAACAAAAAGACTTAAATTACAATAACATATAAAATTGAGCATAAAGTATAAGAGACTTATCTCACTTAATGTGGTGCAAATGCACCATAAGTAAGCAAAATCAATCCTACAGCACTTTGCCGTGTTTGATTAACACAAAAGGCATGTCGTAAAGCACTTTTTCAATACGGTTCATTACAGTACAATCTATGAATTATTTTCAGTCTACTCATCATTACTCAGGAGCCTCGATGTTAACGGCACAGCAGCTTGCAACCATGCTAAACCTACAAGACAAAATGAACAGTAAAGTCAATCCAGTTTGGCTAAATGCAGGCTACGGATACCTTCGTGCGGCAATGGTAGAATCAGTGGAAGCCATTGAACACCACGGTTGGAAATGGTGGAAAGCTCAGCAAAAAGACTTACCTCAGCTTCAGATGGAGCTCGTAGACATCTGGCACTTTGCACTTAGTGCCTGCATCATCGAATATAAAGGTGATATTTCAGCATCGGCACAGAGCATAGCAGCAGAACTCGCTAGTGGTGACACCAATGTCACGTTTGACGGTATCACCTATGACGCACACCGTCAGTCTCTACTTGATAACCTAGAGCTTATGACTGGTCTTTGCGCGGCGAAACGTTTTAGCGTGCCATTGTTTATGTTCATAGTAGAGCAATGCGACATGACTGCGGACGAGCTGTATCGTCAGTATGTCGGTAAAAATGTACTCAATTTTTTCCGTCAGGATAACGGATATAAAGAAGGCAGTTACATCAAAGTATGGCAAGGCCGCGAAGATAACGAGCACCTTGTTGAGGTTATGGACGCGCTCGATTTATCTAAACCAGACTTCAGTGACCTGGTATACCAAGGGTTAAAAGCACGCTACCCAAGCGCTTAGCATCGCTGCAATATAAAAAAGGGCGCTAATCGTAGCGCCCTTTTTAATTGTTATGCTGTTATGCGTCAACCCACACCAGTTTTTCACTGTATGTGCCCTGAATAATTGATTCAAAGCGCTCTTCTAGAACATGACGCTTCACTTTAAGCGTTGGCGTAAGCAAATCATTTTCAATGCTCCACTCGTGCTTCATCACCACGACTCTATCCATCACCTGATGGCTCTCAAGCTTACCGTTGATGGCTTCGAATGTTTTTTGAAGACTCGATTCAATATCCGCTTTATCTTTCTTCTGAGCCTCTTCACTTAGTACAAGCAGTGCAACGGGCTGCGGTAAGTTAGTACCGGTAACACAAACCTGCTCCACAATAGGGTTTTCCATGAATTTAGCTTCAATAGGCGCGGGAGTAACGTACTTGCCTTTTGCTGTTTTAAAGATGTCTTTAAGGCGTCCGGTAATTTTCACATAACCCTCAGCGTCGATAACCCCTTTGTCTCCCGTTCGCAGGTAACCATCTTCTGTGAAAACTTCCGCCGTTTTTTCGGGTTCTAAATAGTATTCGAGCATATTACACGGTGATTTCACCTGAATCTCACCTTCTTCTGACGTGCGAATATCTACGCCATCATAGGGCCTGCCGATACAGCCAATCTTGTCGTGTCTAAAAGGAACACTACCTGTGCCGTACGCACTGTTTTCGGTCATGCCCCAACCTTCAGAGATGTTTATGCCAATTTTTGCAAACCACTCGATAACAGCAGGCGCTAGTGGGGCTGAGCCACTCGCCCACAAACGAGCGTTGTTTATGCCCAGACCATTGCGAATTTTCTTTGCCACAATCTTGCTAAGAAATGGAATTTTAAGCAGTGTATCCAGCTTCTTCTGCGGCATTTTTGCCAGTACACCCATTTGGAATTTAGTCCATAAACGAGGAACTGAGATAAACAACGTAGGCTGGCAATGACCTACGTCGCGCTGAAACGTTGCGAGGTCTTCAACAAAATGAATCTTTCCACCGCTGTAGTAGCTTGATAACTCCACTAAAACGCGCTCTGTAATATGCGCTAACGGAAGGTAACTCATGGTGCGGTCGTTTTCATCGATCCCTAATTGATCAAGGGAACGTCTCGCCGCCCAGCACGCGGTATTATAGCTGTGAACCACACCTTTTGGTTGACCTGTACTGCCTGAGGTGTAAATGATTGTCATCAGATCATTCATATCCGGTACAGGCGAGTCAGTAATGGGCGCGATATCCATAAACTCATTCCACTGCTGTTTTGTGGCAATGTTAGGGTATGGAAATGCAACCGTGAGGTACTCTGAAGGAATTGATGCAACTTGTTCTGCGGTATTATCTAGCTTGCCAACAAACAACAACTGCACATCAGCATGCTTTAACACATATTTTACGGTGTCTGGACCTGCTGTCGAAAATATAGGCACAGACACATGCCCTGCCATCATAATGCCTAAATCTGTGATAAACCATTCAGCGCAATTTTTAGAGAAGATACCGATACGACTGCCACTAGGAAAGTTCATTTCGCGTAAACGAGCAGCGACTTTACGCGCCTGCTCTGCGACTTGTTTCCATGTAAAATCGTGGTACTCGCCCTTGATAGGCTGCGTTAAAAAGACGTCGTCGCCACGGGCATGTTCCCAGTGGTATAACATACTTAATGGCGATTTTATTACTTCCGTGCTGTTGGCGTTTGCTGTCATATCTAGCGGCATAGGTCACTCATTTGTTGTTATAATGTAGCTCATTTTTACAATGATTTCACAGACTTCTAATAAGCCCTATTTTTCAGAGAATGACAAGCTTTTTAAACAAGTGTTTACATTCCATGCGACGAATTGCGTGGCATAGGCGGTAAGATTTAAATTTCTTATAGTTTTGGCTTTTGTTTCATGATGGTCCTATCACTTGAACACGCGCACAATTTTCGTACCGTCTGGTTGGGTCACAAATTAGTGGACATAAACCTTAACGGTTGGCATTAATTATCCCAATGCTTAAACAACAAAGGCGATATTGCCTGCGCATCACAGGGTTTTGCATAAAAATAACCCTGATGAAAATAGCAGTCTTTGCTCAAAAGTGCATTGGCTTGTTCTTTGTTTTCAACGCCTTCGGCGACACAACTCATGTTCAGGCTTGCCGCCAGTGCAATAGTGGTAGCAACAAGGGCTTCATTCGCATTGCCTGGCGCCATTTCGTTAACAAAGCTCTTGTCAATTTTAAGCACTGATAAAGGGTATCGCTTGAGGTAACTTAGCGAAGAATAGCCCGTACCGAAGTCGTCTAGGGCAAGAATAAAACCCTCGTCAACAAAGCGCTGAATTTGGCGAAGAGCATTATCGGTGTCATCCATTAACACCCCTTCGGTTATCTCAAAACGAAATGCCTCTTTTGGCAGGTCAAACTCGCGTAGCAACCCGAAAACGCTGTTAAGGTCAAATTCAGTTTTAAAATGCATCGCTGACAGGTTAATTGAAACATAACCATCAAACCCGTCTGCGTACCAACGGGACAAATCTTCAGCTGCCCGTCGCATGGCCTTGCGTGTCACTTCGATAATATATTTGAGCTCTTCAAGCACAGGAATAAACTGGTCTGGATAGAGCGCTTCATCATCGAGTTTACCGCGCAGCAAGAGTTCGACGCCCACTGTCTTATGTGTTCTAGCGTCAATAATAGGTTGGTAGTTATTAAAAAAGCTATCATCAGAATAAGCGCGTTTTACTTTGTTCTCTAACTGCAATCGTGTCCTTGCTCGCTCATTCATATCACTAGTGAAGTACGTAAACCCGCTTAACGCATCTTTTTTCGCTGTGTACATAGCGACATCAGCTTGTTTAATAAGCTCTGCCGGTTCCGAAGCATCTTCAGGATAAAAAGCAACGCCAATACTGCATGATACGCGCAATACTTCTTCCGCAAGCGATATAGGTGTTTCTACCGACTCAATGATTTGTCCAACAAAAGAACTCAGGTCGTCCTCGTGAGTAACCTCTTCTATCACAATGACAAATTCATCGCCACCAAGGCGCGCCACTGTGCCAGAGTCCGCCACCAAGTTGCGCATGCGATTTGCAACAATACGCAACAGCTTATCGCCGTAATCGTGGCCTAAAGAATCATTTATGCCTTTGAATCGGTCTAAATCAACAAACATTACCGCCACGCGATGCTCGTGATGTCGTGCTAACGCGATGGCATGCTCGAGTCTGTCAAGCAAAAGTGTTCGGTTGACCAAACCGGTTAGGCTGTCATAGGTGGCAATTTTTAACAGCTTTCGTTCTGCATTTTTTTGTTCGGTAATGTCAGAAATGACAATTAGGTAATGCTCTGGCGTATTGCTCTCACCACTGACAGCGGTAATGTCTATTAACACGTCATAACGCTTTCCGTCGGCACCATCGATGACACCTTCATCCTTCCAGAAGTCGCCGCCTTGTAAATCGGGTAACTTCGCTGAAAGCTGTCGATTTAACGTCGGATAACGCAAATATAACTTCGCCAATTGCTTGGGGAGAGGCTCTTTTTTGTTAAAACCAAAAACGTGCTCAAATGCAGGATTAGCGGCTACTAATCGTTTCTCTGCATCAAAGATGAGCACCCAATCACGGGTTTGCCTGAATGCGTCACTGAATAAGGTAACTTGATGTTGCGCTTTATGCAGCCTAAATAGCTGTCGCTGCCGAGACAACAAGTAGGCAATAAACAGCGCTACCAATAAGCTTGCGTAAATCCCATACGCAAGCGGAGAGCGCAGCGGCGCATAGGGCATTGATAGCGTAATTTCAGCGGGTAATACCGTAAAATCAAAACTACCCGGCGTAGGTGACACTGAGAAAACATAATCACCTGGCTCAATATTGGCAAATGTTATCTTGGCATCTTCGGTGATGCCTTCGGTAACAATACGCTGCCCCTTCAACAGCTTGTAATAGTATTTTACTTTGCCGATACCTGACATCGCTAACGATGAAAACTTGATGGTTAACCCAAAGTCTTCGTGCTCTAATTCAAAGTGATGCCCGTTAAGATTCATCAGTGGCTGAGGCAGTTTGCGATTATCCACCGCCACTTGCGTAATGGCGGTCTGCTTACTAATAAGGCTTCGACTGGTTTCGATATCGTCAAGCTGAGAGGCTGAAAAAACCACCGCGCCGCTCGTAGAACCGTAAGCCAATCGTCCATCATTAAGCTTAAGCGATGCCCCTTGGTTAAACTCCGATACGCTCAGTTCACGGCCATAAATATAGTTTTTGATTTGGCCGGTTGATGGGTCATACTTGTGTAACCCCTTATGCGAACTAAACCAAATGTTACCAGAGTTGTCTTTTTGCAGGCCGTATGCCGTGTTGGAAAGCAACAAATTCGAATCATTTAAGTTGTAAAGTGGCTCAAACGTATCTACGTCAAGCCCCACTAAGCCAACGCTGTTATAAGCTAACCATAAAACACCCGTATCATCGATGACCCATGACGAAATGGTACGATTGCGCCCACGCTGAGATTCTGGAAATCGATACACAAGCTCGTGCTCATAAGTTATTGGGTCGATGAGCCAAAGCCCTCCTTCCGTGGCAAGAAACAACCTCCCGCTGTGATAATCAGATTCACCTAAAAAACCGTGGGTGAAGTTAATATCAAACACCCGAGGGTCGAGGTTTAACAACGTTAACGACTTAGTTATCGTGTTATAAGCGTAGAAGCCTTCATTGCCCACAAAATACAAGTTGCCATTACTTGCTAGCGTAGTCCCAGCGCTGTAAGCATCAAAAACCGTTTCGTCACCACCACTCAATACTTTTGGTCGTTCGATCTCGCCATTTTTAGAATCAAATAGTCTGATGCCCTCATAGGTCTGAAGAAACAGTCGATTATTATCGGTGGGAATAATTCGTTCTATGGTCCCCTCTCCGATATACGTCTGACGCGAATTGGTATACAGATACTGCGTCGCGCTATCGGTGTCGAAATCATAGTGGTTGAGCCCGTTGGATGTACCAATCCACAGCTTATTCGGCTCTGTTTCGGCAAACGCCCACGTAACATGGCTCGTCAGAGACTGCTCTCTACCAAAACGTTCGTTTTGAATGGTAAAAATATCTGCACTTTTTACCCCAAAATAGAGCGCGCCAGCGTAGATCGAACTTAACCAAATATTGCCCGTTTCGTCCTTGGCTATTGCCGTAATTTTTTTATCGGAAATAGCAGTAGAACCATTGTGGGGCTCCAAGATGTGTTCGCTTTCCCATCCATTGGCGGTTCTAGTCAGTGAAAACAGGCCTCTGTTCGTGCCCATCCAAAAACTATCTTCCTTAGCCTGCTCCATGGTCCATACATTGATTTGATCAACAGCAAGACTAAAAGCGCTGTCTGTTTCTTGACGCAATTGAGCCAGTAACGTCGACTTCTCAGCAACAAAGACATTCTCAACAGTGGTCAGCCACACCCGATCGCTGTTATCGAGTTTCAAAAACTTGGCATTTGCGTTATCCAAATTTTCTTCAATGCCGTTTAGGTAATCCACCGGCTTCAACGCCAAGTCGGCATCATCTAAGTCGTTAAAAAACAACCCTGTTGTCGTTGCAACCAGTAAATAGTTGTCAATGGTAATGGCGGCGCGGATGCTGTGAAAATTCTCGATTTCCGCTTTGCTTAAAGTCGCAATCACTTCCAGTTGCTTCGTTTGTGTATTGAAGCGCTGAACCTCTTCTCCAAGTGCAATAATCAGATTATTCTCGTCTTGCCAGTAAAAAAACTCTGCATGTTGAATAAAGCCTTCAAGTTCATGGTAGGCCTTTGGCTCTATTTGCACGATATCTTGAGTTTCTAGATCAAGATAAAAAACGCCCTGTCCGTAAACACTAAACCAAAGCGCTTCATCTGCTTGAAGGGTCAGCTTATAGATAGAGGAGTCAATTAGCGTGTTGTTTAGACCTGTGATACGACGAGTACTTACTCCATCCCACCTCAACGCTCCGCCTTCAGTGGCTATCCAAACAAATCCCTCATCATCAACAACGATGTCATTTACAACGTCTTGAGGTAGTCCATTTTTAGT
Organism: uncultured Alteromonas sp.; assembly: GCA_964454185.1. GTDB lineage: Bacteria > Pseudomonadota > Gammaproteobacteria > Enterobacterales > Alteromonadaceae > Alteromonas. The sequence goes on from CAYVST010000002.1 coordinate 39,685, forward strand.
AGACAGTGCTTGAAAAACAGGGTTTGAAAGACGCGGAGAAGCCTCAACGATCTGTGAGAAAAACAAGAGTAAGAAAATCAGGGAGGTAAAGCGGCTCATACCAAACGTCGTTGTTGTTTAATTTGTTATTATTTGCTCAAGTGTAACAGAATGTTTTTAACATGGGCAGCAAAGAAATCGAACTTACAGACGTAACTTCAGATTTAATTAACTGTATGATTTTATATGGTAAATATGTAAACGTATTACCTGCAAACACAGTAGCGCTGACAGGGTGACTGTTTAACCTTGCTCTAGCGGTATCCTGCCGGTTGTGACGACCTGCCGACGGATACTCGGCTGCGGAGCAAGACGATAAAGATCGCCATTACGCCCCACATAGTGTTTGTTTATTCCGCATTGGCGCGCAATATCAGCGTGTGCTTTTAGGTGCAAATCTTCACCGTGCACAGGAATAGCAATTTGCGGTTTTACCCAGTGATACATTAACTTGAGCTCTTCTGCACAAGGATGGCCACTGGCATGTATTGGTAGCAAGCTATCTTCACTGTGAATGACCGTGATCCCCTTTGCTTTCATCGACGTCGTTAACCGACCAACACTTTCTTCGTTACCAGGAATAATAATGGATGAAAAAATGACCGTATCTCCCTTATCTAGGTGCAGATGAGGGTGACTGTCATTGGCAATACGCGACAGGGCGGCGTTTTTCTCTCCTTGGCTACCAGTGACAACAGCGAGTACTTCATGGGCAGGCAAATAGCCTAAGTGTTGAGGGTCCGCAAGCGTTAGCGCCTCTGGCCATATGCCCTGCTGTTTAGCAATGCCATACATGTTAAGCAGGGCTCTGCCATACAAGGCAAGATGCCTGCCTGTTTTTTTGGCAACGCGCGCCAGCGAAATAAGTCTTGCAATGTTGCTGCCAAAGCACCCCACTACCACACGCCCTTTGAGCGGCGTAATCGTGCTCAATAGCCCGTCATAGCAGCTGCGTTCTGAAATGGAGAACCCGGCTTTGGGTGCATTAGTCGAATCGCCCACTAATGCCAATATATTTTCACTGCCAAGGCCTTTATAGCGGGAAGCATCAAAAGGCTGGCCAGTAATAGGGTTCGCATCGATTTTCCAATCTGCAGTGTGTAAGACGGTACCAGCCGGTGTGCTGACTTTCAGTGCGAATGGTTCAGGAAGCGAATGCGTGATTGCCAACCACGTCACTGAAAACGGCCCTATTTGATGTGTGTCATCAGCATCAACTTCAATAATTGGTACTTTGTTTGCTAATTTGCTTCTTGCAAGTTTGCGCCTCAGCACCTCTGCGGTAAATGGTGTGGTATAGATAGGCTTTTGAAAGCGCTGCCAAAGGTAAGGAATAGCACCAACATGGTCTTCATGTGCGTGAGTGATCACTATTCCTGACAACGCATCCTTCTGATTTGCGATAAAAGATGGGTCTGGAGCAACGACGCGATGCGTGCGTTGGTGTGACATCGATAACGCACTGGCTGATGTATCTGCATTATCCAAGTAAGGCGCCCTTAGCGGTTCGTCAAACGACACACCGCAATCCACCATAAGCCAGCAGCCATTGTGACCGTATAAGTTGAGATTCATACCTATCTCACCAGTCCCTCCCAACGGGACAAACCAAAGATCATCTACATCTGGCTGTAACAAGCTTTCAATACCTTATAAATTAGTTTATGTGGGTTAACCTATCGTTGATATCGAGCACGACTCTTTCGCACTCGAACTCTTTCGTACTCGAATATAGGGCCAGTATTGCGATTACAGTTCGCTAACCTTTACTATCTATGGTTTTCTTAACGAATTAAACGACGAGTGGATCACACTACAAGTAGTTGGCAAACTCTTCGGGGGTAATGACTTCGCCCTCTTCAGCGGGCACAGGGCATACTATGACCATCAATTCGTCTTGTGTCATGCCTGGCACCCATTTGGTAAGGAATTCTTCAGTAGTCAGTGCCATGGCTTCACAATGAGCCCAGTCATCAGTCGCCCAGAGCAATGCTAGTTCTGCGTCAGGCCACACAGGCACACCGTCTTCCTCGTCAGTCGTTAACATTACGCAGCCGTGTTCGTCTTTAAGAATGAATAATTGCTGTGCTTTCTTTATCGAGGCTAAGCTCGCTTCTAAACGTTCAAATGCATTTTTATCCAGCAGTGGATGTAGTTGTGACATAGAATTCCTATTAATCTGTATTTGTTCAGTGTTGTTAACGTACGATTATTGTTGCGTCACGCTTTCAATAATGTCAGCCAACCCTACTCGTCTTACCTGCTTCATCGTATGTACATAGACCTTTAACGAAATACTGTCCAGAGGCTCTAGCAATGTGGGGACAATATGCGTAGGAAATTGCGACTCGATACCGACGGGTAACACAGCAAGGCCCCCTTCATTGACCAAATTGGTAATGGCAAGGTGGAGTGAATTTGTTCTTAGTTTAGCATCTCTTAACTGAGGATACGCTGTCAGCAGCCAATCTCTTGCTTTCGCTCCCCAGTCAATGGCAACAAAGTCGTTCGCTACTACGCTTTCTTTAGGCTCACCTACGCGATAGAGCGCAAGTTTTTTTTCTAGCAGAATATCGCTGTTTACTTCTTCAGATTTAAGCGGTTCTGTTGAAAACGCAATATCGGTTACACGTTCATGAAGCTGCCTAGACAAGGAGTCCAACGTGAGCACTTCTGCTTTCACAGACCAATCAGGAAAACTGTTGTGCAAATGGCTTAAGGTTTGGGGAAGGAGCATTTCGCTTGCCAACTGGGTAGCACCACACACCACGTATTCCGAGGATTGAATTTGTAATTCTTGCTTGGCCTCATTCAGCGTGGCGCACAATTGCTTGGCGTATGGCAGCAGTTTTTCACCTGATTGGGTAAGCTGAATACTATTGCGCTGCCGAATAAACAACGTCGTGTGAAAGTATTCTTCTAACAACTTTATTCTCGCACTTACCGCAGACTGAGTTAGATAAAGATTCTCCGCAGCTTTTCCGAAGTGCCGTGTTTTTGCCACCTCAATAAAGGTGGTTAGGAAGCGTATATCCATGCTTGTACAACAACCAAATCAACGTGACAGTAAAACTGACACAGATGATACGGCAAGTAAATACAAAAGCACAGAAGTGCACCGTCATGGGCGGTACGCTTACTCAAAATATCGCCAAGTCGCTTAATTAATACTCTTCTTGGTGTAGACGACGTTGTTTTTCTCGGCGCTGCACATCGCGCTTTTGCTTGGCCTTAACATGACTTTGACGCTTGCTGTGTGACTTTTTAGCGTGAAAGTTATCATCTTCTACCGAGTCCCATTCATCGCGTTGGTAACGATAGTCTTTACTCATGGACATCTCTATAAATTGGGGTTGATACACTTCTCAATTATTTACTTAAAGAAAAAAATGAAAAACGAATTTTAATAATCGTTGCGATAATAAATTTTTATTGCCGCCCCACTACATGTCAGTTTTGTTTCAGACGTATTTCAGTTGCGTTTCAATTGACTAAATAATGTAATAAATTGCGCCAAAAAACAGTTATCTAGCCTATAGCTAGGGTACGTTTTAGTTCATCCACAAAAGCAAAAATATTTTTATTGATAAGAGAAAAATCTTTTGTTTTATCTTCGTTCTATTTTCACTTAAAAGTGCGCTGAACAGATAATTACGTTGGGTACACCATGAAAACAATAGCTATTCGATTATCAGAAAAACCATTTACCGATCGACAAAAGTTTCCCTATGGCTTTCGCAAGTCCGGCGATTTTAGCATCACAGAATCTGACTTATTAACACGCTATGGCAAAACGCTATTGGGGCTAGAGCGCGGTGAGCTCTTGCCAGAAAATGAAGACGAACAGCATTTTATCAACGTTATTTGTGGCAAGGCGCAAGCGACTAACAACCTTGAAAAAGCGTGGGCAAAGTATGTGCGCTTAGCAAGAGGCAAGAAACACTTTTACACACTTCACAGCAGCGCAAGCAATCAGTCAGACTATGACGACGAGTACACAGACGAAGAATTTGATGTCGCATGATGTGTAGTCGACGATACATCCCGATTTAAGGCCCACACACCCGGTGTTGTGGGCTTTTTTGTGCCAAATAAGTCATAGAATCATCACTGTTGTGCGACAAAATGGAGAAACACTAAGGAATGTCTACACTAAGAATATAAAAGTAATTGTGAATACACCGCATGCGCATTGAGAAAAGTGGCTCAAAAAGGAGGCCGTCAAAATGATAATCAGTTCAAAACAGCTTACCCACTTTGGTATTCATGCTACTGACGACAAAATTGGTGGCATACGAGATATCCTTTTTGATGATGAAGCCTTTACCGTTCGATACCTTGTCGCCGATACCAATACTTGGCTCCCGCTTAGTAGAAAAGTAGTGATATCGCCTATCTCGGTAGCAAAGCTAGATACCGATACCGGCTCTGTGCATATCGATATGACAGTGGAAACATTAAGAAATAGCCCATCCATCGACGACCACAAACCAGTTTCACGCGAGTTCGAAGAAAGCCTTTTCAAATATTTCGGTTACGGATACTACTGGATTGGTCCAGGCGCGTGGGGAGAGTTTGCACACCCAAACGAACTCGTTGAACTTCAGCAAGAAGAAGTTGACGAGACGCACAAAAACGAGAGAAAAGAGAACCATCTTCGCTCGTGCAACGAAGTGACCGGATATGAAGTTGCTACGCAAACCGACAACGTGGGGCACATCAGTAGTTTTATAATTGATAATGCAAGTTGGAAAATCGTTGCTATTGTGGTGGATACCAATAACTGGCTGCCAGGTGGAAAGCATCTAGCGCTGCTCCCCTCAGACATCACTGATATAGACTGGGCGGCGCATCATGTAACCGTGCCATTAACACAGGAAGCCCTACTACAAAGACCCGAAATAGACCAAAACAAACTGTGTGAAGCGGGATACATAGAATCACTGTGCAAAGACATTCACGATGCCCGCTAATGTACAAGGCTCAAAAGTAACGTTATTGCTCGCAGAAAAACTCGTACATTAGCGCAATAAGGCGTTTCACTCTCTCATCCGCTAAACGGTAATAAATGGTCTGGCCATCACGCCGGGTCGCAACCATGTTTGATTCTCTTAGTAATGCTAAATGCTGTGATATCACAGGCTGGGACACACTAACGACTTCTAATAGTTCGGTAACCGACTTTTCTTCTTTTAGCAAAGAACATAACACCATCAAACGGGTCTTATTAGCAAATTGCTTCAAAAAAATTTCAGCCTCTGATGCATGCTCCAACATATCATCTGAACCTAGTACTATATCTTCTGACATATTCACTCTCAATTTGTATGAACTCTTGTTCAATCTAGCCACTTGTTATACTAAAGTATAAGCCATTCTGCCAAGTTGCCAAATAATGCGACGAAACGCCATAGTTTATCTTGTTTTGGGTTCGCCACAAATATACATTAGACTAAGCTTATATTTTTATGATCAGGAATGAGACATGCTCATAGATTTAAAAACACGCATCGACAACATTGATTACGATCTGCGCATAGTGACTGCAGTACAAGCAGCGCAAGAGATGTCGAAAAACAAAGGTATGCTTGTCGACGTTAGAGAGCCCGCTGAAGTCGCTAACCAAGCAGTTAAAGGCGCCATTAATATCCCTAGGGGTGTGTTGGAGATGAAAATGCTGGAGCAAGTAAAAGAAGCTGCAATGCCAATTTACTTGCACTGTGCATCAGGCATGCGCGCAATGCTTGCAGCAGAACAACTCATCAACATAGGTTATGAAAACGTGAGTGTGATCACCTGCCCTATTTCACAGATAAATGAATCATGGAGTGAATGATAGAAACGACAGTCTGTGCTATAAGTGCCAAGTGCTCTGGTAAAATTAAGGAAATGTGTTTCACATGCTCAAGTCTACGTTAGAACAGTGGAGAATGTTTAAAGCGGTTGTCGATGCTGGCGGGTTCAATCAAGCCGCCGCCGAAGTGCATAAGAGTCAATCTAGCGTGCACCATGCCGTTCAGAAACTGGAACACGCAATTGGCGTGACGCTTTTTGAAAACGAAGGCCGAAAAGTGAAACTATCACCGCAAGGTGAACTAATGTATCGGCGAGCCTCTTTCCTTCTAAGCGAAGCACACAAACTTGAAGCGGTCGCCACGAGTCTACAGGCCGGGACAGAAACCACGCTACGCATTGCTGTGGACATCATTTTTCCTTCTGAACTTTTGTACAATGTCTTGGCAAAAGTCTCCGCTGAATTTCCGCTGCTCAGAATTGAAATAGAAGAGACCGTGCTCAGCGGCGCAAACGCTCTTTTGAGCGAAGGCAAAGTCGATTTGGGTGTTTCACCGTTTGTCTTCCCAAATGGATTTAGTGAAGACTTGTGCGAGATTGAATTTGTCGCCGTCGCGCATGCCGACCACCCGCTCCATCAATTAAACAGAACCTTAGCGCTTGAAGACCTCAAAGCACACCGCCAGATTGTGGTGAGAGATTCATCAGCAGAACGAAAAGCGGATGTAGGTTGGTTAGGTGCAGAACAGCGCTGGACCGTCGGCCATGTGCGCACATCGTTAGATATTATTGCACAAGGTTTAGGATTCGCATGGTTACCCATAGCCATTATCCAAGACGAGCTTGATAACGGCACCTTGGTCCCTCTTCCTCTCGACAATGGCGCCGCTTTACGAAAAGCGTTGCTTTACTTATCGTTTGAAGATGGTGACGCGTTAGGTCCCGCCGCCAGAGCCTTTATGGGAGAGCTGAGGTATCAAACCATGAACTTACCCACCTCTGACTTAGTCGTTGACTAGCGCGAATTTACGAACCATTGAGTAATTTTTGCAATCACGTAAGTAAAATTGTCACAGTGACACTACCGAGTAACCGAGCTATCTCCCCGAATCAGCGCTTTTCATAGTCTGCAAACGAAGCTCTTACCGTGTTTAACCAGCGCCATCAGGCAGGGCTTTGTATTTGGCATGCCCTAAAACCAGTAACGGAATAGTTCTTGCGTGTCTTGCGTGGAAACCCCGTTGTTACAACGTAAAAATCCTTTCGCACGCGCTCGTCACTTGCAAGACACCGACAACATCCGCTCGTTGGATTGAATAAAACGCGTACATGAGGGCACAGCACATAAATGTGTGTTAGCGTAAGATAATAATAATTGATTGATATTGCTCTGCTATTTTGTAGGTGAAGAGCAAAAAAGAGGAACGTTTACGTGCTAACCGTACTATTAGTCGACGATGATACAGAATTCACTGAAGTAGCTTGCACCATTATCGAGTTTCTTGGACACGAGGTGCTCACTGCGGCCACCCTACTAGAAGCACGAAGCTGGCTGGAAAAAGAAACATTCGACCATGTTTTGCTCGATTTTATGTTACCGGATGGCAGCGGCGCGCATTTGTTTAACGAACTCGATGCCCTTCCCAAACGCCCTCGCGTTACATTGATTACCGGACACCCTTCAGTAAAAGGCGTGATTAAAGGTTTATGCGGGCCAAATATCGACTACCTTGTTAAACCTATACAACGCGAAGAAATTGAAGCGGTTTTGTCACAAAAGTCGACAGAAGAAAAACCCAAAGAGGAGCAGATTGAAAAGCATTTTGATTTGTTGATTGGCGAATCTTCTGCCATGAAAGCGTTATATAAGCTTATATCTCGCGTTAGTAAGACCAGCGCGAATGTTATGCTGCTAGGTGAAAGTGGCGTGGGTAAAGAAGTGGTTGCTGCAGCGGTTCACAAAGCATCACAGAGCGAAGGCCCTTATATTGCTACAAACTGTGGCGCATTTTCTAAAGAGCTAATTGGCAGTGAATTGTTTGGCCATGAAAAAGGAGCATTTACAGGTGCGGTAGGCAAAAAGGAAGGTGTTTTCGAACAAGCAGAAGGTGGCACGCTGTTTCTTGATGAAATCACTGAAATGCCAATTGATATGCAACCTAATTTATTGCGCGTATTAGAAAACAAAGTCGTTATTCGCGTTGGTGGAACAAAAACCATTCCGGTGAACTGCCGCGTTGTGTCTGCGACTAACCGAACAATGGAAGAAATTGCGCAAAGCAAAATATTGCGTGAAGACATCTATTTCAGACTAGCGGTGTTCCCTATCACCATTCCCCCTTTGCGCGAGCGCAAGGAAGATATCCCACTGTTGGCGAAAGCATTTATCAGTGAATTCAATCAAGACAACAATACGGCATTTCAGTGGGAAGATAGCCAGTTAGAAACGCTGCAAGCATATGATTGGCCAGGCAACGTGCGTGAATTACGCCATTTTGTGCATAGAGCCGCCATCATGAGTGATCCAGAAAGGCCGGAAATCGAGCTTCCAAAAACCATTGAATCACCATTTGCGCAAAAACAAAGCACAACCCCTGCTCTTCAAGCCGGGCGCACCATAGAAGATGTAGAAAAGGAACTCATTTACGCAACGCTTGAAAAAGTGAGTGGGAACAAAACACTCGCAGCAGAAATGCTCGGCATCAGCACTAAAACGCTTTACAACCGTCTGCATGCATACGGTGACTTGAGTAAAGACGACTGATAAGTTCAAACGGGGTAGCGAGTATGACAAACGAAGCGTTTTCTCAATTAAGTGTTTATGTTCACGATGCGCGTAAACCGCTTAATAGGATTTCAATGCAGGCAGAACTTGTCAAAATGGCGTTAAACGGCGAGGTACCGCCAGAAAAAGCCATTGATGCGTTGGATAAAATCATAAATAGTGCGAAAGACTGCAGCCACACTCTTGCTGAGCTAACAGCGGCAATGAGTGAGCATCTTACGGAATAAACTGATGTTGAAACAGTTGCTCTCGTCAATCTACAGCTGGATTGCAATTGTCATTGTAGTAATTGCCGTGATGACCACAAACTCGTTTTATGTGCTGAACACCTTAAACGATCTCTCGTCGTTGGAAGCAAAACTTTTTACCACCAATCGAGTGATTAGTGTTATTAATCGTCTACATGTTGCGGTACTTCGCGTTGAGTCAGGGCAACGCGGCTACATGCTCACTGATAATCAAAAATACCTTTCAGATTATACTGAAACATTAAACACCTTAAATACGCTGATAAATGACGTAGAGGTTAGCGCCTACTCTTCAGGTATTGATGAGCAACATCAGCGAATAGACTCCTTACTTTTTCTGACAAGACAAAAGGTCAATAAGGTTATCGAGGCGGTTGAACTGTTAAAGATGGATAGACGCGATGAAGCTTTCGCAATCCTTAATAGTGATGAAGGATTTACGCTTTACTCGCAATTTGACGCATTGTTTACAAAAATCGATGAGTCGGAACGCGAGTTACAGGGCACACATCTTGCCAACTTGATGGCGTTAAGGCGTGATGCAGTAAACACGTTGATTATTTCATCAGTTACTACTTTGCTACTTATTTCCACCATCTTTCTGCTGTTAAAAATTAATGCGCGAGGACACGAAAAATATCAAGCCGATCTAGAGGCGATAAATCAAGATTTAGAGTCGCGAATTGCGGCGCGAACACAAGAATTGAGTATCTACTCTGACGAGCTGGCCAGAAGTAACCGAGAATTGGAAGATTTTGCTTTCGTTGCTTCTCACGACCTACAAGAACCGTTAAGAAAAATACGTGCCTTTGGCAATCGGCTCGAATCAGGTTATGCGGATGTTATTGATGAGCGAGGTCGTGATTTTCTGGCTCGTATGCTTAATGCCGCAGAGCGCATGTCGATGCTAATTACCGATTTGCTAGCATTCTCTCGGGTATCGACTCGCGGGAAAGACTTTATCGACGTAGATTTGAACGTCACGCTTGATAGCGTGATAAATGATCTTGAAATAGCCATTGATGAAAAGAAGGCAACGGTTACGTATAGCCTCATGCCCACAATAAGAGGCGACCGTTCACAACTAGAACAGTTGTTTTTAAATTTACTTTCCAATGCATTGAAGTTTCAGCCACAAGCGCGTGCACCTTTGGTGAATATTGCTGTCTGCAAGCCACAGGAGCACGAGTTGGAGGGTCTTACGATGTCGGATAAGTACGACTGGGTAAAAATTGACGTAACCGACAATGGTATTGGATTTGAGCAATCATTCGCTGAAAAAATTTTTGCACCATTTCAACGATTACACGGTAGAACAGTATATAAAGGCACAGGTATAGGGCTGGCAGTATGCCGTCGTATTGTCGAAAGACATAATGGGCAAATTTCTGCTACCAGTGTTCTTGGTGAAGGGGCTACTTTCTCAATTTTAATACCGACAAATAGCGTCCCTTTTGGCGTAGCCGATGAACCAGGAGAGCAGTGCGATGACGCGTAAGCAAACACAACCCATTAATATTCTTATGGCTGACGATGATGAAGATGATCGTTTGCTGACGGTAGATGCACTCAAAGAAAGCCGAGTCATCAACAATCTTTTCTGTGTTGAGGACGGTGTTGAGCTACTAGAATTTTTGCGAAACGAAGGCAAGTTTACTGACACAGAAAAAGCCCCTCGCCCATCGCTGATTCTTCTCGATTTGAATATGCCGAGAAAAGATGGACGAGAAGCGTTACAAGAGCTGAAAAACGATCCAGCCCTTCGCAGTATACCCGTAGTCATCCTTACCACATCAAAAGAAGAGGAAGACATGTTACGGGGCTACGACCTTGGGTGCGCGTCATACATTACCAAACCGGTCAATTTTGAAGGGCTTGTGGAGCTTATGGGCACACTAGGCCGATACTGGATTGAGTTCGTTGAACTTCCACATCATTAGCGAGACACATCATGACTGATGTCATCAAAATACTGTTGATTGAAGACGATGAGGATGACTACTTCTTAACCTCAGACTACCTCGCCAACATTGACTCACCCACGTTCGAGGTCACGTGGGTAACCAACGGTCGTGATGCTATCCAGGCCTTGAGCGAGAACAACTTCGATTTGTGTTTGCTGGATTACTTACTTGGGGCGGAAAACGGCGTTGATGTGCTCAGCGCGCTAAAGTCACGCCACATTAATTTGCCCGTTGTTGTTTTAACAGGACAAGCCGACATGAGTGTCGATGAATTAGTCATGCGCGCTGGCGCTGCTGATTACCTGCAAAAAACAGAAATAGAAACACCACGTTTCATGCGCACTATCCGATACGCTCTGGTTAGACGGGATTTTGAGAACGAACGCATTGAGCGAAATAAAATTGAACAAAAAAATAAAGCTAAAGACAAATTTTTAGCTCACCTTAGTCATGAAATTAGAACGCCATTAACGTCTATTCTTGGCTATACCGAATTGCTTATTGACGATAAGAAAAACGCCGAAATTGCACAAGAACTGTCTATCATTCACTCGAATGGCGAACATCTATTGAGTTTGCTCAACGATTTGCTAGACATGTCGCGTATTACGGTCGAGAAACTCGACCTCAATATTGAAGAGGTAAACTTGTCAGCTTTCCTCACCGATGTGCACTCGTTAATGCTATTACACGCCAAGGATAAAGGCATTAGTTTAGACCTAGTGTCTGACACACTAATCCCGGAGTTTATCGAAACAGACTCAACGCGCCTTAGACAAGTCCTTCTCAATCTCGTCTCTAATGCGGTTAAATTCACAGATAGCGGCAGTGTTACACTGACCGTATCTCTAGACACCTCGACACCAAGTACCTCTCCTAGATTAAGGTTTAGTGTAGCTGACACGGGTATCGGCATGCCGCCAGATGAATTAAAAAACATTTTTCAACCCTTTGAGCAAATTGAAGAAGTGGTGAGAGCCAATCATGGAGGAGCCGGTCTCGGGTTAGCCATTTGCAATGAGCTAGTGGCAAAATTGGGCGGTACTATCTCTGTTGAGTCCACGCAAGGTGTGGGAAGCACGTTTTCATTTACTATTAACCCAGGAGATATTGACACTCAACCTCGTGTGTCATTGATGCTTGGAAACGTTGTCGCCGTTGAACCTAGTAACATTGACCTGCAATTAGAGGGGCGCGTGTTAATTGTTGATGACTTACGAGAGTTGAGACGTTTAACAGGTTATATTGTCAGTCAATGCCAAGCGCATGTAAGTTTTGCAGAAAATGGCGTTAAAGCACTAGAGGCTGTTGCGCGAGCCAAAGAAGACAGCATGCCCTTTGACTTGGTTCTCATGGATATCCACATGCCGGTGATGGATGGCCTAGAAGCGCTTCATGAGCTGCGTGGGCGCGGCCACAGCTTACCGGTTATCGCTGTAACTGCGGCCAGTAGAAAAGGACTAAAAGCGTCACTGATCAAAGAAGGTTTCGACGATGTCATAGGCAAGCCAATAGACAAATCGGTGCTGGTTTCGTTACTCGCTCATTATCTACCTGCGGCTAAAACACCGGCAGCATCTAGTGAAGCGATGCCGCATAGTGTTGACAGGCTAAATATTGCAACAACGCATTCACCACCCAACGCGCAATCAACATCTGACCAAAAGGAGATACTGGTGGTGGAAGACGACGAAGATGCCGCGGAGCTTATGCTGTTGTTTCTGACACATTTAGGCTACAGTGCAGTTGTCGAAAATAGTGGCGCTAGCGCACTGCTGCGTGCTAACGAAAAGGCTTTTGCGCACATCCTCATGGACCTCACACTCCCTGACTACAACGGCTACGATTTGGCTGCATTGCTAAAAGAAGTGCAGCCAGAAACGACGCTGACAATCGTAAGCGGGCACGAAGCCAACAAAGACGCAATGGCATCGATTGGAATAGATAGTGCTTTGCTCAAACCTGTTACGAAGGACGATATAGCTAATGCATTGGGGTCAGCAACATAGCTTGAATCAACATAGCCGATTTTAACATAGCCAGAGCCGACAATAATAAACAGTAGGTCATGAATATATTTTTAAAACAAAATATTAGCGATATCTCAAAAAAGGCGCATACTTGGAGTATACGTTATAAAGTCCGCGTCACCTCTACGTGCACGCTCTCGCTAGAACAACGCGATTTGTAAAGAAACACGGTCTGCTCTACTGCCGCTCTGTGCGTGCGACATTGTAGAAACGTTTCTTTGTCTGTCATTATCAGCAAGATGTATAAGGAATTTGCCTGATGAGCAATAAGTTACCCTCCCCACGTTTTACTCTGCGTTTAAGACACATTGGCGCAATTCTATGTGCATTAGGTACATTAGGCTTACTCGCTGCTTGCTCATCAACGCCCGTAGCAGCTCCCACTCCCTACAAAGCAGCAAATGCGAAAAGCGACTACGGTTTCTCTGAGGAAAAACTCGCCGAAGACCTTTATCGTGTTCGCTATAAAGCAACGGATAAAACCCCCGCAGACCTAATTCAGCTGTACGCGATGCATAGAGCAGCCGAAATAGCGCAAAACAACCAGTTTATGTACCTCGCTGTCCAAAAAACAGATGTTGACAAAAAGCCGGTTCTTGCGAGAGAGGTAACGCCAAATAATGATAAGCCCGTTCTATTGTTAAATGACAGGCAATGCACGATGTCTGGATGTGAAGAAGTTGCTCAACCTATGCCAGGCGCAAGCTCAAATGACGTAATCAAAACGCAAATCAACAATATTTACCTTACAATCACAGTGAAGATGGCCCGCACCAGTGACGCCCTGGGGTCGAATGCACTTGACGTTGCAGAAGTGATGGCAACGCCATTGAAGCCCAAAAGATAATCTGCTTTTACATAGCATATTCATTACACGCTTTAAGACAACTAAATCAAGCGTGCCGAAAACCAAGAGGCACGCTTCATTTCTTTCTAACACCCTGTAGAGTTTTCACTTTGTCGTTCCCTTTACGCGCGACTCAAGTCTATTTATTACACATATCTTCACTTACCGTTAATGCCTTTTTAATGCTGCACAAAAGCCAATGTCATCTCTCATATATATCCTTAACGCTATCCATTACTGATGGGATTGACCCTACGGTGATGATGCTAAAGCAAATGCAAGAGATATGAGGAATCAACTAATGATGAAATCAAACCAGTTTTCAAAGATAGTGCTAATGATGACTACCGTGCTAATTACAACGGGTTGTACCGCAGTTGCACAACCTCAGGCAAAGAGCTCGACATCCAATAAAAATCTCGTACTTAAACCCACTGCCCTTGATAACGCTGCGTTGTACTCTGACGAATGCATCACCGAGCGAGAAGTAGTAAGTGCACAGAAGATGTGGGGCGAAGGCATAGTAAGAATTGGCGCGGTGTACTCAAACAACGGTGATTACTCGCTAGAGGCGGCAGACTTTATTCAAGACATGTATGGGTACGATCACAGCAGTGTTTTGTTTAAACCGACACTAGCGGCAAATGACCAGTTTCGTTCAAGCTTTGATGCAGCACTATCCTACTTTGTCGGAGGAAATGACGCCTATGCCGAAGACAAGGGGTTTGCTATCAAACCATACACCAACGTTAAATTCGACAATGTTGGTATTATTAACAATAGCTGTCGAATGGCCGTCGCTATGGGTAACTATTTTTTTACTGATACATCAGGAAGTGAAACAAAAGTAGAGTATACCTTTGCTTATATTAAAGACCGCGAAGGTAACCTGCGTATTGTTGCCCATCAGTCTTCACTGCCTTACGCGCCCTCGCCAATTTAACACCGGCGAGGTAGTCAACAAAATCAGCACTTAAATTAGGAACTAGAGCGCGAGGCCTCGCGCTCTAGTCAAGATGCAGTGTATTCGCCCGTTCAATCCATTCAAGGTCTTTAGTTTGTTCATCAAGTGTCCCTTTGGCGTCTTCAAGAAAAATTTGGCAAAAATAATCAACGGCCTTGAGACGCTCTCGATATCCTTTAAGTTGCACTTCCATTTCTTGCATAGCATTTGAAAACTCACAGTTTGATTTAGCAAGTTCGTAATCACATTTTAGATATGCGCAAAGCACATCTGCCGCTTTTGCAAGCGTAACGTGTTCATCTTCTTTATCCTGTTCAATTAGCGGCGTATAACGCTCTTGTAGCGCTTCGGGAAGTGTTTTTATGAGCATCGCTTCAAAGCGACGTTCAAGCTTTTTGATAGCGGCGGTCGTTTCCGGGTCGTGATATTTTACCGGACTAGGTATATCGCTCATCCCCGCGATTTCGCTACCCTCATGAAAAATTGCCATCGCCGCCACACGGTCTGGATTAATGTCTTCGTTGAAAACATCACAGGCAATAGCGCCCAACATGTGCGCAACGACCGATGCTTCATAAATATGTGTCGAGAGCATTTCTTCTTGAAATTGTGCCATCAACGGCCACCGCTTCACATTCCTTGCTCGCTGCATAAGCCCTATAAAGGCCGAGTGAGTATTCGCCATAACGCGCTCCATAAATTTGCTGTCGTGTTTTCACTAAGGTAAGTGACCTGTGTAAAAAGTGCAAAAAAACCTGTAAGGCTGAGCACACGCAACCGAACAATACCGCCCTAAGAAACAAAAAACCTTTAAATTCAAAGCATTAAAAACAGGCATAGGAATAGCATTATGTTTAAGTGCAAGCTAAAGAAGCAATAAGAGGATATTACTATGTTAGGTTGGGCAATCGCTTTTTTCGTTATCGCCATTATTGCAGCAGTTTTTGGTTTTGGGGGCATCGCTGGTGCCGCAACAGGTATCGCACAGTTCCTATTTTTTATCTTTATTGCGTTACTTGTTATCTCACTGCTTGCAAACGCGCTTCGTGGTAAAGCGCCAAGAGCATAATACGAATTAACACTAGGAAAAGGAAAGAACATGATTTCATTTAAACATTTTTCAAAAATTGTTGTCGTTTCAGCGTTTACACTATTACTTGCTGCATGTGGAGACGGAGAAGCCGAAGATGCCGGTGAGAAGCTTGACGAGATGGTAACGGATGCTGGCAATGCCGTAGAAGACGTGTGTGAAGACGTTAAAGAAGGCGTTGATGCAAAAGACAAAGACTGCTAGTTAGACACGAAAGAGCCAGACATTACGTCTGGCTTTTTGCTTCAACGGGCCTATCAGTAGTTACACTTCTTCTCCGCCCAATTCTCGCGCAATATCGTCTAACGTGGATAAAGTAGAATCAAACTCTCCTACAACGTACCGATACTTAACACTAACATGATGGTCACTTCGGCCGAATTTAACCTTGAGCCCTTCAGCGTCGATGTGCTTAACCGTATTTAGGAATCGGTACGCCGTCATTTCGCTTTCAAACTGAAACTCAATGCTATTTTCCATTTAAGCGAGCACCTCCGGGTGCATGTCTAACACGGTTGCCAGCCGTGAAACAAGACGCGCGTCACTTCCCTCAATTGGGCCTGCTAGCAACCAGTCAGCGAGAATCTCTGAAGCACTGGGTGCACTACCCTGTTCAAGTTTTGCAGTCATAATTTGTAGCTGTACGCTCGAACGAATAGACGCATCATTCTCTGGGCTTGGCATATCAGTAATAACTTCAAGCGCTACCGTCAACCATTGGCGATCATGGGCTGTATCCGTTTGCGTGGCCTGAGCTCCCTGCTCTACCAATGCAGACCAACGCTTACCTAACTGCTCAACTAGCATTGAGGTATCTTCGTCATTTTGATCATTTACTTTACCGAGCAAAGCAATCATTGCGTCGGCACGCTCGCGCTGAGAAGCGAGTTGCAAATCACGTAACCTTGCTTCGCGCTCTACCTCTAGCGCACTAACCTTTTTCTCGATTTTCGCGCGCTGTGGTTTTGGCAGCTGTTGCGCCTCATTCTTAATTGGCTCCATTGCACTAACAAACGCACTGTCTGACAATGAAACATCCACCGTTTCAAGTAAAGCCTCTAGGCGTTCTACTTGCTCGTTAAACGCGGTAGTTTGCGATTTACGTTCTGCTTTTAAACGCTCAAATACGCTGTCATTCGCCGCCTTAAAATCTGACCATAAGCGACTCTCTTCGCGCTTACCCGCGTGTCCGATGCGTTTCCACTGCGCTTGTAGCTCTTGGGCTTTTGATGCAGCTTCTGCCACATCCTCAGCATTAACTAAAGACTCAACGTCGTTAATTAGCTTACGCTTTTGCAATTGGTTCTCTTGTTGCCAAGCGTTAATCTTAGCCATCAATACGGACGAAACAGACTTCCACTCGACCTTAAGGGGCTCATAATCTTTGCGTTCAACTTGCCCGGCGCCATGCCACTGTTTTGCAAGTTTGTCATAGGCTTTAGCGAGTTCGGTCAGTGGCATGTCGTCGTTAAGTGACTTCGCGTTCTCAATGATAGACTTACGAACTTGAAGGGCTGCTGCGCGCTTAGCATCAAGCTCAGCATAATGCGCTCGGCAAGGTTCGAATGCGCGCTCTAAAGCACTGTCAAAAGCATCCTGTAACGCATCGCCCTCGTTGGTGTCATTACCCACTTTGGTCAACGATAACCATTGCTTTCTTAGGTACTTAATGGCTTCGCTTCGCGCTTTAATATCATCGACTGTTGCATCAGCCAATGCGTTCGCTTCTTCAACCAACGCAGGTTTTCTTGGTGCAGCAAGGTAATCTTGCCACCCTGCCAACCGAGCAACGTCTTCTTGGGTTTTTTCAAAGCGTTTCGTCAATGATACTTGCCCATTTTCTGGCAAAGACTCAAAGCTCTCTTTGGCTTTACTGTATTTTGCCATTGCCACGCGAAACTTGCCTTGTGCAATCAAATTATCAATTAGCGTTAGCTGTTTTCTAACGGCTTTAATCGCACTTTCGCCTTCTGCTTTAATCGCTTTGGTTATAGCATTCACTTGCTTGGTGGCTTGCGCGTATCGAGCACCGAACGTTTTAGGCAATTGAATAAGTGCATTTTTAGCCTCGATATAGGCCTGTTTCGCCGCGTCAAACTCTGACAAAACGTCACTTTCGCTTTCGCCATCTTTAATCGTCTGTGCTAATAATTCGATACGTTGGAGGCGTACCAGCAGCTTTTGGCCGTACTGTTGTTGCATTGAAAAGCCATCAAGCTTTTCATTGAGGCGCTCTATCGTATCATTTAGCCTGGCAAGATAAGACGCTTCAGCAGTGCCCTCTGCTTGACGCGCCAACTGCTCAGTAGTGGCTTCTAAACCTCGCACACTTTCATTGACGGTCGCAACGTCGGCTAAGGTAGCGTCACAAAGTCTCTCACCAAACAACCAATCGACCTGCTGTGTGGCATGCTCTATCTGTTGCCGTGCCAATGCCTTAGTATCAGCTAAACACTGTTGTTTCTGCTGTGCTTCCCACGCTGGACGAATTCGCGCAATATAACGCGCTACCTGATCAGCAATGCGGGCATATTTTTCTTTAAATGAGACATGTTCATCGTCATTGAGAATATCACATTGTTCGAGCAGGCCATTAAGTTCACTCTCCAGAACAGCTTGGCGTTCAAGCACGAATTCCACATCCGCTTTGTCCAGTAATGCTTGATACTTCGAAAGGCTAAGCGTGAGCTGTTTTTTAAGTTCAACAGGCTTTTGTTCCGCCAGCTTTATGGATTCTATACGCGCATCAATATGCGCCAGCATAGCGGGGTCATGTTCTTTCTTTGCCAACTTCTGCAGCGTATTGACGTCAGCGTACTCATTAATCATTTGAAGACGAAGCGTTTCACTGGCACCGTTTAAGAACACAAACTGCGAAAACGACGCCTTGTCAACTTTATCAATGAGCGTTCTGGCAAGCGTGTCATCACCAAGAAGCTCCGTATCCATATGTACGATTTGCGTTACGAACTCGCTGCTTGCAGACTCGCTCAAAAACGTGGCCTTCTCTTGGCGAGATAACGCGATATCACCACGTCCATAGACAGCGTCATTAACTTTCTTCTCACAGGCTCGTTTTACTCTGGGAGATTTCGCTATCTGCGACATTTTAAGCCACAGGGCAAACACATTAAGTTTTTCCAGTGCCTTCAAGCTGACATCATCATTGTCATCGTTGAATGCTAATTCGTGAAGAATACTCTTGTCAGTAGCCTTTTCTGGTGAAAGGTTTTCAATTGCCTGAATCCTTTTTTCAGGCTTAGGACTTGCGTGCAAAGGCGCAAAAAGTCGACTAAATATCATCCTGTTTAAACCGCGCTATTGTATTATTATCATCTTGAGGTTCATTGATAGAACGTTTGAATTCTGATTTGCTCTTGTGAACGATTTCGCCGCTTTCGCCTACCGTCATATGCTCAGACGACTTTTCAATTTTTGACTGATAAAGCATCACAGCTTGCATGCTGCTTGCTTTTTGTTCTTCATTCAGTGGCGTACCATCTGGCCACTTTCCAGTTTCAACAGCACTGCGCAGACGCTCGTAAATTTCCGGCGTCATGCTGGCCAATAATGCATCTATATTCATTTAGGAAAACGCTTAATGTAGACAATACGTGCGCGATTGATTAGGTACCATACGAAGCCCACTACCGCACCCAAAATTGCCAAATTGTGTTGTAAATCTCCAGGACGTGTTCCGCCCCAGTACATAAAACCAAAACTGGCAACAAAGACCAGCATAGCAAGTAATGATTGATTTTGAATACTCTGTAATTTCTGAAATTTTTGTAAGCTTTGCTTTCGTTCAATATCTTCTGACGTTGCATCGCCAATTTTGAAACCACAGTGGGGACATGTTTTCGCCTTATCAGACGTTTTGTTGTTACACGAAGGACAGTCAACTAGTGCCATACGTTGCTCCTGTTTAGTAGGTGCGATTGAGAAACGAAATGCAGACTGACTGCATAGCGTTTAAACGCGGACGGGTATCATACTTAAGTTCATGCAAACAATGAAGTCGATTGCGGAGTTTTTAAAAACAAAAAATGCGTGTTTAGCACAATCATTAAAACGGCTAAAACACGCATTTATTAACGAGGGTTTTCCCCTAGTCTAACAACGATTACTTTTGGTGGCGACTCCAATAATCATTGACGGTTTCTTTCATCTCTTTGCACAACAGCATAATGCCAAAGAGGTTGGGTAGTGTCATTACGACGATAGCAACAGCCGATAATGCCCATACTAACGTTGTGTCTGAGAACGCAGCCCAAACAAAACCTGCAACGTAAATCACTCGATACGGCATAACAGAGCGCGGACCAAGTAGATAGGTCATAGCGCGATCACCATAGTAAGACCACGCAATGGCTGTTGAGAATGCAAATAGCAACAGGCCGATAGACACAATATACTGACCGAAATCACCAAAAAAACCGCGCGTGAAAGCAATAGTCGTCAATGCGGCAGAATGCACGAGCGATTTACCACTCACTACAAGGTTTTCCTTAACCGGTTTACCTTCAACAATCTTTAACGTGCCAGTGAAAAGGTCTTCGCTACCCACGGCATATTTAACGTCTTCAGCAACAGAGCGCGAGTTTAGCAATGTAAAGCCATCGCTAACCGCTGTGCCGTTTACTACCGTAATTGAACCTGTGAACGGTTCAACAACATTGCCTTCAATCTCATTAAGATAACCGTAAAGCTTATCAACATCTGCTTGTTTGGAATCGTCATATTGGCCCGCTACAAACAGCATATCTGAACGGTCGAACACGTTTTCATGTTTTTCTTTCCATACACCTGAAGAAAGGATAACAAGGCCCGTTACCGTGCAAATCAATATCGTATCAATAAAGGGCTCTAACAATGACACCATACCTTCCGACGCAGGCTCTTTGGTTTTCGCTGCAGCGTGAGCAATAGGTGCAGAGCCTTGCCCCGCCTCATTAGAAAATAAACCTCGGTTAACACCACGGTTAAACGCGTAAGCTAAAGATGCTCCAAGGAAACCTCCAGCTGCCGCAGACCCTGTGAATGCGTCACCAATTACGCTAGCAAATGAAGGCCCGATGTTCTCTACATTTGCCAGAATTACCGCAAGTGCACCAATGAGATAGATAACCGCCATTACAGGTACAACGCGTGCTGTGAACGCTGCGATGCGCTGAATGCCGCCCAAGATAACCAGTGCTAGAAGGATGCCCAGAACACTGCCAACAATCCAAGGTTCAAAGCCAAATGTGGCTTCAATGCTTTGCGCAATACCATTACTCTGCGGAAGGTTACCTGTACCAAATGAACTAACAACTGTCGCGATGGCAAATGCCACTGCCAACCACTTCATGTTAAGACGACGGTCCATATAATACATAGGCCCACCTGCCATGGTGCCGTCTTCTGTTTTAACGCGATACTTGTGAGAAAGCGTAACTTCGACAAATTTTGTCGTCATCCCTAAAAACGCAGTAACCCACATCCAAAAAAGCGCAGCGGGACCACCAAGGAAAATAGCAAACGCAACACCTGAAATATTGCCCGTACCTACTGTTCCTGACAGCGCTGTGGTAAGTGCACGAAAGTGAGTGGTATCGCCTGGGTCGCTTTCTTTATCAAACTTACCTGTAACAACTTGCCATGCATGTTTAAAGAAACGAATTTGCGGAAACTTTAGATAAACTGTGAAAAATAGACCGACGCCCAGCAGCACATAAGGAAACCAAAATGCGCCTCCTAATAAGCCGTCTAACATCGTTAGAAAACCGTATAACCCTTCCAAGGTACTTCCCCTTTTTTATTATGATTACTTAATTATTTATTGTGATTATCATTAGGCGTTCCTTGCCGTTGTAGCTTTGCGTTTTGCCTATCTACAACGTAAACAACGTCTTTTGTCTTGCGAAAAGGCCTCATTCAGAGGCCTTTGTAAGTGAAGCATACGCTTCGTATTTAATTCGTATTATCCCTTAAGTTTTTTTACTACTGCATTCACGCCAATAAGCAAATCTTCACCCAACTGGCGGCTGCGCTGCACTGACCAACCGTAGATATCATCAGGGACGTCTGCGTTGTCTTTAAACGGCATTTCAACGGTGTAGGCCATGCATTTAAATTTTTCGCCAACCGCGTTTGAGGCTACGGTCAGGTTCGCTTTTCCAGGCTCATCTTTGTCATAGCCAAATTCGTCTTGAAATTCAGGCGTTGCGTTCAATAGTGCCGCTTTAAATGTATCTTCTAGTGACTTAATCTCATCGTTATAGCTAGGGTTACCTTCACTCCCTGCTACAAAGTTGTACGGTAATGCTTCATCACCGTGCAAATCGAGATACATATCCACACCAATCTCAGACATAGCATTTAACACATAAAGTACTTCTGGGCTTTTTTCTGCACTTGGCGTAGCCCACTCCCGGTTTAAATTAGTCCCCACAGCATTGGTACGCAGATGCCCGCGAGCACTCCCATCCGGGTTCATATTAGGCACAACATAAAATACGGCATTATCTAGCAACTGTCGCGCCAAACCATCTTGTTCATCGAGTAATCTGTAAATGATTCCTTCAGCACACCATTCAGCCATTGTCTCACCAGGGTGCTGACGAGCAGTGATCCACACCTTTTTCTTCTCTGGCGTCTCTTCACCGATGACAAGTAAAGACATATCACGGCCATCAAGGGTCAAACCTAAAAAGCGATGTTCGCACAGTAACGACATTTGCGCATCATGCACAAGGTCAAGATGACGCTCGTAGCTGTACGGAATAAAGTAGGCAAAATAAACGCTCGGTTGTTCTAGCGTAAGCGAAAACGAAAGATTGTCACCATCGAAAGTGCTTGGGATCCTAAACCATGTTTGGCGATCATATGACGCAAGAACGTTGTAGCCTTTCCATCCTTCTGGATAAGCAGACTTTGCCAAGTTCTCAATGGTCATTGCGTGCGTGACGAAGGTTTCACCGACTAATCGAAAATGGAACCACTGTGCAAACTCTGATTGGTTGTCTTTTGGAATTGCAAGACGAATGTTTTCAGGTGATTGTGCGCTAACAACTTCAATGTTGCCGCTGTCGAATTGACTTGAGATATGCATAGACTGTCGTTTTCCTCATTATTTGTGCGGTAATTTAGCATAGACACCAACACAAATACCACGCGCACGGGAGGGTTTTATCATGCTAAAAGTATACATTTTGTTTACACCATCAAAAAACCGACCACTTGGGTCGGTTTTTTAATCAATTTATCACTTTTTGCCTAAAGTGGCAGTGTGGGGAAGCTCAAACCGGCCATGTCGCGTACCACACGAAGTACCTGACAGCTGTAGCCAAATTCGTTGTCATACCAAACATAAAGCGTTAGTCGATTGTCTGCTGCAATAGTAGCTTGAGAATCGATGACTGAAGCAGCGCGAGACCCCACTAAATCAGTTGATACAATTTCTTTACTTGCGGTGTAGTCAATTTGGTGCTGTAGCTTTGAGAAAAGCGCGGTATCGCGCAAAAACTCATTTACCGCTACACGGTCAACTGACGACTTGAGATTAAGGTTAAGGATAGCAAGCGACACGTTTGGCGTAGGAACGCGAATAGCATTACCCGTCAGCTTACCCGCTAGTTTAGGATAGGCTTTGGCTACCGCTTTCGCGGCGCCTGTTTCAGTGATAACCATATTAAGTGGTGCACTGCGGCCACGGCGATCGCCTTTGTGGTAGTTGTCTATTAGGTTTTGGTCATTCGTGTACGAATGCACGGTTTCCACGTGCCCGTTATCAATACCGTATTCCTCGTCAAGCGCTTTAAGCACGGGTGTAATGGCGTTGGTGGTGCAGCTAGCAGCAGACACAATTGTGTCCTCAGCAGTAACCTCTTCATCGTTAACGCCATGTACGATGTTCTTGATGTCACCCTTACCCGGCGCAGTCAATATCGCTTTGGCGGCACCTTTTGCTTTAAGGTGAAGTCCCAAACCATCTCGGTCACGCCAAATACCGGTATTATCAACGATGATGGCGTTATCGATACCGTATTGTGTGTAATCAACCTCATCTGGGCTATTTGCATAAATAACTTGTATAAAAGAGCCATTCGCTTTCAGTGCATTGCGTTTATGATCAACAGTGATGCTTCCATTAAATGGGCCGTGAACAGAATCGCGACGCAATAGGCTAGCACGCTTTTCTAAATCACCATCGCGCCCACCACGAACAACAATAGCGCGTAACCGAAGCTTGTTGTTTTGCCCTTGACGCTCAATAAGCAAGCGAGCAAGTAAACGACCTATACGGCCAAAACCATATAGTACAACGTCTTGAGGCTTCTGATCGTCCTCTTTCCCTGCAACGTTATTTAGTTTTTCGTTGAGGTAGGCCGTAAGGTCGTTGTTGTCAACCGCAGAACCATAATGGAAATCGAACGCTAATTTACCAATATCAATTTGCGCTGGGGCAAGTTGCATGGCGCTTAGCGCTTCTAAAATGGGGTAGCTTTCACGTAAACGTAGTTTAATACCTTCGTGCAGACGCACTTTGCGATGCGCTTTAATAACATCGATGGCACTGGCGTTGAGTAGAGAGCGGCCATACACTGAGATTTCAACTGCCTTGTTTCGGTAAAGTTTACCAATAAGGGGCAACATCATTTCTGCGTATTCCTGACGCTCTTGCCAGCTGCTTTGTAATTCCTGCTCAAACTGTTGATTCATGCTTCTGCCTTCGTCGATAAAATATTGCGTTAATTGCACGTCAGCTTTTTATTATTGTTAGGGTACACAAGGTGAGGTATCGTCTGACGGTGACGAGCAGTATCTTAGTTAAACTGAGCAGGATGACCAAATTGTTGATAAGTTTCATAATGCCGATAAAACGTGCGCTAAATACCGCATTGTTTGGTAAGTTTCCAACAAAGAGCGGCACATCGCTGCGTATTGCCGCCGTTGGCGCGGTCTCTATTACGTTCCTCTCTGGCTGCGGCGACCTGTTTGAACCGACGATAAGAGAGATTTGTGAAACCAATAGTGAACTTTGCTTAGACCTTAGTTTAGACGCACGCTGTCGTTTCCAGCGGGCAGATATTATTCGCCTACGCTATTACAACCAAGACAGTAAGGATGATGCATACAAATACCCTCTTCTGTTGCATTTTGAAGATTACTTGGTGTGTGTTGAGGAAGTTCAACACATTGAACATGTAAAACGAAAAGGAAAAGAGGCCACGCGTCTTAAGGGCGTCATTACCGCTAGAAACGAAATAAAACGCTTGAGTCGGGAGACCAAAACCTCGCTAGACCCCTATCTCTCTTATTATCATTGGACAAGATATAACGACGAGCAAGCCTTCCATCGCCTTGAACGCTATGTCGCGAGTGACCGCGTTACCGACCCTGAACTCGTGGTATCAATCGCATCAGCACAAATAAAATCAGATCAGGTTCGCGCCATGTCTACACTTTATAGAGCATTAGGGCTCTATACCGATAGCGACGATATCGACGTCGGTATTTTTCATTCACTTGCCACTATTGGAATGGACAGTGAGAACTACAGACTGGCCTACGTATGGTATGGCGTTGCCGAAGAGTACGACGACACGCTGCCAGACATACAACGTAAACAACTAGGACAGACTTTCAACTTACCGGTGGAGATACTAGACAGCGTCGTTGACGATATTGTTCGTGCAATCGACAGCAACACGTTTAACGCGGACAAACTTAAGCTTGAAAAACTCTAGTTTTTGAAATTTACTTTCATAAAAAACCATGGTTAAAAATGAAAAAACCGCCCAACGGAGGCGGTTTTTTCGAAATTTCTGAAAGCCACAACGAAAAACGGTCAATTATTAACCAGATGTTTACCTTAATAGCGGCTGCGTCTATTGGCTTAACCTCTTACACTGCTTGCATCGTCGCCTTTAAATGTCATGGAAACAGAGTTAACACAATATCGTTGTCCAGTTGGTTCAGGTCCATCAGGAAATACATGACCTAAATGAGAGCCACATTGTTTACAGAAAATTTCTACTCGACGCATACCATGTGATAAGTCCTCCCGATAATCCACGTTGCCTTCTTCTAACTGCTTATAAAAAGAGGGCCAACCGCAACCCGCATCAAATTTAGTCGTAGAAGGAAACAGTGGAGCTTCGCAGCATTTACACACGTACAGACCACTGCGATTTTCATCTAGGAGTACGCCAGTAAAAGGACGTTCAGTGCCCGCTTCACGGCAAACACGATATTCTTCTTCACTTAATGTCTCTCGCCATTGAACGTTTTCTTGGGACATACATAACCTCTCAAAAATAAAAAAGGTGTATTTGGTTTCAAATACACCCTTCGATTCAAACAATGTATGCTTAAGTCACTACCCCAAAAAGGTAGTTTCTAGCATTTTGTACCCACTATTTTTTGATAGCAGTTTGCGGCCTTGATGGATCACTCCACTCAATGTGGTATTTTTTGGCTGCTGGCTTATCAATGCGCTGATACGTGTGCGCACCAAAATAATCGCGTTGTCCTTGCAACAAATTAGCGGGCAGGACGGCTGTGCGATACGAATCATAATAGCTCAACGCTGACATCATTGATGGACACGGAACGCCGGCAAGCGTTGCCTGTGCAATCGACTCACGCCAATCGGCCTGGAACTGCGTAATTTGTTCCGCGAAATACGGGTCCATTAGCAAGTTAGCAAGGTCTTCATTGTTTTCGTACGCTTTAGAAATAGACTGAAGAAATACTGCGCGAATAATACAACCTGCACGCCAGATTTTGGCGATTTCGCCGAACTCAAGCGTCCAGCCGTGCTCTTTACCTGCCATTGCCATAAGCTGAAAGCCCTGTGCATAGGCACAGATTTTAGAGCAATATAAGGCTTGCTCTAGCTTATTGATAATCGACATTTTTTGCTGATCATTGAACACTGGCGCATCAGGGCCTGCTAACACTTTGCTCGCTTCTACGCGTTCCTCTTTAAGACTCGATATGCTACGAGCAAATACGGCTGACGTAATAGTTTGGGCTGGGCTACCAACCTGCAGTGCACTTACCGCAGTCCAAAGACCAGTACCTTTTTGTCCCGCTCTATCAAGAATAACGTCAACGAGCGGTTGCTGGGTTTCAGGGTCTAATTGTTCCAAGACTTCAGCGCTAATTTCCATAAGGTAGCTGTTAAGCTTCCCTTCGTTCCAGCGACGGAAAACTTCCGCTATTTCAGCGGGCGCCATATGCAGCGCTTGTCTCATCACATGATAGGTTTCGCAAATAAGCTGCATATCGGCATATTCGATACCGTTGTGAACCATTTTTACATAGTGGCCAGCACCAACGGGGCCAATATAGGTAGCACATGCCTCACCTTCAAGCACAGGCTGTCCAGGCGTAAAACTTTCACGTGGTTTGCCCGTCTCCGGGTCGACCTTTGCAGCAATTGACTTTAAAACGGGTTCAATGCGCGTCCAGGCATAAGGGTTGCCAGAGGGCATTAACGAGGGCCCGAAACGAGCACCAACTTCACCACCAGATACGGCCGTTGAGAAGAAAATGAATTTGCCTTTATATTGCTCCTCACGAGCCACTGAGTCGGTCCAAAGGCTATTGCCAGTGTCTACAACAATGTCGTCTGCATGAATGCCGGCATCGATAAGGTGGTTACAAACATGGTCAACAGGGTCGCCAGCTGGCACAGAAATGATAATAAGATGTGGGGCTTTGAGTTTACTGAGTAGCTCGGTGTATGAACTACACCCTTCAACGCGAGGTGCGACGTCGCCATCTCGTTCACTTGCGTCTTTCGCTAAAATAGATTCGACTTTGTTTTGGTCTAAATCGAAACACGCAACACGATAACCGTGATCAACAAGGTTCATGGTGAGGTTGCTTCCCATCACCCCCAAACCGATAAAACCAATGTCACACGCATTGTCGTCGTGTGAATTACCACCTTTATTTTGCATAGGAACACCCTCACATTTCAGATGGGAGCGCATGATACCATCTAAGTTCACAAAGAACAGCCTAACATAGACAATTTAGTGCGGTATGCCGCATTTGTCACCAGTGGTAAATGTATTCGACGTATATTGAAAACGTATCAGCCGTACTTTCCCAATTTCGCCTCATCATTCAAGCGAAACGCGTGTTGATCCACGCGCACATTACTAGCCGTCAAAACTCGCAAAACTAAACAGGGTCAACGACGAACTAGCTTGTAAGAAAACTTTCTGTATGCAGATTGAAGGCTGCTCTTCGAGCGATGCATATCGCGTGTCCAAATGCATCGTCCAACCGCCTCTTGGCAATACCGAAGGCAAATGAAAACGAACGTCGCTGTCACTCGCGTTAACACACAAAAACCAGTGTTCCGGTTTTTGTGCGCCAGAAGCACACCCTTTTATCTCAACACCAAAGGCTTTATTGTGTTGTGCATTCCAATCCTCGGACGCTTTGTCTGAGCCATCCGGTTTGTACCAGTTAATTTCTTTGACATTACGAGACAAATTGAACGAATCATCGTGCAATTTAAGCTCACTCAAAAGCGAAGATGACTGCCTCAGGCGAATAACGTACTGACAGAAAAGCAAGAAATCTTGCTTGCGCTTATTGAGCTCCCAATCAAACCAGCTGATTGGGTTGTCTTGGCAGTAAGCATTGTTATTCCCGTTTTGAGTGCGGCTTAGTTCATCGCCGCCCAAAATATGCGGCGTACCTTGTGAAAAAATCAAGGTGGCAAACAGGTTGCGCTTTTGCCTTTCCCGCATCGCGATAATGTCCGGGTTTACTGTTTCGCCTTCAACACCATAGTTAGACGAGAGGTTGTGGCCGTGTCCATCACGATTGTCTTCTAAGTTGTCTAAATTATGACGTTCCGAATATGTCACCATATCGTGTAGGGTAAAACCATCGTGATACGTCACGTTGTTTACCGATGTACTAATATGGCGGTGCCCTTTGTGAAAAATATCACGAGATCCCATTAGCCGTGTTGCAAAATCTGCTGTTAACCCCTCATCGCCGCGCCAAAATGCGCGCACGGTATCGCGATACTTATCATTCACTTCAAGCCAAGGTACAGGGAAATTACCTACTTGATAGCCGCCAGGCCCTATATCCCATGGTTCAGCGAGCAGCACTTTGTTTTTCAACACAGGGTCGCTGCCGATAGCGCGCAGCAGGCCAGACTTTTTGTTGTATTGTTGCGGCTCTCGTCCAAGGCTCACGGCCAGGTCAAACCGAAAGCCATCAATGCCAATAACTTCCACCCAATGACGCATAGCATCCAGTATAAGCCCCATCATAAAAGGCTGTGCAGTATTAATTGTGTTGCCGCATCCTGAGTGATTTGAATAAACAAGCTCGCCGGTTTTAGTTTGTTCTAATAGGTATGCTTGGTAAGGACAGAAGCCCTTATAGGACAAGATTGGGCCTCCCTTGCCTGCTTCTGCGGTGTGGTTAAACACAACATCAACAATCACTTCAAGGCCCGCTTTATGATAAGCAGATACCATCTCTTGCAGTTCACCCAGTGCATCACTGACGCCATATCTAGGCTCTGGCGCAAAAAAGTTTACCGGGTTATATCCCCAGTAATTTGTCAGTCCTTTGTCGGTAATAAATGGCTCGGGCATAAAGGAACACAATGGCATAAACTGTACGGTGGTTATTCCCAGCGCTTTTAAATGGGCAATAACGCTTGGGTGTGCCGCACCAATAAACTTTCCTCTGTGTGCTTTAGGTACATCAGGATGGAGTTTTGTCAGGCCCTTCACATGAGCTTCGTAAACAATGCGTTTGTGTTTTGGTACACGCGGTAATGAGACGGGGTGTTTGGCGTATTTTTCGTCATCAATGACAACGCATTTCGGGATCATGAATTGAGAATCGTGTTTATACTGCCTCGCATCCCACTTGATGGGACGACTGAGCTTCTTGGCATAAGGGTCAATAAGCAGTTTGTGCGTGGGAACCGCGTGCAGCCCTCCCTCACCTCTTTCAACGCGATATCCGTAATATTGACCAGCTTTAATACCGGTAACAAAACCATGCCAAACGTTACCCGTTTTCTCAGGCAGCATGCACTCTACCGTAGCCTCTTCTGTATCTTTATTGAAAAAACACAAAAAGACCGCTTTTGCGTCAGGTGCGTAAACGGCAAAATTACATCCATCTGAGGTTAGCATTGCCCCTAGGGGAAACGCTTCACCAGCGCTACATTGGACAGCGAGTTCATTATCGCGAGATTCGTTCACAAGTCTCTCTTAACGTATTACGTGGTTTAGGAAGTTACACATCTTCGGTGACATAAAACACAGTAGATAGCGGCGGCAAGCTCACTTCTATAGAATGTTGTCTGTCATTCCACGGAGTTGGCGTGGAGACAACACTCTCTACTACAGGGAATCCACTGCCCCAGAACACGTTATCGTCGGTATTCAATACCAACGTCAATCGGCATGCAGTATCAACACCTATTCTAAAGTTCTCACGTGGTACCGGCGTAAAATTCGACACAACATAAACTTTTTGGTTGCTATTTTTGGCGTTACGAACAAATGAAACAATGCTCTGATCAGCGTTATTGTGGTCAATCCATGCAAAACCAGCGGGGTTATGGTCCTGTTCATACAACGCCGGCGTTGTGCGATACAGATTATTTAGCGCTTTATACAGAGCCTGTACTCCAGCGTGTTTATCATAATCCAAAAGGTGCCAACTAAGGCTACTGTCGTGGTTCCATTCTGCCGATTGACCCAGCTCATTGCCCATGAAATTCAGTTTTTTTCCAGGGTGTCCGTACATAAAGCCCGCGTAACAACGTAAATTTGCAGCTTGTTGCCACTCGTCTCCGGGCATTTTACGCAGCATGCTACCTTTGCCATGCACTACCTCGTCATGAGAAATAGGCAAAACAAAGTTCTCGTCGAAAGCATAGACCATGCTGAATGTAATATCGCCATGATGATAGTTGCGATACGCGGGGTCTTTTGCAATATAGTGTAACGAGTCGTGCATCCACCCCATGTTCCACTTAAACCCAAAGCCCAATCCACCGTCAAACACAGGGCGTGACACCTTCGGGAATGACGTCGATTCTTCTGCGATCGTCATTGCATCTGGGAAATGCTTATATACTTCCTCATTCATCCATTTCAGCAAGCTAATGGCTTCGTAGTTTTCATTACCGCCATCAACATTAGGGATCCATTCACCATCGTTTCGTGAATAATCCAAGTAGAGCATAGAGGCTACCGCGTCCACCCGCAGGCCATCAACGTGAAATTTATCCAGCCAATAAAGTGCGTTTGCCACCAAAAACTGACGTACTGTGTCTTTACCAAAATCGTAAATGCATGAGTTCCAATCAGGATGCCAGCCCTTGCGTGGGTCCTCATACTCGTAAACACAAGAGCCATCAAAACGCGCCAAACCGTGACCGTCTTCTGGGAAGTGTGCCGGGACCCAGTCGATAATGACACCGATGCCAGCTTGGTGGCACCGGTCTACAAAATACTTAAAGTCATCTGGCTCACCAAATCGACTTGTCGGTGCAAACATGCCTACCGGTTGATAACCCCATGAGCCGTCGAAGGGAAATTCTGATATTGGAAGTAATTCCAAATGCGTGTAGCCCATGTCACTGACATAACTAATCAAATCATCAGCGAGCTCTCGATAGGTCAAATAGCGAGCTTTTGAATCTTCGCCAGGACGCTTCCAAGACCCTAAGTGTACCTCGTAGATACTCATAGGTACTTCGTACTTGTTGTCACTACGTTTCGCCATCCAAGCACTGTCACCCCATTCGTAAGCACTGTGGTTATAAACTTTTGATGCGTGGGATGGATACTGCTCAGCGCTAAATCCGATGGGGTCAGCTTTATGAGGTAAGTCATGGCCTCGTGCATCTTTAACCTGATACTTATAACGTTCGCCTTCCGTTACACCCGGGATACACAGAACCCAAAAGCCCATCGAGGTTTTTTCCATCGGGTGAACGCGCCCGTCCCACCCGTTAAAATCTCCGATAACCGACACGGTGGACGCATTAGGTGCAAATACACAAAATCTGACACCGTCAACGCTGTTGCCTTTATCATCAGATAGAGTAATTAGATGCGCACCGGCCTGTTTGTAGAGATTATCTGGACTTGAATCAATGTAGTGTACAGCATGGTAGGCGTTATCGGTAAACTGGTAAGGGTCTGCATAGTCGTATTGCGAACTGCCGCTATCAACGAAAACGCGATAAAGCGTGTGTGCCTGCTCTTGTGAAACAAGCCCCGAAAAAAGGCCAAAACTCTCAGACTGCAGAGTAACATCTGCTAGCGCTGCATTTTCCCATTTGACGGTTACCGACTCAGCATCAGGTCGATAGATGCGAAGTAAGTAATTTCCATTGTCTTCTGAAACACCAAGTTGAGAAAACGGCTGTGAACATAATACCTGTTCTAACTGCTGCGCTAATTGCATTCGCTACTCCTATTAAAAACCCGCACTAAAGCGGGTTTGTTTTAGTAAAGCGTCGTGGATGACGCTTTATCTTACTCGATTAAGAAGTCGTTCGTCACTTCCTAATTTTACCGGCCATTCACCACGTGTTTATTTGTTGCTTGCTTGTTGCCTAGCATGCGTTAGCTTTGATGCTAAATCGTTAATATCATGTCGATTAAACATAGACTCGATATTGTCGGTAAGCTTTCTACGCCAATTTGGATACTCATCAAACGTGCCAGGAATATTCACTGGCTTGTCCATTTCCAACCAGTCTTCTAGCTGCAAGCTAAGTAATGCGCTAGAGCCTCCTGCCATGTGAACCTGCATGCCATTATTTAGCTCTCTATTCATTCCGGTGTAGTTCACATCGCGACCTACGTGTTCCGCCACTGAGCCATGTCCGTGTAACGTATCAAGAATGGCTTGTTTATTCTCATGACGATCGCTGTAAAGCGTATTCAGTATTTCCTCTGTTGGATAAAGACCAATATCCTTTCCAAGTTCTAAATCAAGGCAATGCCAGTAACCAATCAGCGTCGGCATGTCATGGGTTGTTAGTGTAGACATTGACTGAACGGGATAATGGCTTGGTGAGAAAAACCCGCCATCTTCCGCTTGTTCGAAGAAAAATACGCGATACGAGTACACACCATTTTCAGCCAGCTTACTACGAATTTCGTCAGGCACTGTTCCGAGGTCTTCACCAATAACTAAGCTCTGATTGCGCACACTTTCAAGGGCTAAGATACCCAATAAGTCATCTACCGGATAATAAATGTAACCACCGTCTTTGGCGTCATCACCTTTAACTACCCACCATAAACGCAACAACGCCATCACGTGGTCAATACGCAAAGAGCCAGACGATGCCATATTGGACGCAAAGAGGTCGATAATAGGTTGGTAACCCTGTTCGTAGAGTTTGCGCGGATCCATTGGAGGAAGTCCCCAGTTTTGACCTAGAGGGCCAAGAATATCCGGTGGCGCGCCAACGCTAGCATCGGTGCAATACAAATCTTTGTTACCCCAAATTTCTGCACTGCCCTCACTCACACCAACTGCCAAATCGCGATACAAGCCAATGGTCATTCCAGCGTCCGTTGCCTTGCTACTCGCTACTTCAAGCTGTTGCGCCGCAATCCACTGCAAAAATAGGTAGAATTTTACTTCTTGCTCATTGGCTTTTTTGAATTTTGCCACCGCTGGATTATGGTAGTCTTTGTATTCTTTAGGGAAAACCGGCCAACCCCAGCTTTCTTTACCTTCTGCTTTCAGGTGCGATTGCAGTGCATCATACACAGCAAGCATGTCCAGGCTCTCTCCACCTGCTTCAACAAAGGCTTTAAACGCTTTGTTCTGTTTGCTGTTATTGCGTAAATACTTCGCATCGTAAACAGCAAAAACTGCCTTTAATGCTGCCAACTTAATATGAGCAACCGCTTCGTAGTCTACATGTTCAACGTTACGGGCATGAGTCAGCGTTGTAATAAAGTCGTCGCTGTTTACAATTGACTGTACCGAGTCGTCTTCATACCCCTCGATGGACGTTACGTCGATATAGAGATAATTTAACCAACGGCGAGAGCTCGGTCCGTAAGGCGAACACGCGTTTGGATTTGCTGGGTACAATGCATGTATTGGGTTGAGGCCGATAAAGTCAGCGCCAACGCCCGCCGCTTTTTCAATAAGAAGGGCTAGATCAGAAAAATCACCAATTCCCCAATTCTTTTCGCTGCGAACACAATAAAGCTGAACGCTTAAACCCCAGATTTTCTTTCCATCTTTGATTTCTTGGGGGGTGTAGCACGCTTGGGGCGCACGAATAATGCGTGATGTACCTAGCTTATCGCCATCCGCCATTAACGCGACGTCGTGGTACCCTAATGGCAAGTCCAAAGGTAGTGTTACTACGTATTCATGAAATTCAACGTCATCGATGTGCGCCATTGTTGTCATTTCTTGGTCAACTGGCGTAAAACTATGTTCAAGAACGTCGCCGTTTTCGCAGGTTATGACAAGGACATGCTCATCGTTAACGAGTTCAATGGGTAAGCGAACGGCCAGGTTGATATCTTCATGACTGCGAACAACCTGAACAGGATTTAACACAGATAACCAAACAGACTGGATATCCTGTGCAATTTGTGACTGAATCTTTTCGTCACTTTCGGTGTCATAGCCAAGCACATTAAGTAGTTTTGCTTTGCTCGATTCTGCGATGGTTGCTGGTTTTCCCCATGCGTCGACGTATTGGGTTTCGATTCCCCGCATTTCAACCAGTTGTTGCAGAAGTTGTTGTGTCATTGTGTGGTATTCCTGTTATTCGATGAAAAACGCTTCACGGAAGGCAAAGAGCGTCTACAAACAATTTATTAACATTATTCTAGAAACACGGCGTTTTCGAAATCTGAATACGATTGCAAAGACCGTTGTTCGTAATTTTGCAACACTTTAGCTTTTTATTTTGCTAATTATGGCATTTTGATCCATAATTTATGTAATTTATTTTCATTTTATTTAAATACTCGAGGTACGTTATGACAATTCGCATCGGTATCAATGGTTTTGGCCGTATTGGACGTTTAGTAATGCGCGCAGCAGCAGAACGTCAAGACATAGAAGTTGTAGCTATTAACGACTTGCTAGACACGGACTACATTGCTTATCTTTTGAAGTACGACTCGACACACGGTCTGTTTGACGGTGAAGTTACAGTAGATAACAACAGCCTAGTTGTAAATGGCAAAACAATTCGCATCACTTCTGAACGCGACCCAGCAGCACTTAAATGGGACGACGTGAACGTAGACGTGGTTGTTGAGTCTACAGGTTTATTCCTAACCAAAGAAACTGCGGCTAAGCACATCGAAGCTGGCGCAAAGAAAGTGGTAATGTCTGCTCCGTCTAAAGACGACACGCCAATGTTTGTTATGGGTGTAAACCAAGACAGCTACGCCGGCGAGACTATTGTTTCAAATGCATCATGCACGACAAACTGCCTTGCACCACTTGCAAAAGTACTTAACGACAAATTTGGTATTGTTGATGGCTTGATGACTACGGTTCACGCTACAAC
>CAYVST010000003.1:0-74721 GCA_964454185.1 uncultured Alteromonas sp.
TGACACTCTTAACGAGTGCCCACACAGATTGTCTTGTCTAAATTTTTAAAGAACAGTGTGCAGAATCATCACAGATGGCTTCTGCGCAAGGAGAACCAACACCACTCTGATCTGATTCGTTTCCTTGCTTGACAGCTTGATGTTAATCCTTGCTGCCAGTTGCCTCTATCGAAGCGGATGCGTATCTTACAGCGCATCTTTTTTTTGTCAACAACTTTTATTTATTTATTTTTAAACTTGGTTTTTGACATCCTCGTCAGTTGTTAGCTTTTAGCTGTTCCCTGTTGAGGAGGCGCGCATTCTACGCATTCCTGATACATCGTCAATACCCTTTTCTAATTAAATACAAAAAAAGCGACCGTTCGGTCGCTTTTTGTACTCAACGTTTGAAAATCAATCGAAATTGCTTATTTTTTCTTGTCTGAGGTTTGATTACAGTCTTCTTTACTTGCAGATTTGAAGTCTGCATCCTCTTCATGATCACCAACAACATCGTCCAAAGTAACTTTATCTACTGTACGAAAAGTATTTATAGGACCAGCCAAGGCATACAAAGCGAATACTAAGAAAAGTACTAAAGCAGGTTCGGTAGCGACTACTACAAATATAAGCAACACTAGTAACAAAGCAACAAACGGAACTTTGCCGTGCCAATTAACCTCTTTAAATGAGTTGTATTTAAAATTGCTTACCATTAATAATCCCGCCAGTCCGGTTACACCAGCAACAACAAAACCATAATCTGTGCCAACAGCGTCATACTCGACGCCAACCCATACCAAGCCAGCCACAACGGCTGCAGCGGCTGGACTTGCAAGCCCTTGAAAAAAACGTTTATCGGCAATACCAACTTGTGTATTAAAACGGGCCAGACGAAGTGCTGCACCAGCAACATAAACAAATGCCGCTAGCCAACCAAGTTTTCCTAAATCAGTGAGCCCCCAATTATAAGCAACTAATGCAGGCGCTACTCCAAAGGAAACCATGTCCGCCATGGAATCATACTCAGCGCCAAAGTCGCTTTGAGTATTTGTCATACGCGCAACACGTCCGTCGAGCCCATCAAAGATCATAGCTACAAATATTGCTACGGCCGCGGCCTCGAATCGACCATTCATTGAAGAGACCACTGCAAAGAAGCCCGAGAACAATCCGGCAGTTGTTAATAAATTAGGAAGTAAATATATCCCTTTACGCTTTTGTTCAGACATATGCCCTCATATACAACACACAATATACGCTAATTATTCCATATATAACTGTCTACGCATAGCGCAGTGAAACGTTGCAAAGAAAACTCTTTCTATCATTACGTCACTACATCTCTCGCAATTATAACTAGGTATACCCTGATATACCGTATACAAACCCACGTTTAGATATTATACAAATCCATGTTGAAATTAGTGAGCGTTACTCAAGATGAATAGCGTTCGCTCGAGGCAGATAATGCCTCACAAGAGGATGCGT
Organism: uncultured Alteromonas sp.; assembly: GCA_964454185.1. Classification (GTDB taxonomy): domain Bacteria; phylum Pseudomonadota; class Gammaproteobacteria; order Enterobacterales; family Alteromonadaceae; genus Alteromonas. The sequence continues at coordinate 1,471 of CAYVST010000003.1, forward strand.
ATAATGAAGGTATCAGCGAAAACACTTAATACTGCAATAGCTGTCTTTATAACAGCAGCTGCGTTATCTGCAAGCCCTGCAGTCCATGCTAAAAAATATAAAAAATACAACTATTCTAGCTGCAATACCGCCAACCAGAGCGAAATCTGCAATTCCCCTTTAGGAGAGAGCACATACGATCTTGTTGATGATGGCGTGTTTAATAGCATGAACCCTTCAGAGTCTTCCATCAATATAGACGGTGTAAACGTCTCAATGTCAGCGTTTTCTGACACTCAAAATGTTTACAATGAAACAGTAGTTTCCGCCAATTTAGAAAAGATATCGAACACATGGGCTTATGGAGTAACGAATAATGACGAAGTTGGATATAGCGGAGGTGCTGATCACGCTATTGATAACATCAATTATTACGGACAGGGAAGTTATTCCGCTTATTACAGTGGAATGACAAATGTTGAAAGAGATTACGATTTTGTACTTTTATCATTTGACAAAGCCGTCACTCTAACCGGCGCTAGTTTTTCTTGGATATACAGTAGTAATGATACACAGGTATCTGTAGCAGCATTAGGGAATACTTCAACGTTGACTTCAGGGGTCAACACATGGAGTGACATCGTCGCAGACGCTTTAACTTCATCCTCATTTGACGTCGAAAACTGTGAATATCTAGATCATAGAGCAGACTTCGATTTTTCCGAATCTGCACAGTATTGGCTAGTTGGTGCCTATAATACCGTTTTCGGCAACATTGGTGGGTCAGTTGGCAACGACGCATTTAAGTTAGCCAACCTTGGGTTTACCATTGATGACAGCACAACGCCAGACAACAAAACTCAAGTCACAGAGCCTGGAACGATAGGTCTGCTCATGGCCTGTTCACTTTTTGTAATGTGGCGCCGCAAAAAAACGGACTCTTCCCTTTAAATACCAATGTTGCTGACAGAGTCTTTACCTGTCAGCATTTTTTACGCCTGATTATTCCCCCACTCCACAAAACCCAAAATACCATTTAAAAATAGACACTTAAAACAATGGCACAATACCTGCTTAAAGCGATAGATTAGTAGTGAGAGTTTTGAGAAGTAGAGTAAGCAGGTATGCGTAAAATCTTTTTATTGTCAGCGTTAGTATTGAGCACGGGTGTAGCTTGGGCCTCGGACTCATCTATTCAAGAACATACGTACGACTACGATCTGGAGAACGTCAACGTTGGCACAAACCCGAACAGTGGTTCTATTGTTACACTTTTTGACAATGTAAACCTTAACGGCGTTAATGTATCAGTGAGCGGCTGGTCAGATAGTGCGCGACTGAGCTCTGGCGACTCGGGTAACTATGACCGTGTAGTAAGCGCGAAAGTACAAGAGGTTTACGATTACGGTTGGGCTGTGAAAAACACATACGAGTCTGCTGGTGCACACCAGACAATCGATAATACGGGTTACCAAGACTACGACTTTGTCCTGTTTAGTTTCAGTGAAGCAGTAACCTTAGACAAACTTAGTTTCGGTTGGGCCGCAACAAACAATGGCTCTCAGGAAGTGTCTGTGGCTGCTTTGGGCGACAACAACTTCAACGCGCTCACAAGCGAAAACTCAACGTGGTCGTCTATTATTTCAGGTGCAATTTCAAGCTCGTTTTCAATCACGAAAGACGCAAGTAATACGCTGTCGTCGACGCTTGATTTCACCGAATCAGCTAAATACTGGTTGGTGGGCGCATACAATACTGTATTCGGCACTGTTGCCAACGGCTCGCAATTGAATGATAAGTTCAAAATTTCAGGTGTAGAGTTCAGCAAAACGTCAACAACACCAACTCCTCCTACCGAAGTGAGCGAACCAGGTGCACTTGCATTAATGGCATTAAGTTTGGGTATGCTTCTATATCGACGTAAACGCGCTGTATAGTGCTTAAAAAGAAAAAGTAAAACACATATCTTTAAAAAAAAGGTGGCTTATGCCACCTTTTTTTATAATTATTTAGCCTGCAAAAACGTTATTCTCAAAGGTACATATGAATTTAGTTACAGGGAAAAGTATGTTCAAACATGCTTTGATGTCGGTTGTTGCTACATCACTTATTACATTTAATGCATTCGCCACAACATCAGAAGATTATGAAAAGGCGCTAACCGCGTTTAACAAGGATGCATACGACGAAGCCTATATCCACCTTAAGAATAGTCTCAAAAAAGATCCAGAAAACCTTGCTGCTAAGCTTTTAATGGGCGAGGTTCTGCTTATAAATGGCTACCTAGGCGCCGCAGAGATGGAATTTATTGAAGCGCTAGAAATGGGCGCAGATATCAACTTGCTCGCTGAGTCGTTGGGTAATGCGTGGCTCTTTTTAAATAAATACAAGAGCATCGTAGAGTTTGATGACGTTGATAAGTTGGCCGGAGAAGCCAGAACTGAATGGTTGTTAATAAGAGCCACTGCATGTATTCGTTTATCTGATTCGTCTTGCGCCAGTCGCGACTACGCAGCCCTACTCTCCAGTGATCCAAATTTTGTTCCTGCAATAAATGGCATGGCATCAATCTCCTTACAAAATGAGGACCTCGATAAAGCGTCTTCACTTATTGATAAGTCTTTATCGATAGAACCCGAAAATGCGATAACCTGGCGATTGAAAGGCCAGCTTGCTTACCGGCGTGGAGACAAGGAAGCCGCAACTGAACACCTTCAGAAAGCGCTATCGTTTAATAGAGATGACCCCATCGCTCTTCGAAACCTCGTAGATTTGTATCTAGAGGCAAAAGACTACGATACGGCTAAGTTATTTGTTGACGAAATCATAGAAGACACTCCCAACGACCCGCTAGCCATATTGTTAAATGGGTGGCTGCAAAGCCGGGATACTCAGCAGGCTATGGACAACGAAAAGTTGAAGGAACTTAATGAGTTCATGACGCAATTAGACCCTGAACTCATTGCATCACAGCCGATGCTAATGTACATCAGTGGCCTAACCAACTTCTTTAACAATAACCTTGAGCAATCTGGTCGCGATTTTAGCGCATATTTACAGCTAGAGCCGGACGATATCCAAGCGGTATTAATGCTAAGCCAAGTCTATCTCGCTACTCAACAAGACAAGAAAGCGTTAGTACTACTTGAACGCTATCAGGAAACCTTGATGGATGACCCTGATTCAGCACTTTTGCTAGGTGACCTATTTATTCGCCAAAACAAAGCATTTAAGGCTGAACGTTTATTGCAGAATCTGGAGTACAGATATCCCAACGAGGGCAAGCTTCAGCTATTTAAAATAAAGCTAATGGCCGCTCGCGGTAAACAAGAAGAAGCGCTACAAATATTAGAAGACAATCTGCCCCGTTACAGTGAAAACCCAGGCTTTCTCTTTACTTACTCTTTTATGAACCTACAAGCAGGACGTTTCGATGCTGCATTACGTGGCTCAGACCTTCTAAGCACACTCTTTCCTAATGAGGCTGAAGTATTCAATCTGAAGGCAGGTATACTCATAAGACAAGGAAAATTGGCTGAAGCAAAGCAAAACATAGAGTTAGCGTTAGCGCAAAGTCCGACACTATTTCCTGCAAAATTCAATCTCGCAGCCACAGAAAGTCGCTTGGGTAACCTTGATAAATCAAATGAATTAGTAGAGGAATTATTAACGCTCTCTCCTCAGCATACCGAGTCGTTGATGCTAAAAGCGTTTAACCTTACCAAGCAAAATAATGTTGAAGCGGCCAAGACAATATATCTAGACATTCTTACTCTCACTCCAACCCATATTGGTGCCAGAGAAAAACTCTCTACTTTGTATCAACAACAGGATAATTTGCGAGATGCTCTTTACCATCTAGACCTCCTGCTCAAAGATGATTTTGATAACCCAACATATCTGCTGCGAAAAGCCGCCATTCAGATAACGTCTAATGACCAAGAAAGCGCGCAACGAACGCTTAGCGTTGTTAGGAACTTTATCAATGATGATCCGGGGAAACTGGTGGCATTCTCAGAACAATCTATGCGTATGAATGATGCTGAATCAGCCAAGAACGCTATGGCGAGAGCGCATACCATTGCTGCTGAGAGCGTATTCATTACCTTAAGATACGCAGGCTTGATGCTAGACCTACAAGAAAACGAAGTCGCGAACATGTTGTTGAGTAAAATTCCGACTGAACAACAGAACACGCCTCTATACCACTTCTTGCTCGGCCGCCTATCTGCGAATAAAGACGATAGTGATGCTGCAGTAAATCACTATACAAAGGCGTTGTCTGTCGATGCTAGTTTCTCGCGAGCCCTTATTGCCTTGTACAACTATGCATTAGACGAACAGCATGTTGACACGTTTATATCAACTGCGAAAAAACTTGTCGCTGAAAACGAGAGAAATCAGCTTGCAAAGAACCTGCTAGCGCAGTATCTGTATTTTATTCGTGAATTTGATGAGGCTACAGAGCTTTATGAGGCGATGGTAAAAGAGTCTGATCTGCTCAACCCAGCAGAAGCGTTCAATAGACTCGCTATAATGAGTATTGAATCTTCTCTTGTAGCAGCCCGAAATTACGTAGAAAAGGCTTATGCTCTTCAACCGAATTCAGCAAAAATATTAGATACATACGGTCATATCAAAGCGCTTCAGGGAGACTTCGAAGGCAGCCTCAAAATGTTGCGTGATGCTTTTGCTAGAGATGCCAACGACCCCAATATTCGCTTTCATTTAGGGTACACACTGGCCAAATTGAACCGCAAAGAAGAAGCAAGGAAAGAACTAACCTTTGCAGTTAATGTAAAACGACCGTTTTTCAAACGGCCTCAAGCAGCCGAACTACTAGAAAGCCTTTAAGTTAACAAGGCATGGGCGCGATAAGTAGTAAACGCACATGCCAATTTATAAGCGGATAACGTACGCCATTAGGTCCTTTAAGCTGTCACTATATTTTACAACTGCGTATACATCATTAATAATTCTTTTTGCAAATCAATAAATTAAACACTGGTCTGATTTGTGCATGTAAAAACCGAACATTTATGAGGAGTTATCAGTGTTTTCGCTTAAACAACTGTTTTGCATATCGTTAGTCGTTTTTTCTGCCAATGTGGCGGCGACGGTGAGGGTTATAGACTTCGACCTCGACGCAAATCTAAATTGGATAAAGAACGGCCAGGTTATAGACGATGAATATGCCGATTGGGGCATTTTAATTTCTAGCTGTAACACGAACGGGGCTGCCGCTGTAGGTACAGACAGAACAACAGGTGTTTGTAACGACGACCCAAATGCATCAAACCCTGACTACAGTGGTAGACAGGCTGCTTTTAATACTCAAGCGAGTAATACAAGAGATCCTGACCTTGAATTCAGTAAAACGAACAAAAAGTGGTATGGGTCTATTTCTGGCGATGAATACAACACTTTAGATGATTACAAAAGCTACTACGCTGATATCAAGAACCAAATTGGTACTGGCGGTGGCTTATGGAAAAGACCAGGAAACGCACTTATATTAAACGAGCATAGCTGCTCTACAACGCAGTGTACAAACCCTGATGATGAAGGTACACGTCCTGGCGGCTTTTTTGTTTTTGATTTTACCGATGGCCCAGTTGATATTCTTAACTTGGACTTCTTTGATGTAGAGGGCGTGGAACGCACGGATACAACGTCTCCGCAAAACCTTGTGTATTTCTTCTATGCTGATGGAACGTCAGGCAGCACTATTGTAGAAGCACCGGGTGATAACGAATATGCGAGAAAAGATTTTGTTAGTACAGAGCTAGCATCACTCTACACAAACGTTACGCGTTTAGTTGTAAACCTGCCCGGCTCAGGTGCAATCAACAACTTAATTGTTCAATCTACGCAGGTCCCTGCTCCCACTGCTATCGCGTTATTCCTAACAGCAGGTTTAATAACGTTACGCAGAAGAAAAGCAGCCTAATGCATTCGCGGCGCTCTTTTAGCGCCGCTTCGCATTTGCATCATTTTTATCTATAATTTTCCTTTCTCTTATTCCTTCTGGTAACGCAATGCTTTTTAGCCGTATTGGTATTTTACTTGCCGTCCTTTGTTCATTTAGCGCCTCCGCCATTGAGCTTGAAGAAACACATTACGAAAAAGCGGTAGATTCGGTGGCCCAAGCGCAACTTGAAGACGCTTATATACATTTAAAAAACGCATTGAATATAAACCCAAACCACGTGCCTTCGAAACTATTGATGGGTGATATGCTGTATGCACGGGGTTATTTTGAAGCGGCTTTACAAGAACTAAAAGAAGCAAAAGAGCTGGGCGCTGATGAGAATCTTACTGCAGTTACTATTGCTCGTTCATTGTTGGTACTAGAGCGTTACAATGAAATTATCTCGATGGATACTGGTTCGTTTAGAAAAGACATTGCTTTTGAAATCTACTTGATTAAGGCAATAGCTCAACATCAAATAACACCAAAAAGTGACGCGCTAGCTTTTATTGATAGCGCACAAGGTATAAGGCCAAATTCACTTCGAGTGCTTCAAAGCTACAGCTTACATTACCTGCTTATAGGCAACTTTACGCAAAGCCAACAATACATAGATAAAGCCGTTCAAGCATATGGTGACAGTGCACAAAACTATCATCTTCAGGGCCAGCTTGACTATGCGAAGGGTAACTTCCCCAGCGCGGCCTTAGCCTTTGAACAAGCTCTAACTTTTTCCACAGAAAATCCAATCGTCAGACGCGCGCTAGCGAATACTTACATGGAACTAGGAAAGTACAATCAAGCATTAGAGCTAGCACAGAAGATAGTAGACCAAACGCCTGGAGACCCACATGCAAAACTACTTTTGGGGCGTTTGCGAGCGCAAAACAATCAACCCGACGTTTCAAAACAGATTTTTAGTGAGCTGCTTGCAGAATTGACCTTAGTACCACCAGAAATAATGCGTGGTAATAATGATTTGCAGTTCGTCAATGCTTTTGCTTCGTACTTAAATAAAGACTATGAAAATGCAGTGAAGGCGCTTGAAAGCTATCTGCTAACACACAGTAACAACACTAGAGCACTGGCACTTTTAGCTGATACACATATCAGCCTTGGTAACGCTAAAGCGGCGTTAACATTGCTCGATCTTAATGAAAGTAACGTCTTACAGAACATTCCATTAACGGTAACTTTGTGTAATTTATATATTGAGAATAACAGAAGCTTTAAATGCGATAGCCTCTTGTTTCGTGCTGAAGCGCTTCATGGAAAAACAGCAACGTTTGACTTAGTGCGTGTTAATGCACTGATGGAAAGAGAGAAATTCGAAGATGCGTATATCATTTTTGAACGCACATTCGAGGCTTCTTCTGATGAAGACCTGATTTTAATCGGGATTGAGCTCAAAACAAGGACCGAACGTTACACCGAGGCATTAAAAGACGTTAAAGCGCTATATAAGACAAGCACAGATCAAGAAAAATTGATTCTAATAGAGGGCACCGTTTTAAAAGCATCAGGTGATATCACCGCCGCGTTAGCTAAAATTGAGCCTCTTGTACAGGCAGCACAGCCACCTGAACAGGCACTCATTCTCTATAGCGAATTGCTGCTCATGTCAGGGCAATATGAAGACGCGCAAGTCTTGTCAGAGCGCTTGTATGCTCAATCACAAGACCTTGAAAAAACGATACTGCTTGCAAACACTTATAGAGCACTCGGGAAAAATAGAGACGCCATCGAGCTATTGGAGTCTGCTAAGAAAGACTTTTCGGGAAGCGATACTGTTGCGCGTTTACTCCTTTTGCTTTACTCGTCCTCCAACATGCTTGATGAGGCAATAGTGCAAGCCGATGAGTTACTGCGACGAAATCGTTTGGACGAGTCAGCATTGATTCAGAAAGCTGAACTATTGATACGTCAAGGCTCGACACAAAAAGCCAACGTGTCGCTGAATATCCTTCATGGACTTTGGCTGGACGATGCCCGAAGATTAGTTCAATTAAGTGTATTACAAAGAAAGGCAAACAATTTTAAGGGTGCAGAGACATCACTCAAAGAAGCACAACAATTAGCCCCAGACAGTATTACCGTTAGGTTGGAAATTGCAAAGTTAAAGCTAAAGAGCGGGACATTTGATGGTCTTGCGTCAGATATCGATTTTCTTGTTAAAAACGCCCCAAATAGCAGCGTTGTTTTCTCTTTACGAGGTCAATACTACAACGCAACAAACGAGGCACAAAAAGCGTTTGAATCTTTTCTTTTGGCGTACGATTTAGACCCTTCCCTCACCTTAAACGCTGCATATTTGTTCAAGAATATTGGCAATAATGTAAGCAATGCTAATGAATTTGAAAAAAGAATGAATACCTTTTTGGTCAGTCAGCCAGACGCTCACTTTCACAGACGATTATTAGCCGACTTTTTTATTACAAATAAACGATACCAGGAAGCAGAGGCGCACTATCGCATTCTTGCTGCTGTCGACAATCTGTACGATAAAGCAACGGTACTCAACAATTTAGCAATTATTACCATTCCCAAAGACTTAGAAAAGGCACTGTCTTTCTCTGAAGAGGCACTCGCTGAATCTCCTAACGCTCCAGATTTGCTAGATACTCACGGTTGGATTTTGTCGCTTCAAGGAAAGTATGAAGAAGCACTCCCCAGCCTGAGAAGAGCTTATTCTTACAACGCCGTCGACCCTAACATCATGTATCACTTAGGTGTAGTGCTTGCTAAGCAAGGAAAAACTGCTCAAGCTAAATTAGAATTGAAGAATGCGTTGGCCTCAGACATGCCTTTTGACGATAGAGCGCAAGCCAAAGCGCTTCTACAGTCTTTAGAAACGCCATAATACTTGTACACACAAAATAAGGGCGACGCGGCAAAGTCGCCCTGTAACGTCTTTACTGACTCAACACAAATAGTCCACTGTCATCAGCATCAACACGAATTGTAGACTCAGGCATAAGCTCGCCCGACAACAATTTATGCGCTAATGGGTTTTCTACTTGCACTTGAATGGCGCGTTTAAGAGGACGCGCACCAAACACGGGATCGAACCCTGCTTCTGCCAGCTTATCCATTGCCGCAGCGGACAAGGTTAACTTATATCCTTTTTCTGCAAGTCTGGCGCGTAATGACGCCAATTGGATTTTAGCAATAGACTTAATTTCTTCTTTACCAAGGGGATGAAACACAACGATATCATCAACCCGGTTGATAAACTCTGGCCTAAAGTGTTGACCTACACCCCCCATAACTGCAGCTTTCATTTCATCGTACTGATTATCACTGTGCTTGTCTTGAATGACATCTGAACCCAAGTTGGAGGTCATAATGACAACAGTATTTTTAAAGTCTACCGTACGTCCCTGACCATCAGTTAAACGCCCGTCATCTAATACTTGAAGTAATATGTTGAATACGTCAGGGTGTGCCTTTTCAACCTCATCGAGCAAGATAACGGAGTATGGCTTACGGCGCACCGCCTCTGTTAGATAGCCACCCTCTTCGTAGCCCACGTACCCCGGAGGCGCTCCAACCAAACGTGCCACTGAGTGTTTTTCCATAAACTCAGACATATCAATGCGTATCATTGCATCTTCAGTATCAAACATAAATCCAGCGAGGGCTTTGCACAGTTCGGTTTTACCTACGCCAGTTGGGCCTAAGAATAAAAACGAGCCTATGGGACGTGCAGGGTCAGCGAGTCCTGCTCGTGACCGCCTTATTGCATTTGAAACCGCTTCAACCGCTTCTTCTTGACCAACCACTCGTTTATGTAAAACGTCTTCCATACGAAGGAGTTTATCTCGCTCTCCTTCGAGCATTTTGGCAACGGGGATACCCGTCCATCGCGACAGCACGTCTGCAATTTCTGCATCCGTAACTTTGTTTTTTACAAGCTTAGTTTCGCGAGTTTCATTTTCTGCCGCTTGCTCTAATTGTGCCTCTAGTTCTGGAATGCGGCCATATTGAAGTTCAGACATACGATTTAAATCAGATGCCCTTCTTGCAATTTCTAGGTCTAATTTCGCCTGCTCTAACTCTCCCTTAATAGTTTGCGTACCTTGCATAGCGTCTTTTTCATCTAGCCATACTTTTTCAAGCTCCGCATACTTCGTCTCAGCTTGCTCGCGCTCAAGCTCGATCATTTCTAAGCGCTTATGGCTTGCATCGTCCGTTTCTTTTGCAAGAGCCTGTTCTTCCAACTTGAGCTGAATAATTCGGCGCTCAAGTCTATCCATGTCCTCAGGTTTAGAATCAATTTGCAAACGAATACTTGACGCCGCTTCGTCTATTAGGTCTATAGCCTTGTCTGGAAGTTGCCTATCGCTAATATAACGATGAGACAAACTAGCGGCCGCCACTATCGCGGGGTCAGTAATATCAACCGAATGATGAAGCTCATAGCGCTCTTTTAATCCACGCAAAATAGCAATGGTGTCTTCTACACTAGGCTCTTCTACTAGGACTTTTTGGAAACGGCGCTCAAGTGCGGCATCTTTTTCTATATATTGTCTGTATTCGTCAAGCGTAGTTGCGCCTACACAGTGAAGCTCGCCGCGTGCAAGAGCAGGTTTAAGCATATTGCCAGCGTCCATGGCACCGTCGCCTTTACCTGCTCCCACCATAGTGTGAAGCTCATCGACGAATAAGATCACGCGGCCTTCTTCTTTGGCTAATTCATTGAGTACAGCCTTAAGGCGCTCTTCAAATTCACCGCGGTACTTTGCACCCGCAACCAATGCACCCATATCTAATGCAAGTACCCGTTTATTTTTCAAACCTTCTGGCACTTCACCATTAATGATACGCTGCGCCAGCCCTTCGACAATCGCAGTTTTACCCACACCTGGTTCGCCAATCAATACCGGGTTATTCTTGGTACGACGCTGTAAAACCTGTACCGTGCGACGAATTTCGTCATCACGACCTATAACGGGGTCTAGTTTGCCTTGTTCTGCGCGCTCGGTAAGGTCTGTTGTGTATTTTTCCAGTGCTTGTCTTACATCTTCGGCATTGGGGTCGGTTACCGTTTGTCCCCCCCGCATGTCGTCTATCGCAGCCTCAACAGTGTCTTGGGTAATGTTTAAGCTCTTAAGTATTTCGCCCAAGCGCCCTTTGTCTTGCAGCGCCGCCAATACAAAGATTTCTGACGTGATATATTCATCTTTACGCTGCTGTGCAATTTTGTCGCACAAGTTTAAGAGTATGCCGCTGTCTTTGCTAAGCTGAACGTCTCCGCCTATGCCTTCAATTCTCGGCAAACGTTCAATAGCCTGACTCAGCGCTGAGCGCAGCGCATTCACATTAATGTTGGCTTGATCTAAGAGCGGTCTAACTGACCCTCCCTGTTGATTAAGCATCGCTGTCATTAAATGAACAGGTTCGATGTACTGATGGTCTCTACCCAATGCGAGTGATTGAGCATCGGAAATAGCGAGCTGAAATTTACTGGTAAATCTGTCTAATCTCATAATCTCAACCTAAAAGGGAAACATTAAAATGTTTTTAATTCGTTGCAGTAGTTATGGGATCTGGTGAATTATGATTCAAGTAGTTAAATGAAATCTTAGTCAAAAAGATAACAAAAGCGCATAGAAATTTGATTTAAAACAAATTCAACGCTCTGTAATACCGATGACACTGACTATACGCCCTGTCGCGCGTTTTCCTTGATGCGTTGCCAAGCGATGGGAGTAGAATTGCTCTTGCTCACAGTACGTACACAAATTGCTACTGACTACATCAGTTAACCCTAATGCATTTAACTGTGCTTTAGCAATTGCAGGTAAGTCTAAAAGGAACTTATTCGTTCGCGTAGTTTTTGCGAGTGCTTCTGGATACGCCGCAAAAACCTTGGCAAGCTGTTGGTCAACTTCATAGCAGCGCTGACAAATCGCGGGGCCAATCCATGCCGTAATGCTGCTTGGCGGCGCATTAAATTGTGAAATCGTATTAGCAATCACACCGCTTTCGAGTCCTTTCCAACCAGCGTGTACCGCAGCGACTTCTTTTCCCTCATTATCACACAGCAGAATTGGCACACAGTCCGCCGTCATTACAGCACAAAAACATGCTGAAGATGAGGAATAGGCCGCATCTGCTGTGATTTCGACAGAAGGTAACACCGTCACTTTGTTGGAATGAACTTGCTCAAGCCAAGTCAATTTTTCGTAATAAGGAAGCAGCGCTCTGTTTGCTTTTACTAGTAGCAAGTCATCGCCAACATGCGCCCCAACATTAAGACCATCAAAGTCACCTGTGCTTACCCCGCCCTGCCGCGTACTGGTATATGCAACAATATGCTTTGGAATATTCCACTGTGGCGTAATGACCAAATTAGACGCAGACATTCGATTACAACATGTCCTGGGGATTGTCCTCAGTATCTTTTTTCACTGCCTTTAGCAATTGTTGCATATCTTCAGGCAGAGGTGCCTTCCAGGTCATCCACTCTTCTGTTTCAGGATGAAACAGTGATAGTTGTGCAGCGTGAAGCGCTTGTCTCTGGAACCCTCTCAGTGCCCCAATGAACTCTTCTGACGCGCCTTTCGGTAAGCGTGGACGCCCACCATAGACTTGGTCACCAAGTAATGGATGCTTGATATGCGCCATGTGCACACGTATTTGGTGGGTTCGACCCGTTTCTAACTTCAAGCGTAAGTGCGTATAAGCTCGAAATTTTTCAATAACGCGAAAGTGGGTAACAGCAGGTTTGCCCATTTCACGCACGGCCATGTGAGTGCGTTTCGTTGCGTGTCTTCCAATAGGGGCATCAACAATACCACCAGCAACCATGGTTCCCAACGCCACCGCTTCATATTCACGACTCATTTCTCGACGTTGCAACTGGTCAACCAAATGGGTTTGGGCAGGCACTGTTTTGGCCACTACCATTAAGCCAGTGGTATCTTTATCAAGTCTATGAACGATACCAGCACGAGGTACCTTGTCGATTTCTGGAACGTGATTCAATAACGCGTTTAGTACCGTACCGCTTGGGTTACCGGCACCTGGGTGAACAACAAGGTCTGCCGGCTTGTTGATCACTAAAATATGTTCGTCTTCATACACGATGTTAAGCGCAATATCCTGGGCTTCGCTCGTTACTTGAACATCCATTTCAGCTCGCACCGTAACCACTTCGTCCATTTCCATTTTATGACGAGGTACAGTAATAACTTCACCGTTTACCGCTACATTTCCCTCTTGAATCCAAATTTTTAACTTAGAACGTGAATATTCTGGGAACAAATCAGCTAAAACCTGATCTAAGCGTAGACCAAAATGCGCAGCTTCCGTTGAAGCTTCTAATTGTATTGTGTTGGGCGACTGTGTCATAACACCATTGATAACGTCTAAAAAAGAGTATTATAACAAGTATTCACGCTGTACACTGCCTTGTTTACGTTTTTGTATGGTTTTTCTCACCGTTAGTGCGTTAGAATGCAAACAAAGTGTTGTTGTTTAACACGTGAGCTTAGACAGCGAAGTATTAAACTGTTTAGCAGGAATCTAGAATTATTATGAAATCATTTCGTTTACTCGCACCAGTGCTCTTAGGTGCAGTGGTAACTGTCACCGGCTGTAGTTCTTCAGATAATGAGGAAAAGGCTGTATTAGCTAACATGGGTGCGCAGCAACTTTACGACAGCGCTAAACAAAGTATGGAAGTCGGTAATTTTTCTGCGGCTTCACAAACGTTGAGTGCGTTGGATTCACGTTACCCCTTTGGCCCTCTCTCTCACCAAGTTCAATTGGACATGATTTATAGTTATTACAAATCAGGAAAAATTGACGAGACATTGGCAACTATCGACCGTTTTATCAGACTTAATCCAAATCACTCTGACGTAGACTATGCGTTTTATATGCGTGGCTTGACGAATATGGAGTCTGATAGCAACTTGTTCCAAGAGTTGATGAACATAGACCGCACTGACAGAGATCCAAGTAAATCTCGACAAGCGTTTGAAGACTTTCGTCGTTTAATTCAACAGTACCCAAATAGCAAATATGCTGCTGATGCAAAACAGCGTATGGTCTACATTAAAGACCGCCTTGCTCGTTATGAAATTGCCATTGCACGTTTTTATATGAGAAGACAGGCATACGTTGCCGCAGCTAATCGTGGGCGCTATGTTATCGAGCATTTCCCAAATACAACGCAAGTTCAACAAGCACTAGAGATCATGGTGTCAAGCTATGAGCAGTTGGGCCTTGATGAATTGCGCGAAAATGCGCTTAAAACGCTAAAACTAAATTATCCAGAAAGTGAATTTATTGGATAGTGAAGACCCAGATAAAAAAACGCACCAAAAGGTGTGTTTTTTTATCTGAAAAATAAGTGGCTAAAGGGGTTAAGCAGCCGCGCTAGACCTGACGTAAAGTGTAATGGCTGGTCTACGATACTAAACACTAGGCACCCTTCTTTTGTATCTGCTCGAGGCGTATGCGTTTTCTCGCCGTCCATGTATATGAAATCACCCGTATCATAATGGTTCAGACCATCACTGAATTCGCCGTCAATGACCAACGTATACTCAGTGCCTCTGTGAGTGTGCTCTGGTACGCTTCCGCCCTGTGCCATATAAATAAAGTTGGCAACACCTTGATTGCCTAATTCAACTGGCGCCTGCCACAGTTTACCAACCAAACTTGACCAGTTGCCGGTCTTTTGAATGTAGCGTTGCAGGGTTGAGGGCACAGCAAACTTACGACCGTCTAACTCAATGACCGTTTCACTTTTCTGCTCAGCTTGAGTCGGTGTGCCACCGTCAAAATAAAATTCGGACAGCGGAATATCTACACTAGGTGTAGCGGGGTCTCTTTCGTTGCTGTCTGTTATGCTGGACAGCATATCGCCAAAGGCAATGTTCGAATCGAACTCATCACCCACATCAGTCAACATCTCCGCTGCTAGCGATTCAGTCTCAATTTCAACAAGCGTCCGGCATTTTGGGCACATGTCACAGTGCGCCGCTACCATAAGAGCAAGTGGTGGCGACAAGGTGCCCTGAACGAAATCGCTTATTTGCTGTGACGTTGGATGAAACTTAATCATTATCGCTTAACATTACCTTTAAACGCTGTAGCGCGAGTCGAGTTCTAGATTTGACCGTACCTAACGGTATCGCCAATTCGTCTGCAACTTCTTGTTGAGATTTGCCATCAATATATATAGCTTCGACTACCGCTTTCTGTTTAACGGGCAGTGAATCGAATAGATGCCCAATTTGCTCTAGCGTAACCTGCTCGTCAAGTGAAGTTTCATTTTGGTCGGGTGTTTGCTCGCACAAAACAGGCCATAAGTCGTCTGAACAAACGTCTTCTTTCCTATTTTGAAGCTTTCTCAACATATCGAAGCGAATGTTACGTGCAATAGTAAAAATCCATGTGGAAGGAGAACCCTTCTCGGCATTGAACAAGTGCGCTTTCTGCCATACGTTCGACATCGTGTCTTGAACCAATTCCATGGCCAGCGCTTCGTTGCCCATCTGTTTTAGCGCGTACGAACGAAGGCGAGGTGCGAAGTAATTAAAAACACTTGCGAATGAACGCTTGCACCGGTCATTTGCTACCGCTACGAGGAAATCAGACATCTCAGTAGCACAATCTTTTGGTTTGATCGTGCTGTTACTTTGTTCCAGAGGAATTCCAACTAACATACTTTAGTCCGCCTTTGCGTTTTGATATTGCTATTCTATGGCGATATGGCTTTGTTTGCCTGACTAATTCAATTACGTTTTTGTAATACTGAGCAACTTCCAAAAATTTAACTTGACTTGGATTAAGCTATAAGCGCTGACAAATAGTGCAGCAACCCTGTACATTCTTTCTGTTCGAGAAAATGTTGCTTTTGCGCTCCGTCAACGGGAAGCAATTCCAGCCATCTATTTAGAACCCAATTAGGGCATTCGAATTTTGGCGCATCATATAGCGATGCAAGCTCTTCGTAATCACTGAATATTTCTTTAAGTCGCTCGTCCATAGGTGCGAGTTGTTGAGGTGCTAATGCACAATCCCATTGCTCAATGGTACGACATTGACCTGTCCTCAATCCATCTTGCGCTGTTTCTATATGAGACACTTCAACAAGGTGTGAACCAGCAACCTTTATGCCAAGCAGTCCATCATCCAGCATATCGAAGTCAACGACATGCGCCATTGTCCCTATTTTGTGGATATGTTTGTTTGTCTCTTTGTCGCCGTTTGCATCGAGCATACACATGACAAAGCCTTTGTTTTCAGCACACGCCTCCTTGACCATTCGCGTGTAGCGAGGTTCAAAAATGCGTAAGGCCATCCGCCCCTCGGGCAATAGATGGGCTGACAATGGGAATAAGGGATAACGTTCTTCTCTCATAAAATACACTTCCGAAAACACAACCCTATTTACGCAAGTGGGTACAAATTGGATCGAATGTGAAAATTTTTCACACTCGTACTCAATAAAACGTGATCTCTTCTGCAATTAGGGCTGTAATTTAATATCAATCCAAAAATGAAATAGTTAAATCAAATACTTGCAGAGAGCGCAAAAAAGCAACAACCTATGAAATTAAGACGAAAACATTGGTGCTCAACGAAAGTGCTTACATTAAATTTCCTTTTTTGTCGCTTTAACTGAGGAGAGTGCGATGGATGTAATCGAGCGATTTTGTAAAATTTACACGGATATTTGTCAAATATCCCCAGAGGACCTTTCATCGATATACTCAGACAACGTGCTTTTTATCGACCCAATAACGTCACACCATGGACTTGCGGAAGTAAAAGGATATTTTAACAATCTGCTGACTCAGGCCAAAAGTTGTAAATTTGACATCGCGCATATTTTGTCCTGTGGTCCCAATGATTCTCACGTTACTCACATTGCAAATTGGACAATGAAGCTTACTCTCAATAAGAGTGACAAATTGATAACACTTGATGGCACCACACAACTTGGCATCAAAGACGACATTATTGTTTACCACAAAGATTACTATGATGTGGGCGAAATGGTTTACGAACACGTACCCCTTTTAGGTTTTGTAATTAAAAAGATAAAAAGTAGGCTCGCGTCGTGAAGAGAATTTTAATAACAGGTGCAACATCAGGTATTGGTAGAGCGTTGGCTGAGTATGCAGCAAGCTGCAATTATCAAGTAATAGCATGCGGAAGAAATAAAGACGCGCTGGACACACTTGGTAAACATGCCAACATTGAAACTTGCCGATTCGACGTGACATCACTTGAAGATACGCGGAGCGCGTTACAAAGCATCGAATGCGACATTGCTGTGCTAAATGCCGGTACATGTGAATATGTTGACGTTGATGATTTCGAACCTGATATGTTTAGACGCGTTTTTGAGCCTAATTTTTTTGGCGTTATTAATTGCGTGGATGCATTGTTACCCAAAATGAAACAGGGAAGTAAAATTGTCATTGTTGACAGCATGGCTAGGTTACTTCCTTTTACTCGCTCACAAGCCTACGGAGCAAGTAAAGCGGCATTGCACTATTTTACAAAGTCACTAGAAGTGGACCTACACCACAAGGGAGTCCATGTCCAAGCAGTTTCTCCTGGTTTCGTTGAAACACCATTGACAGACAAAAATGACTTTGAAATGCCAATGAAAATATCCTCTGTAGATGCAGCAAAGGCGATGCTGAAAGGCATTGAAAGCGCTAAGCAAACTGTCTTTTTCCCACGGGTATTTGGGCTTATTTTAAGACTGATGAATATCTTGCCCACACCGGTAAAAAAACGATTGTCTTTGGCAATGAGAGAAGAGAAATAAGAGAATAACGAATGACAAAAGATATAGCCATTGTTGGAACAGGCATCTCAGGTTTAACAAGCGCGTACTTACTAAACAAAAAACACAATATCACCGTTTATGAAGCTAACGACTATATTGGTGGGCACACAGCAACGAAGCAAATTGAAGATAACGGTCAAACCCACAATATCGACACTGGTTTCATTGTTTTTAACGACTGGACTTATCCCAATTTTATAAAGCTAATGACAACGCTTGGCGTCGACTATCAGCCAACAGAAATGAGCTTTTCAGTTACCAGCGAAAAAGCAAACTTAGAATACAACGGCAATAATCTAAATAGCTTATTTGCACAGCGAAGAAATATTTTCAGACCGCGTTTCTGGCGAATCGTGCGAGACATCTTAAAGTTTAACAAAGCCTGCAAAAAAATGGTCGCTGACAAAAGGGATACGTCATCGCTTACATTAGAAGATATTATCGCAGAATTAAAGTTAAGCGATGATTTTGCTCGCTATTACATATTGCCGATGTGTGCGGCTATATGGTCGAGCAGCTTAGAACAAACTCGACGATTCCCACTAACGTTTTTTCTCCAATTCTTTAATAACCATGGCTTACTTAACATCACAGACCGACCTCAGTGGTACACAATAAAGGGAGGGTCAAGTCAGTACATAGGTCCACTTGTCTCTGAATTTGAATCAAAAATAAAACTGTCGACGGGTGTAGAATCAGTGTGTAGACAAGGTGACAAATGGAAAGTCATTGACTCGCAGAACAACAGCGCTTTGTACGATGATGTCGTATTTGCTTGCCATAGCGACCAAGCATTAAAGATGATTGACGCTCCTTCAGAGGCCCATACAGCTGTACTTGGTAATATTCCTTACGCCAGTAATGATGTAGTTATGCACAAAGACGTTGGCCAGCTGCCGAAGCGAACGCTTGCATGGGCTAGTTGGAACTATCGGCTTAAAGAGGATGAAAGTGAGGAAATGCGACCTGCATCAGTAACGTATAACATGAACATATTACAACGCTTTGATGTTCAGAATACTTATTGCGTAACACTAAACAATACATCCGCTATTTTACCGTCGAGCATCCTCGGGAAATATCACTATGCACACCCTCAATACAGTGCAGATATGGTTAAAGCGCAACAACAGCGCAGCACTATTTGCGGTGTAGACAACCTACATTTTTGCGGAGCGTACTGGTACAACGGGTTTCACGAGGACGGCGTTCGTAGCGCCTTAGATGTTTGCGAACGATTTGGGGAATCCTTGTGATTGAGAGTGCCATATATCGGGGAAAAGTCTACCATCAACGGTTTAAGCCCACACAGCACAAGTTTGACTATGACATATATCTGTTTTGGCTGAAGCTGTCAGAGCATGAATTAAAGACCTTAGACAACACCTTATCGCATTTTTCAACACAGAGAAAAGCCAGAGCGCGTTTTAGGCGCTCTGACTATCTTGGTGATGAAAATATCCCCTTGGCACAAGCAGTATTAGACAAGATGCAATCACTTAATGGCGGCGTAGCCCTTCACGGCGATGTGTTTATGCTCGGCCAGCTGAGGATGTGGGGCCTTTACTTCAGCCCAGTAAACTTTTACTACCTGCGCGATATCGATGGCACCTTCACACACATGCTGGCAGAAGTGAGCAACACTCCGTGGAACGAGCGCCACCACTACTTAGTTGATTTATCAACACAAAGCCATACGCAAAAAACGTTTCATGTGTCGCCATTCAACCCCATGGATATGACATATCATTGGCGCATTTCACAACCAGACAATAGACTATCGTTAACAATGGACTGCGTGCGAGACGACAAAGAATTCAGTGCTGGCATAAGCCTAACAAGATTTAAATTGGACAACACGAATCTATCCGACGCAATGAAACGTATACCAAGCATGACAATAAAAACAGTGGCCGGGATATATTGGCAGGCGCTCAAGTTATTCCTTAAACGAACCCCACTGTATACACATCCAGAAAAAAGTCAGGAACAATAACAATGTCTTTCGGTGAATCTGTACTACTAACGACTTCAGAAGTTTCATTTATTGATAAAACCTGCAGAACACTTTTTTTGAAGTGTCTGAAGCAACTTCCTTTCGGAAACCTCACAATTCAAGAGCGCGGTGATGTTATAGCGCGTTTTGGCAACCCTAACGATGATCTGTCCGCTACGGTAAATATAAAAGATGTGAGTGCTTACCGTCGTTTATTGCTAGGGGGAAGTGTAGGCGCAGGCGAAGCGTTTATGGACGATTTATGGGATAGCCATGATGTGACCGCTGTTGTGCGCGTCTTTGCTCGAAACCTGCCAACGCTTGACGAGTGGGAAAGTAAGTTTAAATGGCTTTCAATGCCAATAAACAAACTGCAACACTTTGCGCGACGCAATACGCGAGAACAAGCAAAGAAAAATATTGAAGCGCATTACGATTTGGGCAACAAGCTCTACACGCGTTTCCTTGACCCTACAATGATGTATTCGTCGGCCATTTATCCAGATGTAAATAGTTCGCTCAACGAAGCGCAGAACTTCAAGTTGAAGAGCATTTGCGACAAGCTTCAGTTAAAAGCGTCTGACCACCTTATTGAAATTGGCACTGGCTGGGGCGGACTGGCGGTTTTTGCTGCCAAACACTACGGCTGTAAGGTGACAACAACGACCATTTCAGAAGAGCAGCATGCATGGGCACAAGCGTGGATTGCCAAAGAAAATCTATCTGACAAGATCACGCTACTTAAAAAAGACTACCGTTTACTAGAAGGAAAGTACGACAAGCTTGTCTCCATCGAAATGATTGAAGCTGTGGGTAAGCAATTTTTGGGTAACTTTTTTGAAAAATGCTCATCGCTTCTCAAAGATAATGGGCTAATGCTACTGCAATCTATCACCATTGACGACCGCCGCTACGACAGCTATTCGAATAGTGTTGATTTCATCCAGAAATATATATTCCCTGGTGGATTTCTACCATCTCAGTATCAATTGAATGCGCATCTTAAAAAACACACCAATATGATGATAAGAGACCTTCATGACATTGGTATTGACTATGCAATGACCCTTAATCATTGGTATGAAGCATTCATTTCTGCCAAGGATGAACTTATGAAAGACGGTTATGACGAACGCTTTATGCGAATGTGGACATACTACCTCAAGTATTGCGAGGGCGGCTTTTTAGAGCGTACCATCAGTACTGTGCAGTTAGTGATATCTAAGCCTCAATATCGAGAGCTCCCTACTAGATAGTGTCTAAAACAAGTCCGAATTAAATTAGGGGCACGAAAAAGGCGCAGTGAATAATACAATGCGCCTTTTCTTTTGTCGCTAGATTGTCTTACTCTTCAACGACAGATATTGGTTTAGATAGCATGGGCTTGCCTTGGTTGATATTTATTTCAACCCGTCGGTTTTTAGCTCGGTCTGATGAAGTCGTGGCATTTTCTACTACCGGCGCAGTGTCTGCTTTACCTACTACAGACATCCGGCTCTCGTCAAAGCCAGGGGCTGTGCGCATTGCTTCCGCTACGGCAACAGCTCTCTGAGAAGATAAGTCCCAATTTGAACGATACAGTTCATTTGCGATATGTTGGCCATCACTGTGCCCCGAAATTTCAATCTCTCCAGGAACATCAGCAAGCAACACCCCTATTTTTCTTAGTATTGGTTGAAATTGAGGCTGTAGAAACGCAGAACCTGCTGAAAACGAACCGTTTTCTTGTATGCGAATCGTAATTTGTTGCCCAAGAGATTCTAACTCAATCGAGCCATCTAGGATTTGTTTTTGAAGTTGCTGCGCAATCTTCTTCATCAACTCAGCCGTTTGAGACTGGTCAGAACTTTGCTCTGCTGAAGACGCTGACTCATTAGCAGTTTGTTGAGACTGTCCGCCTCTTTGCTCCCCGCGTTGTTTCTGCCTCCCACCTGCAGACTCTTCATCGCCTGCCTGAAATTCAAGCATTTGCTGTGTCATTTCAATAGTCTGCTGCTGTATAGACTCTATAGGCGTTGGATCAGGCTTGCCTGGTCTGAACTCCATCGCAATAACACTCGTACCCTTTGGAATATCTTTTACTTCAATTTTGTTTTGAACCCCGAAGGCAAACTTCATCGAACCCGCAATTTGTTTGAATTTAAGCACATCCATTTCGGAAAATGAAAGCAGCAGAACGAAGAAACACATAAGCAAAGACATCAAGTCTGCAAATGTTCCCATCCAAGCGGGTAGCCCTTCGGGGGGGCATTTTGGGCATTCTTCTTCGGCCATTATTCTTCCTCAGCAGCGCCTCGTTTACTTGCGGCAAGATAGTTCTTAAGTACCCCTTCTATCACTCTTGGGTTCTGTCCGTCCGCAATACCAACGATGCCATCGAGCACGAGACTTTGGTTGAGCTTTTCTTCACCAGCACGCACAGCAAGCTTGAACGCGATAGGCAAACACACCACGTTGGCGAAAAAAGCGCCGTAGAGCGTTGTCAGTAGTGCAACGGCCATTGCCGGGCCGATTGCCTTGGGGTCGTCCATGTTCGATAACATCGCAACCAGACCAATCAAGGTACCAATCATTCCCATCGCGGGCGCCACATCCCCCATGCCTTTGAAAATTGACGCGCCAAAGTCATGTCGCTCACTTGTCATTGAAATATCTTTTGACAGTGTTTCCCTCACTACCTCTATATCGTGACCATCAACCAACATATCTACGCCTTTTTGCATAAATTCGTTAGTGATTTCAGCTTCTTCTAACGCGAGAAAGCCACCTTTACGGGCAGCATCAGCCATTTCAACGATTTTCTCGATGAGTTCTTCAGGCGACTCTATTTTGAACATAAACGCTTTGCCCGCTACTTTTCCGGCACCAAAAAACTGGCCGAGCGTAAACTGAGACAAGACAACGAATAAGGTTCCACCGAAAACGATAAGTATTGACTGCACGTCTATAAACATGCTCATGCTGCCGCCCAGGATCATAGCCATCACTATGAAACCCACCGCGCCCAACATACCTATGACGGTTGCTAAATCCACTCACTCTTCCTCATTTATGTGCAGACAGTGCTGTTGATGTACATGTATTCTATCGGCAAAGTGTTAAAATACTAAAACAAGATTATTGAAAAATATCACATTTATGTGAATGTGACATTAGCACTTACAGACGGCTGCATCCGCCTACGCTTTTCTCGACTATAGCACAAATACAAAGCCACAAAATTGAATGTTATAGCGCTTCATACCGCACAAATAAATGTCGATGAGTAAAAGTAGTTGCAGCACACTGCGATTTGCATCTCGCATTGAATGAATAAAAAGTGAACCAAGAGCCTATAGCCAAGTGAGTTATTGGCAATATACGGACAAACCATTTGACCCTTGTTCACCCCTCAGTTAATGTGCGCGTACATGTATTTTGGCGACTAAATTGAGTGATGTTTATGACAACGGAAAAAGAAACCGCGTCTTTTGAAGAAACACTGGCTGAGCTAGAAACCATCGTTGACGAGATGGAGAACGGTGACCTACCACTCAATAAAGCACTAGAAAAGTTTGAGCGCGGAATCGCACTTTCTCGCCTAGGCCAACAGTCTCTTGAAAACGCCGAACAAAAGGTAAAGATACTGCTGAGTGAACAAGGCAATGATACGCTTAAACCTCTTCCTGAAAATGAACAACCATAATACGTTCATTTTTGACTAACAGGTAACCTATGAATTTTTCTGTTTTGCATCAGCAAATAAAACAGCAGACTGATGCATCGCTTTTAACCCTTATTGATACCCTGCCCAATTATGCGCCGCGTCTTAAAGATGCAATGCGCCATGCATTGCTCGCAGGTGGTAAACGTATGCGGCCTTTGCTTGTTCAGGTTGTTGGAAATACTTTAGATGTTCCCAAAAAAGACCAGATGGCGATAAGCATGGCGATAGAGTGTATTCACGCATACTCACTAGTGCATGATGATTTACCTGCAATGGACGATGATGATCTCAGACGTGGTATGCCAACCTGTCACATCGCGTTTGATGAAGCGACGGCCATTTTGGCTGGTGACGCATTGCAGTCATTAGCTTTTAGCGTGTTAGCAGATGCTCCCTTAAGTGAGTTTGCCCAGACAAAGCGTTCGGCGCTTCTTTCTGTACTTGCCAGGAATTCCGGATACGCGGGTATGTGTGGCGGACAAGCCATCGACTTAGCAAGTACAGGTAAAACTATTGCGTTAGACGAGCTCAAACAACTTCACAGACTTAAAACAGGTGCGTTATTGAAAGCCTGTGTAGAAATGGTAACTATCGTGTGTGAGGGACTTGCTGAGCAAACGAAGCATGACCTTATGGCGTATGCCACTGACATCGGCCTGGCGTTTCAGGTGCAAGACGATATCCTCGACGTGGAAGGCAGCAGCGAACAACTCGGAAAACCAGCAGGCTCTGACGAAGCGCTGGGCAAAAACACTTTCCCAGCAAAACTTGGCTTAGAGGGTGCAAAAAAAGAGTTAGAATTACTTCACAATAATGCACTTCAAGCCTTGGCGCGTTTACCCTACAATACAGATAGTTTAATTGCGTTTAGCGAGCTTTTGGTAAAACGCGACCATTAGCCACGCGCCATGTTGAAAAAGATAATAAGTAGATGAGTTTAGACCTCCAACATTACCCAACGCTTGCGCTTGCGCAAACACCAGAGACGTTACGACAGCTGCCCCAAGAAAAGTTGCGCGAGTTGGCCGACGAGTTACGCGAGTACTTACTCACATGTGTAAGTCAAACCAGTGGCCATTTTGCTTCAGGTTTAGGCACAGTTGAACTTACCGTCGCATTACACTACGTTTATAACACACCATTCGACCGCTTACTGTGGGATGTTGGCCACCAAGCCTACCCTCATAAAATTCTTACAGGCCGTGCTGAACGCATGAGCACTATTCGCAAAAAGAATGGACTACACCCTTTTCCTTGGCCACCAGAAAGTGATTACGACACTTTTGCTGTTGGGCACTCATCAACGTCCATTAGCGCAGCGCTAGGTATGGCCGTTGCTGCAGAAAAGGAAGGCAAAGACCGTAAAGTGGTTGCAGTTATAGGCGACGGTGCAATGACAGCAGGTATGGCGTTTGAAGCGCTCAACCACGCTGGTGATATTAAAAAAGACATGGTTGTTGTTCTCAATGACAACGAAATGTCTATCTCTGAGAATGTCGGAGCACTTAATAGCCACCTTGCCCGCTTACTTACTGGTAACTTTTTCAACTCGATTCGCGATGGCGGTAAGAAACTGCTAAGCAACGTGCCGCCTATAAAAGAATTCGCAAGCCGTGCTGAAGAGCATCTAAAAGGTATGGTGGTTCCTGGCACTATTTTTGAAGAACTGGGTTTCAATTATATAGGCCCTATTGATGGGCATGACGTTAACGCAGTGGTCGATACACTGCGCAACATGCGTAAATTTGAAGGTCCCCAGCTGCTTCATGTTGTGACCAAAAAAGGGAAAGGCTACGCGGTTGCAGAAGAAGACCCCATTAAGTTCCATGCGGTCCCTAAGTTCAACCCGGCTGACAACGCATTACCCAAGTCGAAGCCTTCTGCACCGACTTATTCTGCGATTTTTGGCAAATGGCTGTGTGATATGGCGGCGCAAGACCCTAAATTGATGGCTGTGACACCCGCCATGCGAGAAGGGTCTGGCATGGTTGAGTTTTCCCAACAATTTCCAGAACAGTATTTTGATGTTGCGATTGCAGAACAACATGCCGTGACTTTTGGTGCCGGACTTGCCAAAGACGGAATGAATGCGGTTGTCGCCATTTATTCGTCATTCTTGCAACGTGCATACGATCAGCTCATTCACGACGTTGCAATTCAAGATCTTCCGGTACTGTTTGCCATTGATAGAGCGGGTATTGTGGGTGCTGACGGTCCGACGCACCAAGGTGCATTTGATATCGCCTTCCTTCGCTGTATACCGAATATGGTAGTTATGGCACCCTCTGATGAAAATGAATGTAGACAAATGCTCTACACCGGACACAAGCTTCAGAAGCCCGCTGCTGTGCGTTATCCGCGTGGTGCCGGAATGGGTATAACACCAGATGAAGCAATGACGATGTTAGAAATCGGTAAGTCACGTACCTGCCGGACATCATCAAAAGAACAATCTGAAAGCATCGCTATATTGAACTTTGGTTGCTTACTTCCCTATGCGCTAGAAGCCGCAGAAACGCTTGATGCCACTGTCATCGATATGCGATTTATCAAACCATTAGATGGCGAGGCGGTGCTAAAAGCAGCACGCGAGCATAGCGCAATAGTAACCCTAGAAGATGGTTGCATTATGGGCGGTGCTGGTAGCGCAGTACTAGAGCACTTACAACAAAACGGAATACTCAAAGCCGTCAAGATGCTTGGCTTACCTGATAGTTTTGTTTTACAAGGCACGCAGCAAGAGATGTATAAAGAGCACGGGCTTGATGCTGAAGGTATTATCAAAGCAGCCAGCACGCTAAATTCATAACCTTTTCACCGCCAAATAAACGCAAAAAAAGCCCGCAGAAGCGGGCTTTTTTATAGAAATTGGAATGTGGCAGGTAAAAAGCTCAACAAAAGATGTAAACATCCACAGGCCATAGCACCCGCTATCAGGTCGTCTAACATAATGCCTGTCCCGCCGTGAAGGCGCTTATCTATGATACCAATTGGCCAAGGCTTCAAAATATCGAACAAACGAAACAAAACAAAGCCAACGACTAGCGTGGATAGTGAAATCGGTACAAATAAGAACGTAACAAACATGCCTGCGATTTCATCCCACACGATAGAGCCGTGATCATGAACTTGCATATCGTCAGCTGTTTTGCCACATAAGTAGATTCCGACAATTGAGAAAATAAGGGTAAGTGCCACAAAGGAAATGATAGATACATGGGTACACAGTACAAGCAATGGTAACGCTGCCAATGAACCAAAAGTACCCGGCATGAATGGGATGAGGCCACTACCAAAGCCGAGTGCCAGAAAGTGTATAGGGTTCTTCATACTCACTCTGGCTCGATACTCTGCTTGCATATTTAATCTCTTGTTTCGACCATGTTAAATTAACGTCTGCATATGCCGCTTAAAAGCTATGTTCGTAACCTGTTGGAGTTACTGGCGTGTACTGTTCATTGTCTTTAAGCAAGGATAATACCCCGGGCTGCCCGGTCAGCTGCCCAATGCATGTTGCTTTAACATTGGTGCTAGCTAGAGATGTCTCAAGGCTCCCTCGTTGCTCTTCGCCAACCGTAAAGATTAACTCGTAATCATCACCCGCCGACAGCGCATATTCCACCGCTTGCTCAGACGATACAGCACTCGTTAGCGCGCGTGATAGTGGTAACTTGTCAACATGCACATTTGCACCGCAGCCAGACGCTTTCAAAACATGCCCTAAGTCAGAGATAAGCCCGTCTGACACATCAATGCATGATGTGGCAATTCGGCGAATTGCTGTCCCAACAGCGACTCTTGGTGTAGGAAAGTAATGACGATTAACTAGCACGTCTTTCGCTTCACCAGCAACCTCAAGATTGTTTTGTAAGATATCTAAACCAGCGCCCGCGTCACCAAGCGTGCCAGTAACGTACACCCAATCACCAGGCTTTGCGCCACTTCGCGTTAATTCTGAACCAGGTGGGATAAAGCCTTGAGCGGTAATGGTCATCGCCATAGGCCCTTTTACCGTATCACCACCAATCAGTTGAACCGAGTAATACTGCGTAAGCTCGTGCAAACCGCTAACAAAGTCGTCTAGCCAAGCTTCATTTACTTCAGGTAACGATAGCGAAAGACTGATCCATGCAGGTTCAGCTCCCATGGCAGCTAAATCACTTAAGTTCACAGCCACTGTTTTGTATGCCACAGATTTAGCTGGCGCATCATTCAAAAAATGCACACCAGCAACGAGCGTATCGGTGGTAACAGCAAGTTGTTGGTTTTCAGGAACCGTTGTTACAGCACAGTCATCACCAATACCAATAACAACATCTTTGCGTTTGTGGCCACTGTTTGAAAAGTAGCGGCCGATAAGGTCGAATTCTTTCACGGTAATTATAAAACCCTGTTAGCGGCAATCCTTGCCGCTATGGTAAGGTTAGTCGCGCTCATCTTTGCGCAATGTACGCACCGCTTTATCTAATGCGCCATTAATAAACTTATGACTTTCTTCGGCACCAAAAGCCTTAGCAAGTTCAATCGCTTCATTAATAATTACGCGATAAGGGACATCGATGCGCTCTGTCAACTCCAGCGTCGCAATGCGAAGGATAGCTTTTTCAATGGCATCCAACTCTTCTGGCAAACGACCCAGATATGGTTTGATAGTCGCATCAAGATTGCTTGCGTTGTGTGCAACACCGCGTAACAAGGCCTGAAAATACGCCATATCTACTTTTTGCATGTCATTGCTGGTAGCTAATGCCAGTTCAACTTGCTGAATATCGTTGTGACTCATTTGCCACGAATAAACGCCTTGAAGAGCTAATTCACGGGCTTTGCGTCGAGCTGAAACTTTCACTTAATGTTTACCTTAAAGCTTTTCAACAGCATCGATTACGTTAACCATTTCCAGCGCGCCAAGGGCTGCTTCTGCACCCTTGTTACCTGCTTTGGTACCTGAACGTTCGATTGCTTGTTCAATTGAATCTGTTGTGATCACGCCAAATGATACTGGCAAGCCATACTCTAGAGATACTTGTGCGAGGCCTTTATTACTCTCGCCTGCGACAAAATCAAAATGTGGAGTACCGCCACGAATTACTGCACCAAGCGCAATGATCGCATCAAATGACTTTTTCTCGGCGAGTTTCTTTGCCACAACGGGTAACTCGTAAGCACCAGGAACACGCACAACCGTGATATCGTCATCGCTTACTTCACCGTGACGCTCTAGTGTGTCTAATGCACCTTCTAGTAGGCTTTCAACAACAAAACTATTAAAGCGTGACACAACGATAGCAAACTTCTTACCGGTTGCTCTGATATTACCTTCAATTACCTGCATGGTTTCATTCCTCGAGAAAAAACGGCGCGAAGTATACCACAACTGCGCCTAAACTAAATCGATTGTTTCTTTAACTTTAACTATTCATCAAGTACTAACTGTGCACACTTTGGTGTGGAGGGGGCATGTCCATCGCAAACCCTCCACCGCATGGATGCGGTGGCGGAGCGTACATGGATGTATTCACCGCGTGTTTGCAATGGACATGCCCCCTCCGCGCTTTAACTGTGTGCACTAGTCGTGAACGTACTCCACAACTTCAAGACCATAGCCTGATAGTGCATGGTATTTAATGGGTTTGCTCAATAAGCGCATTTTATGTACGCCCATTGATGCCAAAATCTGGCTGCCTACACCAATAGTACGAGAGGAACCTTGCCAGTCTGCACCAGTAGGACGTTCTCCCCTATCTTCAGCTGCGAAGCGACGCACTTGATGCTCAATGTGTTCTTCTTTGCCTAAAAGCACAAGCACACCACCTTCTTCTGAAATCTTGCGCATGCCATCAGCAAGTGTCATCGAGCGATGAATACCGCGCGTTGAGCCAAGAAGATCACTAAATGTATTGTGCAAATGAACACGTACCAAGGTGGCATCGTCTTCATTTATATCACCTTTTTTCAGTGCAAAATGCAGTTGATTGTCGATGCTGTCTTTAAATGTATGAAGCTCAAAATCGCCGTATTCAGTGGGCAAATTACACTGTGCTACTTTTTCGATAGTGGTTTCATTCAGGTTTCGATACTCGATAAGATCGGCAATAGTACCAATTTTAAGGTCGTGTTTTTCAGCAAACTTTTCTAGTTCAGCTCGGCGCGCCATGGTGCCGTCTTCGTTGAGTATCTCCACGATGACCCCCGCCGGCTCAAGACCCGCTAGACGAGGTAAGTCAACACCGGCTTCGGTGTGTCCTGCGCGGTTTAATACGCCACCGTCTTTAGCGATAAGCGGAAAAATGTGACCGGGTTGTACAATATCTGTTGCTTTGGCTTCTTTTGATACAGCTGCAAGAATAGTGGTTGCACGGTCAGCAGCCGAAATACCGGTAGTTACGCCTGTTGCCGCTTCAATGGACACAGTAAAGTTAGTAGAGAACTGAGCTTCGTTTTTATCAACCATTAATGGCAGATTTAACGTTCGACAACGGTCTTGCGTCATTGGCAAACACACAAGGCCTCGAGCATGTGTCACCATGAAGTTAATTGCTTCGGGGGTCACATGCTCTGCTGCCATGATCAGATCGCCTTCGTTTTCACGATCTTCATCATCCATCAAAATAACCATCTTACCTTGACGAATATCTTCAATAATTTCTTGCGTAGTGTTAAATGCCATAATTTATGCTTCTTGTAGGGTTATTTTTTTAAAAATCCGTTCTCGGCAAGAAATGCCATATCAATACCTTTGCTCTTTGGCTCAGCGGCTTTATCACCTAACATGAGTCGTTCCAAATATCGGGCAATGACATCTACTTCTAAATTGACAGCCGTACCTACTTTGTAGGTTCCCATAATCGTTTCTTTAAGGGTATGCGGAATAATCCATAGCATGAATTCAGCACCATTCACTTCGTTAACTGTCAGGCTAATGCCATCTACAGTAATACTGCCTTTATGCGCGATATACTTCGCTATTTCTTCTGGTGCTTTAACCCAAAACTCAATGTAGTCTGCATGTTTGATGATTTGCGTCACTGAACCTACACCATCGACATGACCTGAAACGATATGGCCGCCAAACCTGTCAGTTGGACGCATGGCTTTTTCTAAGTTCACTGTTGAACCTGCTGAATAGTGAGCAAATCCGGTTAACTTGATGGTTTCTGCAGATACGTCTGCACAATAATAGTCGTCGCCCATGTCAGTGACCGTTAAACAAACGCCGTTTGTGGCAATGCTGTCCCCCAATGCTACATCTGTCATGTCTAGCGTCGGCGATGCAACGGTAAGGCGGATATCATTGCCGCGATTGTCTAGTTTTTGAATAGTGCCTAAAGCTTGGATAATTCCGGTGAACATAAATTTCCTCTTAAGCGCGGTTAGCCACGCTCGCTGCTAACATCGGGACGGAAGATAAGTTTAATATCGTTACCTATTTGACGATTTTCAATGAGTGATAGTGAAATAGATTGGTCAAGTGTTGTAAAAGCAGGCAGACGTGCCATGCTGATACCTTTATCGCCCAACAGCTTGGGGGCTTGATAACATATAAGTTCATCTACGAGCCCTTTGTTTAATAACGCCCCCGAAAGGCCCGGCCCAGCCTCTACCCAGACCTCATTAAACTGTTTATTGCCAAGGGCCAATAAAAGCGCATCGAGATCAAGCTTTCCATTGAGCTGTGAAACAGCAATATGTTGCTCATCTTCACCATCACAGTGGCCCGTCGTTGTTGCGATAAACGTGGTATGCCCATCATTTAGCAACTGGAAATCACCGCGAATAACATTGGCACTATCAACCACCACTCTCGCTGGTTGTCTTAATTCGTCAAGTGGATAAGAGTGCAGATTGGCCTCACTCGACCTCACCAATAAGCTTGGGTCATCAGCTTTCACCGTTCCAGACCCTGTGAGCACCGCGCAGCTTTGCGCACGATAACGCTGTACGTCGCGCCTTGCATCGGGACCGGTAATCCACTGGCTTACTCCGTTGCCTAGTGCAATCTTACCATCAAGGCTAATACCTAGTTTAAGGCGTACATATGGACGCCCCGTTAACATGCGTTTTATAAAACCTGGATTGAGCGCAGCAGCTTGAGTTGCCATTACGTCACTGACAACGTCGACACCAGCTTCCTGCAAAATTCGAATACCATTGCCGCTGACGGTGGGGTTTGGATCAGTCATTCCAATGACCACACGACGCACCTTTGCATTGACCAATGCTTCTGCGCAGGGGGGCGTTCGACCATAGTGACTACACGGTTCTAGTGTGACATAGGCAGTAGCACCTTGTGCTCCTTGCTCTCTGGTAGCCGCTGCATCACGCAAGGCATGTACTTCAGCATGAGGGGTCCCAGCTTTTATGTGGAAGCCTTGACCGATAAGCTGGTTATTTTCATCAACAATAACACAGCCCACACGAGGGTTTGGTGAGGTGGTGTAACGCCCTTTTTGGGCAAGCTGAATGGCCTTTGCCATCCAATAACAATCATTTTGTTTTATAGCGTGATCCACTATTTATCCTATGAAAAGCGTGTTCTGCTCTAATCGCCTAGTCGCGCTATTTCTTCTCCAAATTCTCGGATATCTTCAAAGGAGCGGTATACTGATGCAAAACGCACATAAGCCACTTTATCTAGCTCTTTGAGCGCTTTCATGATCAAATTCCCGAGCAATTCACTTTCCACTTCTCGCTCGCCGGTAGCGCGAAGTTCTGATTTTAGTGAAAGAATGCACTGTTCGACTTTTTCAGTACTAACAGGGCGTTTTTCAAGTGCTCGTTGAAGCCCAGCACGCAACTTATCTTCGTTGAAGGGCTCACGTGAACCATCGCGTTTGATAACGCGAGGCATGACCAGTTCGGCACTCTCAAACGTGGTAAAGCGTTCATGACAAACGTTGCATTCGCGACGCCTACGCACTTGATGCCCTTCCGCCACAAGGCGTGAATCAATCACTTTCGTTTCTTGCGCTGAGCAAAAGGGGCAAAACATAGAATTTCCTTAACAATTGCGTACTTAGGTAATGATTTAAGACAATCCTGCATTACTACCAAAGTACGCAATAAAAGACAAACCTATTTTATTTGTAAACAGGGAATTGAGAGCAAAGTGTAACCACTTCGTCTTGAACTCGTTTGATAACAGACTCATCACCCATGTTATCAAGAATATCACAAATCCACGTTGCCACTTGCTTCGCTTGTTCTTCTTGGAAACCACGACGAGTAATTGCCGGGCTACCAATACGAAGGCCGCTTGTTACAAATGGTGAACGAGGGTCGTTTGGCACTGAGTTTTTGTTTACGGTAATGTTCGCGGCACCTAACGCCGCATCAGCGTCTTTACCTGTAATATCCTTGTCAATCAAATCAAGAAGGAACAAGTGGTTGTCTGTACCACCAGAAACAATCTTGTATCCACGCTCAATCATAACTGAAACCATCGCTTTGGCGTTGGCAACAACTTGCTGCTGGTAAACCTTAAATTCAGGCTGAAGTGCTTCTTTGAATGCTACCGCTTTAGCAGCAATAACGTGGCAAAGTGGACCACCTTGATTGCCTGGGAACACCGAACTGTTTAGCTTTTTGTAGATGCTCTCATCGCCACATGCAGAAAGAATTAGTCCACTACGAGGACCCGCTAGCGTTTTGTGAGTAGTTGTTGTTACAACATGCGCATGAGGAAGCGGGTTAGGATAAACACCGGCCGCAACCAAACCCGCAACGTGTGCCATATCAACAAGAAGGAAAGCACCCACACTATCGGCAATTTCGCGGAATTTAGCCCAATCTACAACGCCTGAATAAGCAGAAAAACCACCGATTATCATCTTAGGCTTGTGCTCTTTTGCTAGCGCTTCCACCTGCGCATAGTCAATCTCACCGGTTTCATTGTTTAAGCCGTACTGAACCGCATTGTACGTCTTACCAGAGAAGTTAACGTGAGAACCGTGTGTAAGGTGACCACCTTCTGATAGGCTCATACCTAAAACCGTGTCGCCTGCATCAAGAAGCGCCATGAATACCGCTGAGTTCGCCTGAGAACCTGCGTGCGGCTGAACGTTGGCATATTCTGCACCAAAAAGCGCTTTAGCACGGTCAATTGCCAACTGCTCGACAACATCAACGTGCTCACAACCGCCATAGTAGCGCTTGCCCGGATAACCTTCTGCATACTTGTTAGTCAACTGTGAACCCTGCGCTTCCATCACACGCGGGCTACAGTAGTTTTCAGAGGCAATCAACTCAATGTGATGTTCTTGACGCTCTACCTCTTTTGCCATTGCACTGGCCAATTCAGGATCAAAGTCAGCTATGTTCATTTCGCGAGAAAACATGGGGGCTCCTTAACTGCGGTTTTTATGTGGCGTAAAAATAATACCAATCTGCATAAGTCACTGCGGTCTTGCCAATTGCCTATGCAGGTCAGTATCTGCGCTACTAGCTCAATTTGAGGCCATATTCTAGCCATTTTCAGCCGCGTGTATACCGCTTTGTGACGAAATTAATACAAATGGCGTAGGTTTAACATTACCCCTACGCCGTAATACGCTTATTGCTGTTTTTCGAGTGTTTTCACGCGGTCAAAAAGAGAGCCTATTTTCTGGAGGCGTACTGTATTTTTGCGCCATTCTCGGTTGGTTTGAGCAGGCTGGCCGGAAGAGTATACGCCGGGTTCGGTAATGTCTTGTACAATCATGGTGTAACCAGTAACTTGAACGTTATCACAAATACTGATGTGTCCATTGATTCCCACACCTCCGCCAATAATAACGTGTTTCCCGATGTGACAACTTCCTGCAATCCCTGTTGCGCCGCAGATACACGAATGATCGCCAATAACACAGTTGTGTCCAATCTGTACTTGGTTGTCGATTATAACGTTCGTACCCAATATCGTGTCTTCCATTGCGCCACGGTCAATACTGCTGCTAGCACCTATTTGGCTGTCATCTCCAATACGCACAGAGCCTGTTTGTGGTATCGGTAACCAAACGCCTTTATCGTTCGCATAACCAAACCCTGCAGCACCGATAACAGTTTGACTATGAACTGTCACACGTTTACCTATCACTACGTCATGGTAAATAGTCACGTTTGGATGAATGACTGATTCTTGACCGATGTGCGTGCCTTTTCGGATTACCGTATTTGCTCCGATTGTCACCCGATCGCCAAGGACAACATTATCTTCAATGATAACGTTATGGCCCAAAGACACATCACTACCAATTCGAGCAGATGGCGCAATAATGGCCGAATCTGCAATGCCATTTGCAACAACTGGCGTCGTATCAAAAAGCTGCGCAATGCGCGCGAATGCAGCGTGCGGATTGGCAACAACCAGCGCAGGCACGGGGCTATCATTTTTTAAGCTTTCATGAAGAATAACAGCGCCTGCTTTGGTATCTTTTAATTGTGGCTTGTACTTTGGGTTGGTAAGAAAAGAAATCTGGTGTTCAGTTGAACCAGCAAGGGTTCCAACCGCAGAGATAACAATACTGCCCTCTCCTTGAACTTCACCACCAACATGGCTGGCAAGTTCTTCCAAACTGTATGTGCGTTTATTCATAGCAGTCATGCGATGTACCTGTTCGGATATTGACTTAACATATTATGCATGTCCGGGAGCGTCTAACTGCACCCTTGGCAAACATACACCATCTTATGGTGAGTAAGTTTACATTAATTCGCCAGCGACACCGATGTTTTAATCAGACATTTAAACGTAAGTGCTCAAAATTACGGCAAGAATACGGAGAAATGGCGCTTGGCTCTGGCGCAAACTATAGTGTTACGAGTAGAATATACGACCACCATTTTTGAATCGTATACGTGTGCTGTAGCGAAACCGTATAACGATGTTGTAAATTTACGAACCCTTATTTTTAATTCCGCTTTCTAGCGAGGACTGAGCATGGCTCAATACGTATATAGTATGCATCGCGTGGGCAAAATTGTTCCACCGAACCGACATATTCTGAAGAATATTTCACTTAGTTTTTTCCCGGGAGCCAAAATTGGTGTTCTCGGTCTAAACGGTGCGGGTAAATCAACATTGCTTCGCATTATGGCGGGTGTTGACACTGACATCGAGGGTGAAGCACGCCCGCAACCGGGCCTAAAAGTGGGTTACCTCCCGCAGGAACCACAGCTTGATGAGACAAAAGATGTTCGCGGTAATATCGAAGAGGCTGTTGCTGATGTTAAGCATGCGCTCACTCGCCTTGATGAGGTTTACGCCGCTTATGCCGATCCCGAAGCAGATTTTGACGCACTTGCAAAAGAGCAAGGTGAACTTGAAGCGATTATTCAATCGAAAGATGGTCACAACCTTGAGAACGCCCTAGAGCGTGCCGCAGACGCACTGCGCCTTCCACCATGGGATGCAGATGTAAGCAAGCTATCGGGGGGTGAACGCCGCCGTGTTGCGCTATGTCGTCTATTGCTTGAAAAGCCTGAGATGCTTCTTCTCGACGAACCAACCAACCACTTGGATGCAGAGTCGGTGGCATGGCTAGAGCGTTTCTTACACGACTATGAAGGGACTGTGGTGGCTATTACCCACGATAGATACTTCTTGGACAACGTAGCAGGCTGGATCCTCGAACTTGACCGCGGTGAAGGTATTCCGTGGGAAGGTAATTACTCTTCTTGGTTAGAACAGAAAGAGAATCGTCTTCAGCAGGAAGAACGTGCTGAAACAGCGCGAATGAAGAGCATGAAGCAAGAGCTTGAATGGGTGCGCTCTAATCCAAAAGGCCGTCATGCAAAAAGTAAAGCGCGTATGGCTCGATTTGAAGAACTATCTACCAGTGATTATCAGAAACGAAATGAAACCAATGAGTTGTTTATTCCACCAGGCGAGCGCCTAGGGGATAAAGTTATTGAGGTATCAAACCTTAAAAAATCGTACGGAGACCGCGTACTCATTGATGACTTATCGTTCAATGTGCCCAAAGGCG
Organism: uncultured Alteromonas sp.; assembly: GCA_964454185.1. Lineage (GTDB taxonomy): Bacteria > Pseudomonadota > Gammaproteobacteria > Enterobacterales > Alteromonadaceae > Alteromonas. Next base: position 37,909 of record CAYVST010000003.1, read on the forward strand.
CTATTGTTGGTATCGTCGGACCCAACGGCGCCGGTAAATCAACCTTATTTAGAATGTTAACGAATGCAGAGCAACCTGATTCTGGGAACATCGATTTAGGTGATACCGTTCAAATTGCGGCTGTTGAACAGTTCCGCGACCACATGAACGAAAACAATACGGTCTGGAAAGAAATCTCTGACGATTCCGACATTATCCGCATTGGTAACTTTGAAATTAACAGCCGCGCTTACTGCAGCAGATTCAATTTTAAAGGTACTGATCAGCAAAAATTCATCAAAGATCTTTCTGGTGGTGAGCGAAACCGTGTACATTTGGCCAAACTGCTTAAAGCCGGTGGTAACGTGTTGCTGCTGGATGAGCCAACCAATGACTTGGATGTTGAAACCCTTCGTGCTCTTGAAAATGCACTGTTGGAATTCCCGGGTTGTGCCATGGTTATTTCGCACGACCGTTGGTTCTTAGACCGTGTAGCAACCCACATCATGGACTACCGAGATGAAGGTAGTATCAACTTCTTCGAGGGCAACTACTCTGATTACGAGAGCTGGTTGAAAAAAGAATTTGGACAGGATGTCGTTGAGCCACATCGCCTGAAGTATAAGCGCATGTCAAAATAGGTTTGATGGTGCGCTAGCACCATATATAACCGACAAATAAAAGCCCTCATCACCGAGGGCTTTTTTATTGCTAACTGCCTATATTTGGCTAATACTGAGCATAGGTAGAGTAAAAGGTAGTAGCGCATGACCGACAAACGCCAATTCCAGCGAGTTCCATTGAACGTAAGTGGTAAGCTTGCCCATGGTGACATTGAGATTGACGTTGTAGTCAGCGATGTTTCACTTCAAGGAATCAAACTTCAAGCACAAGAACATGCCCTATCTACTCTGCCTTTCGATAGCCATGAACCTTACGTCGCTCAGTTTCAGGCTAATGATGACAGCCCGCTTATTTCATTATATATATCGCAACTCTATAGGCATTCAGACAGCCGAAAAGACGCGGTATCATTAGGGTGCAAGGTCGAAAGAATGGACGTGGAATGCGTAAGTGCACTTCGCCGTCTTATTGCCCTGAATAGTGAAGACACTACTATTGATGAAAAAGACCTTAATGCGCTGGTGAATGCGGTTTATCAGGCTTATCAATAAACCGCTTCACGGGCAGCGTTTACTCTAACGCGTCTAGCGCTTCTGAAAGCCTTGCTACTGGAATAACCTTCATGCCGTTTACAGATTGTTTGGGGGCATTGGCTTTAGGAACAATGGCGCGCTTAAATCCATGTTTCGCGGCTTCTATAATACGTTCTGTTCCATTTGGTACGGGCCTAATCTCTCCTGCTAACCCCACTTCGCCGAACACAATCAAATCACGTGGCAGTGGACGATTTCGAAAACTGGAAATCATAGCAAGTAACAACGCCAGATCGGCACCGGTTTCAGCTACACGTACGCCCCCAACAACATTAACAAACACATCTTGGTCGTTCATCTGAACGTTTCCATGTCGATGTAAAACGGCAAGTAACATAGATAGTCGGTTCTGATCGAGCCCCACGGCAATTCGCCTAGGATTAGACATTTGAGAATAGTCGACGAGTGCTTGTATTTCTACCAACAACGGACGGGTTCCTTCCCATATAACCATGACACTAGATCCGGGCGTTTCGTTGTCGCCGCGACTTAGAAATATTGCAGAAGGATTGCTGACTTCTTTTAGCCCTTTCTCTGTCATTGCAAAGACGCCCAACTCATTAACTGCCCCAAAGCGATTTTTATGGCTGCGTAGCGTCCGGTAACGGCCATCACTTTCGCCTTCTAGCATCATAGAGCTGTCAATACAATGCTCTAGCACTTTGGGTCCGGCCAGGTTTCCATCTTTGGTAACATGGCCCACAATAAACATTGCAATATGGTTTTGCTTTGCAAAGCGGGTTAAATAAGCAGCACTTTCTCTTACTTGACTTACACTGCCCGGCGCAGACTGTACATCTGATACATGCATGACTTGAATAGAGTCAATAACCATAATCTTAGGTTTTCTCGTCAGCGCTAGATCGCATATGGTTTCCACGTTAGTTTCTGCCAACATTAAAAGCTTATCATCGGGCAGGTTTAAACGCTTTGCACGCATAGCGACCTGTTGCAGTGATTCTTCACCCGTCACGTAAAGTGCGCTTTCTGTTTGAGCCATCTGACACATAACTTGCAAAAGCAAAGTACTTTTTCCTGCTCCAGGAGAACCGCCAATCAACATTGCGGCACCAGGTACAATTCCGCCGCCAAGCACCCGGTCAAGTTCCTTAAAACTCGAGCTGAATCTTGGCAGTGATTCTAAATCAATGGCATTTAGCGTTTCTATTTTCGCGGTGGTCTGGCCGGCATAACCTGACGTAGACTGGCGTGTGGAAGTCTTGGCACTTGCTACAACAAACTCACTTATTGTGTTCCACGCTTTGCACTCTGAGCATTGCCCTTGCCAACGCGGGAATTCTGCACCACAGTCAGAGCATACATAGGCAGTTTTACGTTTTGCCATATTGGTATTTTATCCGTCACACAAAAAGAGTATTCTACCACTAACATCAATAATATAAGTACATCCAAAGCAGACCTTTTTACACGGATTTGTCAATGTAAGGAAAGTGCAAACCTGTGCGTTTAAAAAACAACGCTCATGTTTTGGCATAATCTAGCGATATGGACTTTAAAGGTCACGTGGTGCCAAACTAATGAGTTTGGACATCTAGCCGATAACAACTAAAATAATGATACTTAAAGACAAAGTTGCGTATTAATGAGTCAAGATTTAAAGCAATATGCTGACATAATAGAACAGCTCAAACCCATGGTTAATGAGCCTGAGTTCAATCAGGTATTGCTGCAGATCGCGTCTGATGTTCCCAAAGAAAAGCGATTCCTTATCAAGATGGAAGTGAAGCGCCTCGCTAAACCTTGCGTGAGAACCATTGATTTACGCGGCCACGTTGACGGCGATTGCAAGAAGTATGTCTATGAAGATCGCACGCATTACATGGATAGTATTGCCGTTGACAAATTTGAAGAGCAATTACGCGTTTTTGGCCGATATACCTACGGTGTGTACGAGGCCGTACAAAACACCGAAAACAATTTCCGCTTGATACGCGAGAAGGAGTTAGCACAGGAACGCGCCGACAAAGAAAGCCCCGAAATAAAGAAACGTTCGGCGGTACTAGAACAATTCAAAGTCCCTACGGTTAACTTACTGGACTACCAACAGCGCAACGCAGAAAGAATGAATTTTGCAGTTGCCGTAGAAATCTTTGATAAGTCAGGTCAATCTGTGAGAGGGCTTAGCGTTGACATTTCTATGAAGGGCCTTCAGGTCAAGTTATCAAAAGATACATTTTTTCGTAAAGATGAAACGCTTTTTATCTATTTCAGAGGGCTGGAAAATGAGTTTGCTCTTGATAAAAAGAATGGCATTGCCTATAAGCTCGTAAAAGTTAGCACGAAAAACGATGTTAATTACCTCGCCCTTCAACGAGATAAAGATTACCCCAATGCCGCATTTGACAAGTTCTTAGATAATTTTATTACTGGTAATAAGCGTCGCTATAAAGTCAACATGACCAATACGCTTGATGCCATTAAAAGTAAGATTTGCGAGCAATATTTCTCACCACGAAGCCCTACTCTTCCTGTCTTCATTGATGTGATAAACGGGACACTGGTTCCTCGTTTTGCCATGATGAACGAAGTAAACAGGGAAACAATTCAATATTGGCAAGATGAACAAGACACCTGTCGTTTAAACTTTTTGCTTACGCAGGAACGGTTAACCCGTTTGCTTAACAAGTCTGACGAAGTCCGGGAGATTTTTGTCTTCAGCTTCACGCATTTTCAAAATGAAAAAGTGTACTTCTACTCTGCTTCGTATGAAGAGTTACTGCAAAAAGAAGTATTAAAGCGTGTGTTTCTTGGCTTTGGTTCAAAGAAAGCGAGTTGGCGCGTTTTTAAGGTAACGCTAACAGATATGACGCCCGAGCAAGCTCATATTCCGCTATCCATCCCTGATTCGGTTGGCAATAAAGTTAAGAAATTAAATACACCACCATCGGCGCGGCTCATGTCGCGTTTGAAGAACTTACGCTATTTGGCACATGTCACTGATGTTACCTCTGTTACTGGGCAAGAAACGTATAATGAGTTTAAGTTCAACCGTGATAACTTAACGCACCTTCGCAATTTTGGACACCCTCGAAATAGAGCAGCCTCTAATATTCAAATTGTCCGCTTTAAATATGAAGAGCAGCGTATTGAAAGCCGATATCAGTTGAGAACCCAGATAGAAGCGCGTTTCAACAACGAAGACATGGTTCATAGAGGGATCAGCGAAGATATTTCTGTGCATGGTCTGGGTCTTCGAATTGAATTGAGTAAAGAATACAAGGGCTCTTTGGAAGGCAGAGTTGAAGTGGCGTTTCCCAAACTTCAGGAAATAACAACAACCTTTGACGTCATGCATCTTCAATATGACATCATCTACCACAACATTGACAAAAACATACTTCACCTCAAAGCAGTTCCTGGAGATGAAGGAAAAAGTGCACGCCTATTCTTTGAAGAACTGATCAAGAAGAACAAGAGCGCTTTAAAGGTCGAATCTGACGAAGAAGAAGTGGAAGGTATGGGACATGCATTGCGTTGTATTAATGCACGCAATGCAACGTCACTCTCATTCTTATTAAACAAAGAAGGAATTCGGTATACACCTCAAGCCTGTATGATAGGAAAACAGGATGAGCGAGTGACGACGTTAACCACACAGTTCGCCGAAACCGGAAAAGTAAATCTAGAGTTTTTCTTCCGCGACAGAAAACAAGAATCCCCCTTTGTACAAAGCGGCATAAAGGCCGTCAAATTGGAGAATATGCCGTTAAGGCAAGAGCTTTTTATATCATTTGATGTATCTCAGAAAGACTCGCGTATGGCTATTATTCCTCGTTACTCTCACAAGTTTGAGGACAACGAACAACGACGAGCCTTTATCAAAGAAGCCATGACTCGCGGTCAATTTATTGCTATTCATGTCATGCTGACTACCACTGGCAAGCCAGATATGACCATGCTTCAAACTGAGATCAACTATGTCACCATGTACGCTATGCACAGAGCCCGTGACTTAGAAAAACAAATGTGGAGTATAGCAGCGTGTTCGCATCTTATTGATGTCACTGATGAGGTGCTTATACGCTATGGCTTTAGCATCGAAGATGTTACTGCCAACAAAACACTAAAAAGCGGTCAGTCTTCATCTTCAATGCTGCTTAATCAAGCATAGCAAGTAAACCGTCAGCGCCTTTCGTTAGCTGGCGTTTGTTGAATCTAAGAAATACAACAGGCTATGCAAACTACCAATACGAATAGCGACGTCCGCTTTTTCATTGACTAAAGGCTTTCCATGACAGGCAACACCAAGGGCCGATTCTGCCATCATAACTAGGTCGTTGGCGCCGTCTCCCATAGCTACAGTCTGTGTGTTGGGTATATCCCACTTTTCAGCCAGTGCGTTAACCGTACGCGCTTTTACATCAGCATTAACGATTTCACCAATCACTCTACCGTCAAGCTTTCCATCATCGATGCTAAGCGTATTGGAAATGGCATAGTCTAAGCCCAATCTTTCTTTCAAATAGTCAGCAAAATACGTAAAACCACCCGAGGCGATGGCGAGCTTCCAATGATACTTTTTCAGCGTGCTGAGCAACGTCTGAATCCCCGGCATCAATGGAATGCTATCGCGAATTTTAGAAAGATGCGCAACCGGCACATTTTCAAGACACGCTACGCGATGTATTAGACTATCGTTAAACGCTATTTCGCCGCGCATAGCCTTAGCGGTCACCTCGGCAACTTTATCACCGACGTCGGCCAGTTTGGCAATTTCATCTATGCACTCAATCGCAATTACTGTACTGTCCATATCCATTACCAGAAGCCCCGGCTCATCTAATGTTGGTCTCTCACCTTGCAGTCCCACATCCACATTAAATGTCGCTGAAATTTCACCAAACAGCGTATTAAGCGCATTTGAGGCCGTCTTTTCAATATGTCCTCTGATCTCTACAACATCATCGCCAAACTGCTGATGAAACGCGTGAAATGCCATGCTCAATGGTGTGAAGCTCCCTTCTAACTTCGCCACAACACTTTTTACGAGATAAGGTGTTAATGCCTGGCCAGCAATGGTAAGTGTATGGGTGAATTCGGTGTCGTTGTGCTTAGAGGGAACAAAAGACGAAAGCGCATCAGCACGATGTAATGATTTATCAATTTGAGCGCTCATGAGCGCGTCAATGTTAGAATACACAGGAATTGTTTTCCATGATGAGAGATGCCCTAATGCTAACTAATTAGGCAGGTTAATAAAATATCCTCTCTAAAATTAATTGTAATATTTAAGAGCAAGTATACCTTTGTGATATGGTTTTGCTCATATACGCTTATACTAATAAGTATTAATCATTGAGAAGGCAGCACTATTGGCAATTGCTAATCTCCCAAAACGCGAGCGCAGCGACCCGCACTCGGTCTACACCGCAGTCAAAAGGCTTGTACACACTCTTGTGGTTTGTGCAGTGATTGCGCTCATCGTTGCTCTATTGCTGCTGTTTAAAGAGTATCAAAACGATTGGCTTACTATGCAAACCCGTGCATCTGGAGAAAGTATTGCGAGGCAATACGCAAAGCTGCTTCTGTCATCTTCAAGCTCAGTAGACACAAAAGATGCCCGCCTAACCAGAGAAAATATCGAAAAGATTACCGACGTGCTTGCTCAAGAGCCTCACATTTTAGGCCTTTCTGTCTTCGACAAAGATGGACGATACCTTGCCCCCTTGCCTAAAATTGATAGCGTGGTTGCCATGCACCAAGCGGATAGCTTAACGCCACTGACATTTGTTGAGCCGATTATTCGCAGTGATGGCACACTACTGGGTTATGTCAATATTCACCTGAATACCGAAATAGTGCTAGAGAGCCCGCTCTCTTTGCGTTCCCAACTTGCTATTATTGCCGGTATATTGATATGCCTTGCGCTCTTAATGGGGATTTATATGACAAGAGGGTTTTACAAGTTCCGCCCATGGGTCATAGATAAAATTGAGACGAAGCGAATAAACTAAGCGCGCAAAAATGCTAGCCCAAGAACAATCGATGATAGTTGTTATCTGTCGCATCTATCAACAATGCTTTGTCGGTCTCGCTAATTTGTGCAAGCACGTTGACAACGTCGAAGATGAACTGAGGTAAGTTAGTTTGCCCTTGACGCCCTAACATTGGCATATCGGGGGCATCCGTTTCAAACAAAAGGGAGTCTAGATGGTGTTCAACCAAGTAGGCTACCGTCTCCCGAGTCTTTTGCGCGCGTGGGTACGTAATAGTTCCACCAATTCCCAAACAAAAACCTCTTTCAATGTAGCGTTTAGCCACATCAATGCTTCCTGAAAATGCATGTACAACGCCACCGCATACCGCAGGCGTTTTTTTTAGCGCCTCAAACAATAAGTGATGGCTTTTTCGATGATGCAATATAATGGGTAAATTCACACTGTTCGCAATGGATAGCTGCGCCTGAAGTGCCCGCTGCTGCAGCGCCATTGGCACGCTGATGTGGCTATCAAGTCCCGTTTCCCCAATAGCCTTAACTGAAAAGTGAAGTGCCGACACTGCTTGTTCCAGTGCATTAATGTGTTTATCAAGCAATACCGCCGGCGCTTCCAATACATCTTGTTCTATACCGAGAAAATAGGGATGTAGCCCAAGTGCAGTATCAATAGGTAGTGTATCTTTGTACACTTCACTGCACCGTTGAAGCGTCGCCCACGACGCCACAGTGGTACCCGGCGCTAATAGGCGCGTAATGCCTGACTGTTTAGCCTCATCAATAACGCTGTTTAGCGATGCCAGTATTGGCGGCAAGTCTAGATGGCAATGACTATCGATCATAGTGTTTAACGCAATACGCAGTGTTTACGGCATAAGACGCTGAGTTGACCAAATCCCGTCATCACTTTTGTTATACTCAAAGCGGTCGTGAAGCCTGTCTTCCCCACCTTGCCAAAACTCAATCTGGTGCGGCACTATCCTAAAGCCACCCCAAAAATCTGGGACTGGCAGTGCTTTATTCGCGAACTTATCTTTCAACTGCTTAAACTGAGTCAACAATAACTCGCGACTACCAATCGGTTTACTTTGCTTAGACGCATAGGCTGCAAGCTGACTGTCTTTGGGGCGAGAAAAAAAGTAACTCGCATTCTCCGATACAGAGAGCTTCTCAACACTGCCACATACACGCACTTGCCTTTCCATGAAAAACCACGGGAAATGGCAGGACACTTTGGGGTTAGCCGAGAGCTCTTGCGCTTTGCGGCTACCAAGGTTAGTAAAGAACACAAACCCTTTTTCACTCACATCTTTTAATAGCACAATGCGTTGTGACGGCTGTCCTTGGGCATCAACGGTCGCAACCGTCATTGCGGTAGGATCAGGAATTCCCGCATCAATGGCGTCTTTCAGCCATTTATCGAACAAAGAGAAAGGGTTGGTTGTAAGGTCAGACTCACTCAAAGTTCCCTTCGAGTATTGTCTGCGCATGTCTGAAATTGCCATATCACGCTCCAGCGTTAAGCCGATTATAATTGTGTGAAATGATAACGAAAGAGAGGGATGCCAAGATCACACCTGGCATCAGAAGAACCAAACCTCGACAAAAAGGCTTGTTTAGAAATTGCTGTCGTCACCATAGCCAAGAGAGCGCAGTGCACGTTCATCGTCTGCCCACCCTTGCTTAACTTTAACCCACAACTCCAAAAAAACTTTGTTGTCAAACAAGTTTTCCATATCTTTTCGCGCTTGCTCACCAATAGTTTTGAGGTGCTTTCCCCCTTTACCAATGATCATACGCTTTTGTGTTTCCCGCTCAACCAATATAAGGCCGCTAATACGATAGACACCATTGTCGGCCATTTTGAACTGTTCTATTTCAACTGTTGTTGAATAAGGCAACTCATCGCCGGTAAATCGCATGAGCTTTTCACGAATGATTTCAGCGGCCATGAAACGGCTTGAACGGTCGGTAATATAATCCTCTGGGAAAAAGAATTCACTGTGCGGCAGTGATGCAGCAACAAGCTCTCGAATTCCATCTATCATTTTGCCTTGCTTAGCGCTGATAGGAATAATATGTTCAAACGCGTGTTTCTCGCCAAGCTTCTGCAAGTGCACCATAAAGGCTTCCTTGTCTTCCACCTTGTCCATTTTATTCACAATAAGATAGCAAGGCAGGTTTGATTGCTTGACTTTGGTTAGCACCATTTCATCTTCGCTGTTAAATCGGTCACCTTCAACAACAAACAAAACTAAACCAACCTCTGCAAGTGAGCTCGATGCCGCACGATTCATATAGCGGTTTATCGCGCGTTTTTCATCTTGGTGAAGCCCGGGAGTATCAACATAAATAGCCTGATAATCGCCATCAGTATCGATGCCTAAAATACGATGACGCGTAGTTTGAGGTTTGCGCGAAGTAATGCTTACCTTCTGACCAAGCAAACGGTTGAGCAATGTAGATTTGCCCACGTTGGGACGACCCACAATAGCCACCAAACCACAGCGAGTTTGCACATCAGGCATATCGTTATGCCCTGCTTCGTTATGCGTTGTCATCTAGCTTCTCCAAGGTTAAACGTGCCGCTTCTTGTTCCGCTTTACGACGACTATTTCCTGATGCCAGTACGGCTTGTTCTAGGCTTTCCACCTTGCAACTCACTTCAAAGGTTTGAGCGTGATCTTTTCCAGAAATAGATAACACTTCATAGGTAGGCAACGCCAGTCTGCGCCCTTGCAAAAACTCCTGAAGGCGTGTTTTGCTATCTTTGGGGTGGGCATTGGGATCGAGTTTAACAATACGCGTTTCCCATAAGCGGTCGATTACACCGCGTACCTCATCCATTCCGGCATCTAAATAAATGGCGCCTAAAATAGCTTCCACGGCATCGGCCAATATCGAACTTCTTCGATGGCCACCACTTTTTAACTCGCCTGGTCCTAAGTTTAACAATTCACCGACACTGGTCTCTTTTGCCAATTCGGCCAAGGTCTCACCCTTTACGAGGGTTGAACGCATTCGCGTTAATTTCCCCTCAGGAACACTGGGAAAACGTTTAAATAGGGTTTCACCAATGATCATACCTAAGATGGCGTCACCTAAAAACTCTAAACGTTCGTTGTGCTGCTTCGCTGCACTCCTATGAGTAAGTGCTTGCTCTAACAATGCCTCATTACTAAAGGTATACCCTATCGCTTTATACAAACGACGATATTTATCAATTCCCTGCATTAATGAATGCCACCTGCACGTTCAAAACGTACTCCACTTGGAACCCACGTCGGAAGGAAATCAGAAGGCTTGCGCTCAAATTCGAAAGAAATCCAAATAGCAACGGCCTTTCCAACTAAATTCTCATCAGGTACAAAGCCCCAGAATCGACTGTCGCGGCTGTTGTCTCTATTGTCTCCGAGCACAAAGTATTGTCCTTCTGGAATAATCCATTCATTACTTCTCGTACCCGGCTGCGTGTAAAAATTGGCTGGAGAAATGTCTCTCACAGGGTGACGTAGTATATCGTGCTTCACTGTTCCTAAATCTTCGGTGTAGCGCATAAGCTGTGCCATGTCCTGCACAAACTCGCCGCGTTCTTGAAAATCAAGGGGTACAGCCTTTAGCTTGGCACAGTTCTTACCAGACTCACATTTTGGTTTTATATAGACCTGTTTGTTTTGGTAAACAATTGTATCGCCGGGTAAGCCAATAACACGTTTGATGTAATCCACCGATGTATCTTCTGGATATTTAAACACTACAACATCACCGCGCTCTGGTACGCCAGTCTCAATCAACTTGCTTCTGAAAACAGGATCTTTTACGCCGTAAGCATATTTTTCTACTAAAATAAAATCGCCTACTAATAGAGTAGGCATCATTGAGCCTGAAGGTATCTGAAACGGCTCGTATAAAAATGAGCGCAGTACCAACACAAAGGCAATGACAGGAAAAATCTGTTGTGCCGTGTCGACCAAATAAGGAAGCTGCGGATCTTCTCCATATGCTGCGCCTTCTGCCGTAGCTGCAGCTTGCAAACGCGACTTGCGTTTTGGTGCAAATACGAGGCTGTCCACTAGCCAAATAAGCCCTGTAGCTACGGTGAGTGCCACCAATATCAGGGAGAAGTAATTCGCCATTATTTACCTACCTTGAGTACTGCGAGGAATGCATCTTGAGGTAACTCTACATTACCTACCTGCTTCATTCGCTTTTTACCTTCTTTCTGCTTTTGAAGAAGCTTTTTCTTACGGCTCACGTCACCACCGTAACACTTTGCAATTACGTTTTTACGTAGCTGCTTTACCGTGCTTCTTGCTACTATGTGGTTACCAATTGCCGCCTGAATCGCAATATCAAACATCTGACGAGGAATAAGCTCACGAAGTTTTTCTACCAGTTCGCGACCACGTCCTTGCGAGTTTTCACGGTGCGTAATCACAGCAAGCGCATCAACGCGCTCACCATTGATAAGAATATCCACTCTCACCATATCAGAAGACTGGAAGCGCTTGAAATTATAGTCAAGCGAAGCAAACCCGCGGCTTGTTGATTTCAGTCTATCAAAGAAATCAAGCACAACTTCTGCCATTGGAAGTTCGTAAGTTACTGCCACCTGTTTGCCGTGATACGTCATATTTGTTTGCATGCCGCGTTTTTCGACACACAGAGTAATCACATTACCCAAGTACTCTTGAGGTACAAGAATATTAGCTTCTACCATAGGCTCGCGTATCTCTGCGATATCATTCACTGGTGGAAGTTTAGCTGGACTATCAACGGTTAATATCTCGCCTTTAGTCGTCTCTACCTCATAAATTACCGTTGGCGCCGTTGTGATAAGACCAAGATCGTACTCACGTTCTAAACGCTCTTGAATAATCTCCATGTGAAGCATGCCAAGGAAACCGATACGGAATCCAAAACCAAGCGCCGCAGAGCTCTCTGGCTCATAGAATAACGAAGCATCGTTCAAACTTAGCTTCGCCAACGCGTCTCGGAAGTCTTCATAGTCATCAGAACTAATTGGGAAAATACCCGCGTAAACCTGCGGCTTTACTTTCTTAAAGCCTGGTAACATTTCACTAGCAGGTTCGCGTGCCAACGTTATGGTGTCACCCACAGGCGCACCTTGGATATCTTTAATACCGGCAATAATAAAACCAACTTCACCCGCACGAAGCACACCTGTATCTAGTGGTTTAGGCGTAAACACTCCTATCTTATCCACTTGGTGAGTCTGTCCGTTAGACATAATTTGAATCTTGTCTTTCTTAGACAACTGGCCTTCAACAATACGTACTAGCGAAACAACGCCTTGGTAATTATCAAACCATGAATCAATTATTAGTGCTTTTAGTGGCGCTTCTCTATCGCCTTGTGGGGCTGGAATTTGGTTTACAATGACTTCCAGTACATCCTCAATACCGATACCTGTCTTTGCTGAACAGCGCACAGCGTCTAGCGCATCAATACCCACAATGTCTTCAATTTCTTCTGCTACGCGGTCTGGTTCGGCTTGTGGCAGGTCAATTTTGTTAAGAACCGGAACCACTTCCATATCCATTTCTATTGCTGTGTAGCAGTTTGCAAGCGTTTGTGCCTCAACACCTTGACCTGCATCTACAACCAGCAGCGCACCTTCGCACGCCGCAAGAGACCGTGACACTTCATAAGTGAAATCTACGTGCCCTGGCGTATCGATAAAGTTAAGTTGGTATGTCTCTCCATCTCGCGCTTGATAGTTTAGCGTTACACTTTGCGCTTTGATGGTAATACCACGCTCTTTTTCAAGGTCCATCGAATCGAGCACCTGCTCAGCCATTTCGCGGTCGGAAAGCCCTCCACAATGCTGAATTAGACGGTCTGAAAGCGTAGACTTACCGTGATCAATGTGAGCGATGATACTGAAATTACGAATGTGCGACTGTTGCATAGTGCTGGAAATTACCTGCAGAAAAATTCATTAAACAAAAGAAAGCTACGACTTATACGTAGCGCGTGCGGATTTTACCCATTTCTTGTGCGAAAAGCGAATTAGCGTGATGTAATTTTAGGGATTATTGCAGAGGGTGTAACCACTGACGTACGATATACTGGTTGTGCGTGAAGTTTCTGAAAGCGCGAAACGTAATTGAATAAAGTTTTTTAGCGCGCTATTTTCCGACATTTTCGAGTAATACAGGTTGATATTTAACGCTTTCGCTGTGATGTAGCTTTCGTGCAATTGCTTTGTACGTAAAGAACGTTATTGCACTGCTTGGGATCATTGCCCATAGTTCTTGGGTAAAGCCAATTGATGTCAGTCCAAGTGAAGCAAGCACAAACGATAAAATGAACGTTACAATCGGTATCAAATACAACCACGCTGAGGCGCTCAAAATCCCCGCCTCAGGAATGCCGACAGTAACCTCTTGGCCAAGCTTAACCGGCATTGGAGAATACAACGTGAGCTGTTGCGTTTTGGGTGCAAGGGCACGCGAAACTAAGCCGGTACCGCAGTCACTTTGAGCTTGGCAACTATTGCACGTTGACTTTATTGCCGCTTCAACCGTTATACTATCCCCGTCAACCGCCACCACGGTAGCTTTTTCTCTAATCATGCTTTACTGCTCATCACTGGACGTTTTATGTTTAGTCTACTGTCTTCGGGCCAAGCGAAGTAGCAATAGCTTTAGCCGTTTGCAGCGGAATCTCACCTACGACGGTAACCTGCGCCTTGCCGTCAGTGAGGGTTAAGAACGTACTAAGCTCATTGCGAAGCGCTAGGTCACCACCAATGGCATCTTCAGCGGGCTGAACATAAACAGACACATCCACCAATCCGTCAGATAGCAGTTTATATTCAACAACCTGGCCTGTTAAGGCAAGGCGACGGGTCTCTTGCTTTATTTCACGCATCCCAAGAGGCAAATAGCCGATATCCCAATTATGCTCTCGCGCTTGCCTAGGCCTAATTGCCATTGGTTTAGGCAGTGAATTGGGGTTGATTCTTGAAAAATACTCGGAAGGCTCAGGGTTAATGGTGTATGCGGTAACCTGAATCTGTTCAAGAAGCGTGCCTTGTAAATCGAGCATATTCAGTTTAAGCAACATTCCAGTGTCTTCATCTAGCCACAACTGATAACTAAAGCGAGAGTTATCTCGGCTCACAATGCGGATTTGCTGTGCCGGCCGGCCGGCAACGCGCGCTCTGCCCACTGCAACAAACTCATACGCATTTGACAGTTGCTCTGGGTGATAAACCAATATGCTAGGAATAGGCCCATTTACATGGTTAGAGTGCAAACTATAAGGTTGTACGTCAGGTTCAAAAACACTGACAACATCATTCACTCGAATAAGCTCTCTGCCTGGTCCATTTTGCAAACTGAGCTGCTCTACTTCGGTTCCGTCCTCAAGGACACCATGACGCCATAGATACGGCACGGTTTCTTTTCCTGCAACACTCTGCACAAAGGTTACCTGAAAATTAGCACTCGTTGCGAGCGTCTTTAACTTGGATAGCCATTGCGACGTAGTTGGAGAAACTCGTTTTGCGGTCCCTAAGCCCTCACTCGCCGTATCGGTGGCCTGTTCAGTCTCGGTCGAGACATCACCAGCTGACTGCGCATGAACGCTACCGATAAACGCACATGATAAAAATAAAAAAAAGAAGAGAGTACTACGACGCATTTTCCCTGCCCTAGAAACAAACAAACCAGCAGTAAATGCTGGTTTGCACTAAAAATTGAACTGCGTCTTCTTATTATGGCACAAGAAGAGTCAGTTGTTGATACGCGTATGCAACGAACTATCGATGCTTGAAGACGTTCCTATTCAGGTTGCTTAGATGCGTCTTCTTCATTGTTGGCATCGCTACCTGCTTCCTGCGCCTGCTTTAATCTAATCTGTTGTTCGTGATCTGCGATTAGCGCGTTGATCTTGCGTTTTGTCTCTAACACTTCGTTCATATCGTTGCGTGGCAACGAACGTGTTTGGTCAAAACTAACCGGAGCCAAACCACCTTGAGGTCGCGCCGTTGAGAATGTTTCAAACGGTTCGGTTGGTACAGGTTGGTTGAACTGCTGAACACCCACTATGACTGCTAACGCTACCGACGCAGCCACGGCGAACTGGCCAGATTGCTTAGCAAACGGTATAACGCTGCCAAGTGCCGGAATTGAACGCCATCGAGACGGCTTTGGTGCCACAATCGCAGGTTCGCTTTCCAAGGCAGCTGCAACACTCGCCGTTATATCTAACTGAGGAGCGACACTTGCTTCTTTTCTCATTGCACCGCGAATCACGTGATATCGTTGCCATTTGGCTTGAAGCGCCTCATCGTGCTTTATTGCATCGATGATTTCATTGCCTTCTAACTCACCATCCATGAATGCGGACAATTTTTCTTGCTGTTGCGTCATAAACTCATTTCCAGATCAATTTGATCGATTACTACCCTAACACAGCTGTTAGTCATCTACGAAAAAAGAAAGTTCATCTTTTTTTTAATTTATTTTGATTAGTTTTCCAGCAGCGGCTGAATCACTTTGTCAATCGCTTCTCGAGCCCTGAATATACGAGACCGAACGGTGCCAACAGGACACGCCATTACTGTCGCAATTTCTTCATAACTCAAACCTTCAATTTCACGAAGCGTAATTGCCATACGTAAATCATCAGGTAGCTTTTCAACAACTTTAAATAAGGTTTCTTCTATTTCTTCTGATAAAAGGCTTCTCTCAGGTGTTGACTGTTCTTTCAATGCATCGCTTCCCTCGTAGTAGTCTGCTTCGTCAGCATCTACATCACTCGAAGGTGGCTTACGCCCCTGCGAAACAAGATAATTCTTCGCACTATTCACCGCAATGCGATAAAGCCACGTATAGAAGGCACTGTCGCCCCGAAAGTTCGGTAACGCACGATACGCTTTAATAAACGCTTCTTGCGTCACATCTGCCACATCACCCGTGTTTTTTACGTATCGAGAAACCAAATGCATTACTTTGTGTTGATAACGGGTTACCAACAAGTTGAATGCGTTTTTATCACCACGTTGTACTTTTTCGACCAATTGTTGATCGGTTATCTGCTCGCTCATTCGAGCCGTTACTCCCTACTTCAACTACACTTCAGCTCTCATAAGCTTGAATGTAGACGCGTTCTTTTTCCAAAAGTTCTGTTTTTGCATTAAATATTTTAAAAAATGCGCATATCGGCACCTTACAAACATTGTGTTTTGCCGCTCATCCTTTAGACTTGCCGAACCTTTGCTCGTTTGAATTAATATAAAAATACATGAAATCGGTATCGTCTTCACTAACTTCCACATCAAATGCAATTGAACATCGTTGTGATGTTTTGATTATAGGGAGTGGCGCAGCAGGTCTGAGTTTAGCATTAAAGCTAGCAGACCACTGCCAAGTTATTGTCTTGAGCAAGAGCGACAGAAACGAAGGTTCGACACGCTATGCACAGGGCGGTATCGCCGCGGTGTTCGACGAACAAGATTCTATAGACGCACATGTCAAAGATACGCTGAAAGCTGGCGGTGGTCTATGTGAAGAGCCAGCGGTACGATTTACCGCTGAACGTGCAAAGTCAGCCCTAGAATGGCTTATTGGTTACGGTGTTCCGTTCGACACAGAAAAAAGTGAAACAGGCGAAGAACGTTTTCACCTCACTCGAGAAGGCGGACACAGCCATAGACGTATTTTACATGCCGCAGATGCAACGGGCGAAGCGCTGCAAATTACATTAAACGACGCCGTATCAACACACCCTAACATTCATATTTTCGAACGTTACAATGCCATCGACCTTATCCCCTCGAAGTCACAGAAAAATCACTGTGTAGGGGCTTATGTTTGGAATAGGCAGCAAGAACATGTCGAAGTGATACGCGCTCCTTTTATCGCGTTAGCAACGGGCGGTGGAAGTAAGGTCTATCAATACACCTCCAATCCTGATGTATCGAGCGGAGATGGGATAGCCATGGCATGGCGAGCTGGATGCCGCGTAGCGAATATGGAATTTAACCAATTTCATCCAACCTGTTTGTTCCACCCTCAGGCCCGCAACTTTCTCATAACAGAGGCATTGCGTGGCGAGGGCGCCAATTTGTGTCATGCAGACGGCACGCGTTTTATGCACAAATTCGACGAGCGCGGCGATTTAGCGCCTCGCGATGTGGTGGCTCGCGCTATCGATTATGAAATGAAACGCCTGGGTGCAGACTGTATGTACCTCGATATAAGCCACAAGCCGGCAGATTTTATTGTTAAACACTTTCCAAATATCTATCGAAAATGTCGCTCTTTGGGCATTGATATTACTCGAGAGCCCATTCCTGTGGTGCCTGCGGCCCATTACAGTTGCGGTGGCGTAATTACTGATTTTAACGCGAAAACGGACCTAGAGAATGTGTATGCTATCGGAGAGGTCGCTTATACAGGCCTTCATGGTGCTAACCGCATGGCATCGAATTCGTTGCTGGAGTGCATCGTTTTTGCAACCGCTGCGGCCGAGGATATCATTGGCAAACTACCAACGGCAGATTGCCAAGAGTCGATAGCACCGTGGGATGAGAGTCAGGTGTCAGATTCCGATGAAGAAGTCATTATTCAACATAATTGGCATGAACTGCGTTTGTTCATGTGGGATTATGTTGGGATAGTACGCACCGACAAGCGCTTAGAACGCGCTATGCGACGCATTAAATTGCTAGAACAAGAAATTGCAGAATACTACGCCCACTTCCGAGTGAGTAATAATCTTTTAGAATTGAGAAACCTTGTCACCGTTGCCGAACTCATTGTTCGCTGTGCTATGGAGAGAAAAGAAAGTCGAGGGTTACATTTTAATATTGACCACCCCAGCCAAGTTGATAACCCTGAGCCAACGGTACTTATACCCAAAAGACAGCTTTCAGGTGCAGATGTCGGTTCGCTGATTACAGAGGCGAGTTTTACCGATGTCGAGACACAACAATAGCATCGTTATGATAAAAGTTTGAACGCGACTGGCTTGACCATTTTTTAATGCTCAATGTGCTCGGCGCGTCAAACGCTTGGCAACACTAGTAAGTAATACTTACCTCAACATGCGTCACTGATTCGTCCTCATTTGTCACATCAACGAGTGCCTTTGTTGGGGTTTTACAGTGTTGCAATACATGAATGTGATTAGGTAAAAACACAGGCTTTTTGAACTGACACGTAATGTCCTTTAAATGACATGCATCCGGATTGTCTTGGTGTGCGACAAAAGCAGAAATCGCCCTAGCCAATGTCCACATACCATGCGCAATAGGCTTTTTGAAACCAAACGCTTTCGCTGATACTCCTGATAGGTGAATAGGATTATAATCGCCAGAGATTTTAGCGTAGCGACGCCCTGTATTTGACGTAGCGTTCATTTCGTTTATCAACGTTTTCTCTTGAGTATCACACTCGGTTGAAATCTCACCACTTACCGCCCTTGGCGCAACGTGCACCGCTTTCACTTTCACTAAATAACTACTTACTGCGCGATAGACCACTTTGCCGCTTTGCCAAGCTTCTAATAGTACATCGACTTCCCAACCTCGTTGGTGTGGATGCACATCGTGAAAACGCACGCGACATTCAAATGGTTCGCTGAAGTCACACTCATTTACCATCGTTACTTGATTAGCCGCGTGTATTAAACCTAGCAAAGGAAAAGGGCTTTGTTTATCAAGCAAACACTGCATTTGGAGCGGCAAAGACAACGTCTGCAGATAAAGTGGGTGAATAGTATTACTCGCAGGCCAATCAACTTCTTGGCAATAGGCACTGTAATGCGCATTGTCGATGAACAGTGTTCTAGTGTAGATACGTTGTGGCAGTGTTGGCGGTTTGAATTGCATTAACTGGTCTGCATCAACACGCTTAAACAACGCTTTGGTATACTCACGAAGCATCTAATTATTTCCTTGAAGACGTTCCTTTACTTACGAAGATAACCGCACGCGCCAAGCGGCGGTAATTCGCTTCAGAACATTCATTTTTTAATACCCAAGTGAAATGGGCATGGCCTTTGTCAATCAAGCGGCGTTTAACGCGCGCTACCTGTATGCAAATACCCCATGGATATACTTGTGAAGCAGAGTGAATTTGCATTGGCACGGTTGTGCTGCTGTCAAAGGCGGGTTGTATTTTGTCATCGGTTAACGCACCAACTACAGGTGCGTTTTCTACATCGACAACGTGAATTCTACCATTATTTGAAAGGGAAAGCGTATAGCGTCTTGGTAACACTTTGTTACTAAACGTAGCATTTTGCTTACCGCCTTTTGCGCACTGAAACAACAAAACCGACAAAATGGCAGTGTATCCGAAAGCCACGATATGAGATGGCACCCACGTCCACAAAGCGGGAGACACGCTCATCAATGCTAGTATTGAGCAACTCAACAATATAACGGTATTAGCAACGTATCTCAGCCCTGTTTTTTCAACGGATATTCTATACTTTGACACGGTTCACAATGGTAGAAACCATCGCTGCTAGTTCTGGGTCATCACATTTTTGGTGCCCCATTATCCAAGCAAACAAATCAGGATCATCGCTGGTAAGTAACCGCTCAAATGTTTCTTGATCTTCGTAGCTTAACTCATCAAATGCTTCTTCAACAAAAGGAAGTAAGAGAACATCTAACTCTAACATGCCTCTACGGCATGCCCATTTCAATCGTGCTAGTCTTTTTGCTTCAAACATAATGTCTTATTATTCATTTAAATTACCTGTAAAATAATACCATGCTCGGGGTATGAGGATCACTGCTCTTTTGGTCTGATATGGATTTTCTGAACGTGTGATTGTCAAGTCGACGACTAAAAGCCTTGAATATCGCGTATTGCACCATACCTTAGAAACACACAGCGCTTTTAATGAGAAACAACATGTCGCAACTCACGTCTTTAAACAGCCTACCAGACCATTTTATTGTCCGTGTTAGTGAAACGATGATCATTTCACTTCATGGAGAGCAAGCGGATAGCTATTTGCATGGCCAGCTAACGGTCAATATTAACAGCTTAAGTCACGATATCGCTCGCCACTACGCCCATTGCGACAATAAAGGCAAAACATGGTCTGTTGGCTATGTTGCCCGTGAAGCAAACCGTATCTTGATGATAACTAATCGCTCTTCAGGCGCGCATTCTTTGGTACAGCTCAATAAGTATGGCGTGTTTTCGAAAGTGGATATAGAAGATGCAACTGACGGCTATACCACGCTTTTCATTTCTTCTGGAATTGCTCATCAGCTGCTTGCAAGCTTCTTTGAAGAGGCTAACTTTACCGAGCTATGCGCAGCAACAAATGAACAAGGGTCGCTGAAAAGTGCCACCTCAAATGCAGGATTGATCTTTAATGCAGGGCTTGAAGCTAGCGGGCTTATTGCTGTGTTACGCAATGACGTAGCCACCTCTTTGCTGGGTTCATTGCAAGATGACGTCGCTGTATTCGCGCAACCGGTTTTTGATGCACTGCAAATACAGAGTGTCCATGCTGCTATCGACGACAATGCTATTGCCGAATATGTCCCTCAAATGATGAATATTCAAGCGCTTGAAGGCATCGACTTTGATAAAGGCTGTTACATGGGCCAAGAAGTCGTCGCGCGAACACGATTCCTTGGCAAGAACAAGCGTGCAGCGTTCAGCTTCACGCTGCCAGAGGCTGTTGATATACCCACGGGTTCATCACTGGAAAAGCAGCTTGGCGAGAACTGGCGTATAGCTGGAAAAGTGATTAATAGCGCAACTCTTGATGAAGAAACATGGATTCTGGCTGTGCTCAACAACGACACGACAGCAGAAGATTTACATCGATTGGCTGATAAACAGGACGTGACCTGCTACCCTAATACGCTACCGTACGATATTGAGCAACAGCCTAGCAATATTGTTAAGAAGCGACGCTAATCGCAATTTATTTGTTTTAACGCCCGGCTTAAGGGCCTAACTAGGAATTGATATGACAATTACCTCTGACAGCGTTGTAACGCTGCACTACACAGTGTCAACCGAAGACGGCACAACGTTAGATTCATCGGAAGGAAAATCTCCTCTTGTAGTGTTGCTGGGGCGCCGCTTTCTAATTGAAGGGCTAGAAGATGCGTTAATTGGAAAAGCCAAAGACGATAGCTTTAACGTGTCTGTTGAACCTGAAAAAGCCTACGGTGAGCGAGCCGATGAGCTTGTGCAAACCGTACCTCGTTCAATGTTCGAAGGCATGGACGTGGAAGTTGGCATGTCATTTAGAGCAACCACGCCTCAAGGCGAACAGTCGGTCATTATTATTGAGACAACTGAAGAAGACGTGGTCGTAGATGGTAACCATCCACTAGCAGGCATACCGCTTACGTTTGATGTTAATGTAATCGACGTACGAGAAGCGACTGCGGCGGAGCTGGAACAAGGCCAAGCGATTCAAGAATCAAGCTGTTGTGACCCAGACACGGGTGAATGTTCACAAGACAAACATTAGTCTTTTGTGCTATTTAAAAAAGGGAGCAGATGCTCCCTTTTTTGTTATCAAATGGCGTCTTCGTTTTGCTCACCCGTTCTAATGCGAACGGCCGTTTCAACGTTGTAGACAAAAATCTTACCATCGCCTATTTTGCCTGTCTTGGCAGAAGACTGAATTGCCTCGACCGCTTGCTCGACACGGTCATCGTCAAGTACTAGTTCAATCTTTATCTTTGGAAGGAAGTCAACTTGATACTCTGCACCGCGGTATAGTTCAGTGTGACCTTTCTGGCGACCAAAACCTTTAACTTCAGATACTGTCATCCCTGCAATACCGACTTCAGCTAGCGCTTCCCTAACATCATCCATTTTGAATGGTTTAATGATAGCTTCAATTTTTTTCATGACTACAACTCATCGTAAATTGTTGGAATAGGTACACGTTTGTGCTGTGTACGCTCATAAATATAGAGCAATTTTTCTTCCACTTCTGCAGAAACTGGCTTGCCTTCGAGAAAATCATCAATTTGATCATACGTCATACCTAACGCTTGCTCGTCGGCTTTCTGCGGCGATAAACTCTCAAGGTCTGCCGTTGGCGCTTTAGTAATGACATGGTGTGGTGCACCAAGATGCGCAGCAAGTGCTCGAACCTGACGCTTACTTAAACCAAACAATGGCGCTAAGTCACATGCTCCGTCACCGTACTTAGTATAAAACCCAGTAATATTTTCCGCTGAGTGGTCAGTACCAAGGACTAACCCATCAACCATTCCGGCAATTTCATACTGAATAACCATTCGAGTACGCGCCTTAACGTTGCCTTTGACAAAGTCTTTTTTAGCATCGCTTTCTGGTAGCAAATTCATTTGTGATAGCGCGTCTGACGTTGCACCGTGAATAGCATCAGCGCCTGGCTTAACGTTAACCGTTACCGCGTGCGATGGCTTAATAAAATCTATAGACTGCTGAGCATCTGCTTCGTCAGCTTGGGTGTCATAAGGTAGGCGAACAGCGATAAACTGATAGCTCTCGTGATTTTCTTGATTTAGTTCGTCTACCGCCAGTTGGGCTAGCCGACCTAATGTACATGAATCGATACCACCGCTAATCCCCAACACTAATGCATTGAGTCCAGAGGTTAATAACTGCTTTTTGATAAATGAGACTCGACGAGCAACTTCAAATTCCACGTCAATTTCAGGCAGCACTTTCATTTCTTCAATAACTGCTTGTTTTTGCATCATAATTTCCACGTAATGTTGAGGCGTCCTGGATATTGAGTTTACGATAATACACAATGAGATGTTAGTGTTATTATTTTGTCGTAATGCGCTTTAGCACCTTGTGTATAATCGCTTATGCGCTAACGCGTTAATACATACCTTAGTCGTACAGAAATAGTTTACCCTAATATAAGTCCGGATTTTAAGAAACTTAAGTAAAGCATGACATCCCGCATAAAATTACAGGCACCGATCATATCGGTGAAACACCAAAAAGGCCTGACGCTACTTGAAATGCTAGTGGCGGTGTCAATCTTGGCTATCGTGCTTACATCCGTCGCACCTAACATTCAAAGTATTCTTGTTAAGAACAAAATAACGTCTGACCTCAATAACTTAAGTGCTATTGCTCAACACGCAAGGTTTACCGCCGTAGACGAGCAAACTTCAGTGGTATTGTGCCCCACAGAGAACTACTCCACATGCTCTAGTGATTGGAAAAGCGCAAAAATGGTTTTTATTGACGCAAATACCAATGACAAACGCGATGATTCAGAAGCACTTATCGTAACAAGCGACCCACTCAACGCGGCTAACATCATTTACGGTATCAGCGGTCCTATTGTGTTTAATGAACAAGGTGGTATTGATACCGCTGGCACCATAACGTTATGCCCTAAAACCAATGAAAATACGTATGCTTCAGCCCTTCTTCTTTCCCTATATGGCCGCATATCCGTCGCAGTAGATAGCGATGGTAATGGAGTTAAAGAGGACTTGAGTGGTACGGATTTAAGCTGTAGCTAACAAGACTGTGGCGATATTCCCAACTCGCTCAGCGTGCGGGCTTTACAGCTATTGCCTTTGCTTAACCACAAAATGTTTACTGTAATTTTGTAGTGACTCGATGATAGGTTGTTCTGAACTACCGATACGCCTTCAAGTTTAAGCGCGGGTAGCTCAGAAAGCGGCAGGTACATGCCAGTAAGTAACCAATGCCGTGTTTGAATAGCCTGAATTTGCAATAAATAACTCGATATTTTTAACATATCCACCTGCTGACGTGTTGCAACAATGTTCACCGTCAGGGCTCGCGCAATAAGACCGACAACAACCAAAACACACAACATTTCTAATAGGGTTATTCCCTTTTGCCGCTTACCGTTCGTCCATGAAATCAAATTCCCCTCCTCAGTACAGCTTTATTTGCTTTTGTTTACCAGTACATTGACGCTACCAATTAATCAAACAAGCGTGAACCGAACCTGCGTATGGTTTTTATCGACAAAAAAAATTTCCCACAAAGCAACGTTTGGCGTGTGAGTAAATATGGCATTAATAGGCGAGGATATAGCATCTTAGAGCTCATGGTTGTTATTGCGCTTGTTAGTATTATTAGCGCGCTATCCATTCCATCGTTTCTCCAATGGCGGCAAGAAACCGAGCTTAAGCATGTTCTACGCACTGTTGCTGAGATGGCTCACAATGCAAGGGTTTATGCGATGACGTCGAATACCCCCACGCATTTGTATATTGGCATGCAGGACAACAGCTGTGTCCTTGTGAGTACGGATAAGAATTGTAGTTGCATCACCTCAGCTAATTGTCATATTGAAGGAACGTCATGGAAGGCGAATTTCGGCGGCCTGACAACTGCCATTTCTCACAGTAATGTCACAAAAAAAGAGTTAAAAAAACACAGCATCACATTCTCTCCGCTTGGCACGACGCATTTTGGCAGTAATACGAGGCTACGTGTTAGCAATGCAACATTAAGCGCGACCATTACCTTTAGCATTTTAGGTCGAGTAAAAACCTGTACCGCTACCTCCATGACAGGTTTTGCAACATGCTAAGTTTTCGCGGTTTTACCCTTGTTGAGCTTTTAATAGCAACCGCAATAAGTTCGCTCGTCCTTTCTTTCAGTGCAAGTCATATTGCCTACCTTTATCAATCACATCAGCAACTTAACAGGCATATAGCATTGAGAGATGAAATGCGTACCCTGCAGCGACTCCTTGAAACCCAACTGCAGCAAGCAGATTTTATAATGAGAGCGCCATCAACCGTGCCTAGTTCAAAGGTTACATTGAGCTCAATAACCATTAGTCAGTTTGACGATGAGCCACTCGACAGCTGCATTACGTTTACAACTGATAAAGACCGAAGTGGAGATATACCGCTATCGAGCAACGAACTGGTCGGTTTTCGATTACGTGACAACGCGCTTGAGCAAAGCGTCTCGGGCGCGCGTTGCAATAGCAAAGGGTGGCATGACATCACCGATGCCAGAACAACACTAATCGCTGGTTTCAGAATTACACATCAGTTAACAACGCCTTTAGGCAGCATGTACCTAATTGCACTCAATGCGTCGTCAAGGCAAGACCAGAACATCACCTACAGCTTGCATTTCACCGTTCATGTCCCGAATGCACGAGACTAGGTTCAGACTGAATACGCCATGTGCCTGAATATGTGCATAACCAAAGACTAAGAAAACATGAAAAAACATAATCAAAGACCGGTGAGGCAATGCGTAAGCCCATTGAAAACAAAGCAATATGGCATGGTGGTGTTGTCGATGGTTATTATACTCTTGATGGTGGCAGTAATGCAGGTGTCGTTTACCATGCGCAGTGTTTTACAGTACGACAAAATGACACGCGCGATTTCCTCAACCTTAGACATCGAATCAAGCGTGCTTCAAACACTAAGCGCTATAGGCCATCAGCTGCGAACGAAGAACGTTGATGAAATAGACATTGAAAATAGCAACGTCACATATACTATTCAGTCGCTATCGCTTGCGGGAGAGAAACAACAGCATCTTACACAATATACTGTCGCGGTAACCTCAACACTCCAGCCGATAACCTATACGGAACAGTTTCTTCGTTACCCTGCGCTTATTAACGTCCCCCCAACTGGGCAGGCAATATCCCACGTAGAAAACACAAGCTATCAACTATTTAATAGAGCATTAAGCGAGTTTACACCTGCGTATTTCCCTCAAATTACTGAGCAAGAAAACTGTGAAAATCTGAATAAGTCACGTGTTTATTGGGTTACTGGGAATTGTGAAATAACGAAAGAAGCCGTAAAAAGCCACTCAGCAACTACTCCGCTTTTGGTGATCGTAAGAAACGGAGACATTACTCTTTCAGACAACGTTAGCTTTTATGGAGTCATCATTCATTTGTCAGACACAATGATGCCTTATTCACTTGCCATTACAAAAAGCGCCACTTTACATGGTGCATTAGTGAGCAACACGCAACTAAATGAAACGATACTCGGCAACGCTAGCTACCGCACAGACATAATAAGTGCGCTGCAACAACAGCCGTCAGTGCAGAAAATTATTCCAATACCGGGGAGTTGGTATGCTAGCCACCCATAAAATGAATTCATGCCATGGTGCAGCGCTGGTTGAAGTACTCATTGCTTCAGTCTTCTTCGTTAGCACTGCGGCGTTTATTTTGCAAAGCCATACGCAGACGCAATTGTTGTTTCACTCGCTTAAGCGCAAAGAAATAGCGTATCAAGAACATACGGATAAAAAGAACAACTTATTGGTTAATGCCAACTATGAACAGCACTGGCAAGATATAAACCGGTTTGGAGAAATAGTAGTAAAACCAGCACCTAGCACCAGTTTTACTACCAAATGAAGAGTTTAACTACGTAGAATCAGCACGACCAACAATATTCGGAAGACTCTAGGCTGCCATTGTTGTTCTGGTCCCACCCTTTGCGTCCATCGCTGAAATAAAACAAGGCGCCATCCGAGGCTTGTGTAGAGCCACTCACTGGCGTTGCTTTTAGCTGATAGGTATTCGCACCAGAAGCCACGATCGTCAGGTCGTATCGTTTATTGCTTTCAGGTTCTGACGAAGGAGAATGCGATGTAAAAATTGCAGGTTCACCGGTATTGCTGCCGCCGCTCCCGGCTCCTTCATAGCTAAATGCGCCACTATGATGGCGCTCCATTGCCGCCGCAAATGCCAGTAGATCTGCTTGACCTGTTCCGCGATATCCATCAGCAACCACGCCCTGATAAGATGGGTACGCAATCGCTGCTATGATGCCAACAATTGTTACTACAATCATAAGCTCTATCAGCGAAAAACCTGCGTGTCGTTTACCCTTCATAACATTTACTCTCTCTCTGTTTCAGAATGCCAACTACCGCGTTGGATGCGCTCAAACCTACCATAGATATTCTCCGCTAAGCATTCAAACGCGGATATGCAGTCTTCGTTATTCCCGTCTTCATCAACCTCAATTACTGCTGATACGCACTCGGTACCCAAGCACACAACAGGACTAACAATGTCTTCAATAAGTATTTTAGTCTCTGGTGCAATACCAGTCTGTTTAAGCTCAGCAACACGGTCTCCATCATCAAGAACACCATTGTTATTGAGGTCAGTTACCGCATTACCATTAAACAAACTCACCAGATAAGCGCGACTGTTTCCTGTGGGCGGAGCACACGCGCTGGTGCTGCTTGATGCCGGCACATAAGTTGTGAAAAATACTTTGTAGTCCAAAATAAGCGGTGATGACAACACTTTTTCACCGTTAGTTGTCAAATTGAGGTACCAACCTGCTTTATTGGCAAAGGTCGATGAGGCTAAGTCGCGCTCGGTATCGTCGCCGCTGGTCAACGCATGGCTCGTTGCATCGAACATATCGCTCTCATACACCGTAGACATAAACGTGTATTCGTTATCAGTTGTTCGTTGAAATACACCGCTATCTTTCAGCATATAGAAGTTATCGTTTACCAAGGTATCAAGGGGAGATGCTCGCCAACCACTGCCAAGCGCAACACCATAGTAAAGTTCGTCACCTAACGCGATTTCAGTTACATCAGGGCCATAATAGAAGCGACGGTTAGTCTCTTCAGTATCACCGCCAAAATCAGCAAGCCTTGCTCCTTTGATAAAGTCTGTGCCCGATTTACCGTTATAAATATCCAACCTGAAAAGCTGACCGCCTGTATCAGCCACATACATATGATCGGCAAAGCCGTCGTTGTCTCGATCAATGACTGAGATCCTTGCTGGAATACTATAAGTCATATGTTCCAGATTTAGATTTGCGTCTGCGTTACTCGCATGCCAAAGCAAGCTGCCGGTGTCTGCATCGAACATAAATACTGCGTTGCCAATTCCGTCGTTAGCCCGCACTTTGCGTTCATCCTGCGCATCATCGTAACCACCGCCGACAATCATAACGTTTTTAACCTGGTCTCCCATGCGTACCTTGGTAATGGTTGGGCGAGACCAAGTTTGTCCCAACTTGGCTAGCTCACCCGCGCCGCCTTCGATTTTAAATTTCAATGTCGGCGCCGTTTTATTTGTCACATCAAATACATAGTAGTTTTGCCCGCCTCTTCGCATACCAACATACAAATAAAGTTTGTCCTCTACCGTGCGAAGAATGAGGTCACCGTCAATGCCGTATTTATGCTCAAAAGACGATGCATCTTTGTAGAAATGATGAAGGTTTTGAAGCAGCGTTTTAGGCATGATAGCAAAGTTCTCTTCACCAGTTTCAGTATCAAAAGAATGCAGCATTCCCTGGTTTGTAGCGACAAAAATGGCCGAGTCGTTTACCCCATAGTTCACGATGATTGGTTGCGAGTGAATAGGATCGCCCATCTGGGGGCGATAGTCAGATGTACTTCCATCACCATTGGCATCTTTAACGTCAACACCACGTGCCCACTTCAATACTGCATCTCTTAGCGCTTCGGCATCAGTTTCTGCTTCTAAGCCTAAATCGCCTATGGTTATGCTACTATTGTCTTCATGAAGCGCGTTTGAAGTGCGAACAATACTACCCGCATCATCAAATACATAGATATTGCGATTGCCACCTAACTTGCTGGCAGCGCCCCCTTCACTGACTTCACTGCCATCGGCCAATGTAGACCAATAACTGTGTGAATTTTCAGCGAAGAAGCCTGTCACGCTATCAACCGCATCCGCGCTATTTTTGTCTAAAATTTTATTGCCGTTCAGGCGATAGCGTTTTAAGTTCCCAGGCCAAATTGCCCCTTCGCTAGGCTTGAATAATGCGAAATACAATTCATCACGGTGGGTCAACCTATTTAGTTGGTTTACTGCAACACCGGGAGAAACAAATGTGGCATTAATGTCCTTCACTGAACGTAGAATGGTATTAAATGCTTCTAATAAATCAGTGCTGTTGTCTGCTTGATAGAAACCGCCGCCACTTTGAAGGGCAAGCTGATTCAAGAAGTTATTCGCCGTGCTGTTCGCAGCGAAACCGATTGTGTGCGTAATAATACGCGGGCCGATAACCGAAGTTTCAGATTTACTTAGGTTTTTAACTAAGTCCAATCCACATTTTTCACCGCCACTTCCCGTACACGATTTACCTAACAGTGTCTGAATCTTACTGACACTGTGATTGTTATTCGCTTCACCATCAGACAATAAAACAATGTGGTTGTTGGTCTGACACTGAAGGTCTGATACGGGAGAAATATACGATGCACCGGCAGGTATCGCTTCGTTGACACATTTGCTACTAGATAAATTATCGATGGTACAACCTGAGGGTAGTATCGAATCCTCACCAATATAAGAGCTTCGGTGACTTACACGTGTACTGCGTCTTACCGAACTACTTACACTACTCTCGCCGCGTTTTAAACCATAGTCAACGTCTAAGCCGCCATAGTAGTTCGTCGCTTCCAACAAGGTATCAACAATAGGTGTAAAACCATTAGCACTGAGCTCATCAATTTTACTTATCAAGTGTTCACGCACTGTCGCCGTGGCACCAGGCGTTGCAGAGCCATTAAACTTCACAATAAGCTTAGGCGCTTTTGAAGGGGCACCCCCGTATGTGTATGCCCCACGATATGAAACAAAATCATCTAAGACAAACGCCATATCATTACCGGGTGCCCAACCGCTGCGATCGACAATTTCTTTGATAATGCCGCTAATATCTGGCGTGCGATATTCGTTGTTACTGTAAAAAGCCGGCATTGACCAGGTTACCCCAGAGGTCTTTGGAAGATAGTACAATCGGTAACGACTATCGGGGTGAAAGTCGTCCGCATCATCATCGGCAACACCTCGAATTCGCATGCTCGGATTGCCATAGGTCTGCGTGCTGTAAGCAGTAAATTCCAAATACGCTTCCGATATCGTTGCGCCTTGAGGAATGTTCACATTTCTAAAGCGAATGCCTATTCTGTCATTGTAGTAGGGATGAAAAGTCAGCTCATTACCCGTATTAGGATAACCGTTAGTATCTTCTTCGGAGTTGTCTTTTGAGTTAGCAACTTGATAAATACCCTCGCCTTGTATACACCCCGTAGCCGTGGAGTCATCGTAAGAAACCACAAGCTGCGGTGCACCACTTTGCCCCACATCACTGGCTCTCGCTTCCCTACTACTTGCCGTATCAGAACTGCTTCCTTCAATAAGAATATTTAAGTCTTTGCCGCCACACCAAGCACTCAGGTCCACGATTTCTTGGATTACTGGGCTAATATCTGGTGTGGTGACAACCTCGCCAGAAGAAGGAAAGCTATTATCCGTTAGCCACTCAACGTTGGATATGGTTTTGGTTCTCGAAGACAGATTGTTGTTTGCATCTGAAAACGCTGTGCTAGATGCATTGGCCTCACCAGAAATAACTAATGACGTGCCAGCAACATTAAACTTTTCGGAGGTGAAGCGGATACTCGCACTAACAATGGTCGCACCTTGAGGTATATTTAAATTGGTAAAACGTAGACCAGAGGTCACCGTCTTTGTGCCGCTACTCAACACCAAATCGTTGTTATCAATATCAACTGAGCCATCTATTTCATGTGCATCATGAGCTTCATCATTAGTAGACACGATAATTTCTGGTCGTACAGCATCGTCTATATCGCGAATGGGATAAAGAATGGGACCACCGAAGTCAGAAAAACGCATTAAGCCAGCGTTAATATTAGTTGCCGA
Source organism: uncultured Alteromonas sp. (assembly GCA_964454185.1). Taxonomy (GTDB): domain Bacteria; phylum Pseudomonadota; class Gammaproteobacteria; order Enterobacterales; family Alteromonadaceae; genus Alteromonas. The sequence continues at coordinate 68,764 of CAYVST010000003.1, forward strand.
ACCCAGCGCATCTTTTAATGCGTTCTGAACGCGAAGCATACGCGTTTGCGAGGTGCCGTCATACCCGCCCATACTGCCTGACGAGTCCATGATAAACAGTACGTTAGGGTTATAAGTAACGGCACTATTTGCGTTACCAAGATAGATATCAAGATCATCACCAAGAGCTGAAAAACCAATACAGCTGAAGAGCGCAATGGAAGCAAAGTAACTTGTAATTTTTTTCATAACGCCACCTACTGAGATGCTGGACCAAATACTGATGCTGCAAGCGTATTGGCCACAACGGACGACTTACCAGACACCTTTCCGCAACCGCGAATAACAAACACGTGACAATTGATATTGCTGCCACCGATAACATTACTTGAACCTCGACATGCCTGCTCCCTAACAAACGCCGTACGAGACCAACTTTTTGATGACGCTTCAGTTTGGTATGTTCCATCTGTGACATGTCTGTCACCAACGGCTAACCCACCTACCGTCATATACCTGTCGGTCCAGGCCCCTTCATCAAAACAGCTCATGGTATCTACGGTTGGATCGAAAACATTTCCCTGACGCGCTTCTGATAGCGGGTCAGTTTTTGTTGCATCGCTGAGTAATATTTCATCTTCCGATTCAAAAAACACCCCTGCGATTGCCGATTCCGCCGCGTCAAAAGCAAGACCACTTTGCTGCATAGAGACCGCCATTTTCGACTGAGACAAACTGCTTGTCACCGCACTGACACCTAAGACAGTGATAGACAAGAGCACCAAAAGTGCAAAAACCATCACTAAACCTTGCTGCTTCATTGTGAACTCCTAACAAAATTCTTCATATTGCGAAGCGCTAACGTCTTTGAGAAAACTTGATAATAATGAGAGGTATCCATCGTCTTAGCGGCCTCGTTCAACAGCGCATATTGCTGGGCTTGGGTTTGCTGAACTTCATTTTGATAACTCTTTAGCATCAACGCCCATCTTATTGATACAACCTGCTGATTGTCATCGCGTAGTGCCTCAACAGCGTCAGCAGTAACATAGCGAATTGCCTGGCCTCGAGACGATGAAATCACATCGGATACACCAAACTGTATTTGGAAATTTTCAACATTGTCGAGCAACGTTACTGTTTGGGGGGCTTGCACTTCTGTTTTAAGCCCTCTGAGCACTCGGCCATCGTATCCGGTGCACTTCAGTGTGCTACCGCTAACAAAGTAGTAATTCACAATATGGAACTCAGCATTTGCAGCATACCCATGATTGCTGCCAGTGCAGTCTTTTGTGCCCTGTAAACTCACGGCAAGTTTATCGCTGCCACCCAAACCCGTTTGCACGCTACCTAAACTGGTCTGTGAAGCAAAATCGCCAGGTAAGGCGATAGGATTGTTGTGAACGTAGGCTGCTTCAGCAATGGTATCAACAGATTCGTCGACGCTCGCGGTTATCAAATCATATCGCCCGACTTCGTAGAACTCTGCCGAAAGGCGCCCCATAATAAAACGACCAGACTCTTGAACTTGCGCAACGGCTTGATTGAGTTTGTTGGTTACACTACTACTGACCAATACTTGAATAACAGCAGCCGAAATAAGTAAACCTAATGTGAGCGTTATCATCAACTCAACCAGTGAGAAGCCCTGTTGTTTTGATACAACGCTACTTGGATTTTTCATAGCGTGATGTCCTTAAAGACGCACGCGTTGCTGTCTCCCTCTTGCGTATTGCATCTGGCATTTAACGTATATTTTTGATTGCCTGATGACGCTACCGGCCATGAAAGCAAAATGGCAACGCGAGAACCTGCGCTGCAACTGTATATATCTGCGTTGTTGTTGTCGTTACAACTTACGCTCACTGTCGTTTGTGGATTAGTCTGAACAGCAGAACAAGACAGGGCCCATCCATCATAAGCCGCCATTTGTACCTCATCACAATCTTGTCCTTCACAATTTGGGATGCCAGCGGGTCGGGTTAAGCAGAAACAACGATAAGGATGACTAGAGCCTGAGCAGGTTAAACCAGAAAAGTTATAGTTGGACGACGTGAAATAGTTATTAGGTACGACCATACCATCGCCCACTGACGCTGGTCGGGCGGCGGCGCGAAGCCTCTCAGCAACTTGAGCTGCAACCATCTCTGCTTGTGTTCGACTGATGGCATCTTTGTTTGCAAAAGAGCCTGTAAACTGAAGCGCTGCTACCCCTAATAATCCAACCGCAAGAATAAATAAGGTTATCAGGATTTCGATTAATCCCGCGCCGCGTTGTGTGCTGAAGTGGTTGTCCATAACGCCCTTCGTGAATACCTTTTTTGCAGTCATTACTCTTGCCATTTATTTGCGATTACGTCTGGCACTGTCGCCAATGTAATATAATAAGACAAAATGCTATGAGGCTGGGTATTATTGGTTATTAAAACGTATAATTTTGGTAAGTAGTGTAAAGCGCTATAGCACTAAACGCACTAACAATGCGCGTTTTAAGGTATTGGTAATTATCCGCAATAACGGCAATGAGCCAGAAGTTACCGCGCCACACAACGGGTGGAAACAGCCTGCGACTGCATTGCTCATATAAAAACACCGCACGTAGATGCGGTGTTATAACTATTGCTTTGACGATTAGCAAACGTGCGTTGTCATGCCCAATACTAAATAACCTGTTTAACGCGCAATTCTTTGGGGACGGCAAATTCAACGTTTTCTTCTCGTCCTGAGCGCTCTGACGCCGACACGGCTCCCCACTCTTTCAAACGATTCACAACACCTTGAACCAGCACTTCAGGCGCTGATGCCCCTGCGGTCACGCCAATGTGCTCTACGCCGTCAAGCCAAGGCTTTTGTATGCAGTTTGCGTCAGCAATCAAGTATGCCTTTGAACCAATTTTTTCTGCAAGCTCTCTCAAACGATTTGAGTTGGAGCTGTTCTGCGCACCAACGACTAAAAGTACTTGGCAATCCTGTGCTAGGTCGCGCACTGCGTCCTGACGGTTTTGTGTTGCGTAACAAATATCGTCTTTTCGCGGCCCATTGATGTGTGGGAACTTAGCACGCAGCGCGTCGATAACGTCTGCCGTGTCGTCAACAGACAATGTAGTTTGGCTGCAGTAATAAAGGTTTTCGGGGTCTTTAACTTCTAAGGTAGCAACATCAGCCTCAGACTCAACAAGATAGATTCCGCCTTTCTCGTTGTTGTATTGCCCCATTGTACCCTCAACTTCTGGGTGCCCTGCATGTCCAATTAACACACACTCTGTGCCAGTTTTACTTGCGCGCGTAACTTCCATGTGCACTTTAGTCACTAAAGGACAGGTCGCATCAAACACTTTAAGACCGCGGTCATCAGCCTCTTTTCGCACGGCCTGTGAAACGCCGTGAGCTGAAAAAATGACAATGCTATCATCGGGTACTTCATGTAGTTCATCAACAAACAATGCACCACGATCGCGAAGCCCATCAACAACGAACTTGTTGTGAACCACTTCATGACGAACATAAATGGGTGGTTCAAACATTTCTAACGCACGTTCTACAATGGTAATGGCTCTATCCACACCAGCACAAAAGCCTCGTGGGTTTGCTAAATGAATTTGCATAATTAGTTTCCGCCCTGTGCACTCGCACCAGGTTTTACATCTACAATCTCAACATCGAACACAACCGTTTGCCCAGCAAGTGGGTGATTAAAATCAACGCTAACTGAATCGCCGGCTACGCTTCTGATAATACCCGGTATTTCTGAGCCATCAGGTTGGGCAAAGGCCAAAATCATGCCTTCTTCAATGCTCAAGTCAGCACCAAAACGGCTTCTGTCCATGTAATGAATATTGTTTGGATTAGGCTCACCAAACGCGTCATTAGCTTGAAGGGTGAATGCTTTTTTATCACCCTTTGTAAGTCCCAATAAACACGCTTCAAAGTTTGGCGTTAGGCTACCATCGCCCATCACCATTTTTGCAGGTTTATTGTTCACGCGCGTACTGTCTGCTGCAGAGCCGTCTTCTAATTTTAAATCGAAGTGAAGAATAACTTCACTGTCAGCACCAATTACTAAAGAGTCTGTCATGACCGTCCCAGAAATTACTTTGAGGTTTCACTATTATCGGCTGTGTCTTGCACATGGCCTTTAGATTCTGAACCTTCGCTTTTTTCACCATTTTTGATCATATCTACAATCAAAAGCGCAGCACCAATGAAGATAGCGCTATCGGCAATATTAAACGCAGGCCAGTGATAGTTGTTTACGTAAAAATCGAGAAAGTCGATGACATAACCGTGAACAAGTCTGTCATATACGTTCCCTAACGCTCCACCTAAAATGAAAGCAAACGCGATGGGCAACATTTTTTGCGACCGCGGTGACTGCTTTAGCCACCACAAAATAACGACACTTACCACCACAGCAATACCGGTAAAAAACCATCGCTGCCAACCACCAGCGCTGTCCAAAAAGCTAAACGCCGCGCCGTAGTTATGTACATAAGTGAAATTGAAGAAGGGTAACACTTGAATCGATTGATATAGCGACATCGAATCAATTACCGCGTACTTGCTCCACTGGTCGAGGATAAACGCAATTGCGCTTATCCATAAAAATCGTAAACCCGTTTCGCGAAATAGCTTAAGCATAGTGGCGCTCTTCTCCATCACCATCGATGTTAGTCACACAGCGACCACATAATTCTTCGTGGCCTTCGTGCGTGCCTACATCATCACGATGGTGCCAGCAGCGCACACACTTCGCGCCACTTGCTTTGTTAACGGTTAGCCATAAGCCTTCTACGTCGGTATCGTTTGCACCTTCTGGCGCACTTTCAACTTTCGTCAGCGTAACGCCTGATGTAATAAGCACGAAGCGAAGTTCATCTTCAAGCTTTGACAATACATTGTATAAAGACTCCGACGCATACAGCGAAATATCAGCTTCTAATGAGCCGCCAAGCTCACCGTCTTTACGCGCTTGCTCCATGGCTTGGTTAGCCGCATCTTTTACACTAAGTACCTGATGCCAAAAATCATCATTAAAGGCTTCACTTTGCGTAAATGTTGCAAAGCCTTCATACCAGGTTTCAGTAAAGACGAATTCACTGCGCTCGCCAGGTAGGGTTTCCCAAATCTCTTGAGCAGTAAAGCTCATGATAGGTGCCATCCAACGCACTAGTGCTTCAATGATATGATACATTGCAGTTTGGCAAGAGCGGCGCGCTAAGCCATCGGCTTTGGCTGTATATTGTCGGTCTTTGATTACATCAAGGTAGAATGAGCCAAGCTCGATAGAACAGAAATGCATCAGCTTTTGCGATACGACAAGAAGGTCGTAACTCTCGTAGGCTTCGATTAACTCAGCCTGTAGCGCTTTTGCACGTGCAACAACCCAGCGGTCAAGTGCCACCATATCGTCTTCGGCAACAGCATCTTCAACGCTAAACCCGTTAAGGTTAGACAGTAAGAAGCGGGCCGTGTTTCGCACACGGCGATACGAATCTGCAGCGCGCTTTAAAATTTCATCTGATACCGCAATTTCACCACGATAGTCGGTCGAGGCCACCCAAAGACGCAGGATATCCGCACCCAGTTTATTGGTGACTTCTTGCGGAGCAACAACGTTGCCCACAGACTTAGACATCTTGCGGCCGTGCGCGTCTACCGTGAAACCGTGTGTTAACACTTCTTTATATGGCGCATGTCCGTGCATCGCTGTTGATGACATCAATGATGACATAAACCAACCACGATGCTGGTCAGAGCCTTCAAGGTAAAGGTCAGCTGAAGCAGGAATGTCATCGCGCTGATCGACAACGAAATAGTGCGTCACACCCGAGTCAAACCATACGTCCAAGGTATCGGTCACTTTCTCATAGTGCTCAAATTCACCGCCTAATAGCGCAGAATCGTCAATGTCCCACCAGGCCTGGATGCCTTTAGACTCAACCTCAAGCGCAACCTTTTCCATCAATGCCGCAGACTCAG
>CAYVST010000004.1:0-63662 GCA_964454185.1 uncultured Alteromonas sp.
AAGGTACTGCTGATGAGAAATTTAAAGCACTAGAAGACGCAGGCGTTAAGACTGTTCGTTCACTAGCTGACATCGGTAAAGCACTACGCGAAACTACCGGTTGGTAATTAGCGCTAGCAAGCAAAATGTTAAAAACCCGCTCCTATGAGCGGGTTTTTTTATACGTTTTGAAAACGTATTCATTTTGTAAATTTGAAATCCACGATTAGTCTTCGGTCATTGTGTTGACGACAGTAAATTACCACCAGATTTAGTAAGGATAATAAACATGATCAAATTTATTACAGCAGTCTCTTTGACGCTGTGCACTTCTTTTGTTCAGGCTTCAGAGTACTTAACATTTTTTCTTGCGGGACAATCCAATATGGATGGCTACGGCTATGTTGAAGCGCTACCCAAGTCGTTAAAGTCTGAACAAAATGTATGGATTTTTCATGGCAATGGTGCCTTTGATAATCAAGAGGGTGGAGGATTAGGTGTTTGGGAAAAGTTAGGACCTGGACACGGAACAGGTTTCTCGTCTGATGGTAAAAGCAACAAGCACTCAAATAGGTTTGGCATGGAAGTCAGCTTTGCAAGGGCTATTTCCAATGCTTTTCCCAACAAGAAAGTGGCACTAATTAAATACGCTGTTGGTGGAACGGGGCTTGCGCTTAATACAGGCTATAGTAACTGGTATCCTTACTTCTATGACGGCAAAGGCAAAAATCAATATGATTTTGCGTTAAAGACTATAGAGAATGCTTTTTCTCAAACGGATATTGATGGGGATGGTTCCAACGATACATTGATACCCGCTGGCATCATATGGATGCAAGGTGAAGCCGATGCCCATAGTAGCGAAGCGTCAGCAAATAACTACTTAGACAATTTGCAAAGGTTGATGGGCTTGTTTAGAGCATCGTTAAGAAGCGATGACATGCCCGTTGTTATTGGAAAGATCACCGATTCTAATCTTGGTGATGAAGATATAATGCCTTTTATTAATAGAGTTCATTTGGCGCAACAACTTTTTGTTGAAAAGGATGTCTGCGCAGCATACATGACAAATACGTCGAATTATTCTTATGACAATGACCCATGGCACTACAGTAGCGAAGGGTTTATACGCATGGGTGAGGACTTCGCCAACGCGTATAAAAAGCTCATTACATCTTGCCAACTTAACTTCTAATCTCAACTACGAAAGGCGGCACAGAACTGTGTTGCCTTTCGGTATACGTTCCTTCCTTTATCACAACAGCCAATTTGAAAATGTTATGTGTTGTTAAAATCCATCTCATTAACAACTTGTTATTTCTACAAACATTTTGCATTGATAATGCAAAATGTTAAAAAAATCTTGTTTTATTACATATAATGCTGGTCTTTAATGCCTTTGCAACCCGTATTTTCAACGTTTTAGCTGTTAGTTATGTAAATAAATTACATTGTGCAATCAGTAAGTTGTTAACGCAGTGTTGCATAATTTTTATTGAATACGTATGCAGGCAATTGTGCAAAACCGCGGTCCTCTATAGCATTATCCCGACGAGATGTATTGTCATTTAATTGTCATAAGAACAACAAAAAGACAACAACTATAACCGTATGGGACACCCGTTTTATGAAACAATTTAAACCCAACTTAATCAAAGCTGCGCTAATTTCTGGCGGTGTAGCAATGGCATCTGCACCTGCATTTGCGCAAGAAGCGAATACTGATGCAGTCGATGAAGAAAACCTAGAAGTCATTCAAGTAAGTGGTATTCGTGGAAGCTTACAGCGTGCTCAAGCTATCAAAATGGATAACACATCTATTGTGGAAGCATTATCTGCTGAAGACATAGGTAAACTTCCAGATACGAGTATTGCTGAGTCAATTGCGCGTCTTCCTGGTCTTGCTGGTGAGCGTCGAAATGGTCGTACTAGTGGTCTTTCTGTACGTGGTTTCAATGAAAACTATGTAGGTACAACGCTAAATGGCCGCGAACTTTTAGGTATGGGTGACAACCGTGGTGTTGAATTTGACCTTTACCCAACGGAAATAGTTTCGAACATTCTTGTGTACAAGACGCCAGAAGCGGGTCTTATGACGCAAGGCATTGGTGGTACAGTAGATATTCAAACTGTTAGTCCATTAAGTGCACAGAAAACCGTAGCGTTTAACGGTTCTTATGAGAAAAACCAAGAGGACTCTGGTAACCCTGATTTTGATAATCACGGCCACCGTCTTTCTTTCAACTATGTTGACCAATTCGCTGACGATAAGCTGGGTGTTGCGTTAGCAATCGCTGATATGGAGTCTCCAAGACAGGCTCAGCACTTCCGTGGTTGGGGATATGCTAACGCAAACCCAGCGAACGCAGCAGAAGGTGTTGAAGTTCCAGAAGGCACAGTAATCCTGGGTGGACACGACTCGTTCACGCGTTCAGCGATGCTAGAACGTACATCGATTGCCGGTGTTATTGAATATGCACCTTCGGACAAGCTCAAGCTTCAATTTGACGCGCTTTACATTGATTTCGAAGAGAATGATGTTCGCCGTGGTGTTGAAGAAGGTGGTGCAGAGTGGGGTACTGGTGCGTATACCATTACTGGTGTAGAAGATGGCCTAGTAACTTCAGGTTACTACGACGGTTTCCTTTCTGTTATTCGTAACGATTCACGCCAGCAGAAAGCGGAACTGACTACATTTGGTCTAAACGTAGAATATATTATCAACGATAACTGGACTGCTACGCTAGATGTTTCAACTGGACAAGTAGATAAAACCATAACTGATATCGAAAGCTACTCTGGTGTTGGCCGCGCCGGCGTGGATGGTCGTCCACTTACACCACGCGCATGGACAATGACATCAACAGGTGCAGTTTACAGTGACCACCCTACGTTACCTAGTGTTGACCTTGGCGATCCAAACTCTATTTTCCTTGCTGGACCACAAGCTTGGGGTGGCTCATTGACACCTGTAGAGCGCTTCCAAGGTGTTGAAGGTTTTGGTCCAGACACAGCTCAAGATGGTTTTGTTAACGAGCCTATTTTTGATGAATCACTGGATGCTGTGCGCCTTGACCTAGAAGGTTTTGTAGAGTGGGGTATCTTCACTAAGTTGACGGCTGGTGTTAACTATCAAGAGCGTGAAAAGACTAAAGATAACAATGGTGCTTACCTTACTGCTCCAACGTGGCCTGATGCTGAATTGGTACCAAACCCAATTGGTATTGCAGACTTGAGCTTCATCGGTATCGAAGGTGTTATTGCTTATGATGGCTTAGGGCTTTATCAGAGTGGTTATTACATCGAAACACCAGCAGAATTATTTGAAAATGGCCGTTTTGGTGATTCATATACTATTTCTGAAGATATCTTAACAGCATATGCTAAGTTAGATATTGAAGCTGAGATTGGCGATATTCTTGTATTCGGTAACCTTGGTCTTCAGGTTGTTGATGTAGACCAGACGGGTTCTGGCTTCAATACGACTACCGGCCCAACTGGCTTTACCGCTGTAACACCTATCACTGACGGTGATTCGTACACAGATGTACTACCAACGTTAAACCTTAGCTTTGAAATTGCTGAAAACCAATTTATTCGTACAGCGTTAGGCAAAGTAATTAGCCGTCCTCGTATGGATGATATGCGTCCGAACAATACAGTAAGCTTTACGTTTAACGACCAGCAGATTATTTCAACCGACTTAGCAAACGGCCCATGGTCTGCAAGCTCTGGTAACGCGCGTCTTAAGCCTCTTGAAGCAAACCAGTTTGATATTGCATACGAAAACTACTTTGCAGATTCTGGCTATTTCGCAGTTAGTTTCTTCTACAAAGACTTAACAAACTGGCATGTAGCTGGACAGACTGTTGGTGATTTCACTGATTCATTCATTGAAGGTTTCCACCAGACGTCAGGTCAGACGGACATTAATGGCGATGGCGTACTAGACGATAGTGATATCGTGCCGCCAGCAACGTTTAACGGCGTAGTTAGCTTCCGTGAAGACGGCTTAGAAGGTTTCGTGCGCGGCTGGGAGCTACAAGGTAGTTTACCGTTCGATATGATCCACGAATCACTTGAAGGGTTCGGTGTGTTTGCTAGCGCCACATTCCTTGATGGCCAGCTAGATAACGGTGACGCAGTACCAGGTCTTTCTGATGAGACCTACTCACTAACAGCGTTTTATGAGAGCAATGGTTTTGAATTCCGTATCTCTGGCACCAAACGTGATGCGTTTGCAACTGAAACTCGCGCAATCAGCCTATCACTTGCTCAAATTCAAGATTTAGGCGTTAAGCAGGTTGACGCGCAAATCGGTTATGACTTTGATGAGTCTGGTATTGAGGCCTTGAAAGGGTTGCGTGTAACGCTACAGGGTCAAAACCTTACTGATGAGCCAACAATTCAGGCGAACCCTGGTGATGGCCGTCAAATTACTCAGTATGAGACATACGGTCGTAACTTCTTGTTAGGTTTCAACTACACGTTCTAAGATATACTGAAGCCATCATGTGTTACAGGTGGCTTCATTGAAATGTGTATTGCAACTTGAAACATTAAATAGTATTTAAAAGCCCCAATTAGCGCTAGGTAATGGGGCTTTTTTGTTGTGTAGCGCCACGTGGCATGTTATCAACAATACATAATAAATTTAGCGTTATGCTTAAATGGTGATGACGAGCATATGATGAATAAAGCTGTAAAAAATGTAGTAATTGTTGGCGGTGGAACCGCTGGGTGGATATCAGCCGCGGTGATTAAGCGCCTTATTGGGGCTGGTGTTAATGTAAGCCTTATTGAGTCGGAAGACATTGGCACCGTGGGCGTGGGTGAAGCAACAATACCGCCCATTATCACGCTTAATAATGTTCTTGGTTTAGATGAGAAAGAATTTTTGCGTGAAACTAATGCAACAATGAAGCTAGCCATAAAATTCGAAAATTGGCGTGTTAACGGTGAGAGCTACTTCCACACGTTCGGTGCTCCGGGCAAAAGCTATGCGTTTTGTCATTTTCATCATTATTTTAAGCGTGCACAAGAAGCTGGCTTAACCGGTTCTATTTGGGACTATGATTTGAATTATCTCGCGTGTGAAGCGGGTAAGTTTGCGCATATTAAGTCACCAGACCCCATCATCGAGATGCCGTATGCTTATCATTTTGACGCTTCGCTGTATGCCCGTTTTTTGCGTAAGAAATGTGAAGAGATGGGTGTGGTGCGTCAAGAAGGTATTATCACCAGCGTACAGCAAGACCCCGATGATGGTTTTATTCAAAGCGTAACGCTTAAAGATGGTCAAGTGATTAATGGTGACCTGTTTATTGACTGTTCTGGATTTAAAGGGTTACTCACACAACAGACACTGAATACAGGGTATGAAGATTGGTCTCACTGGCTGCCATGTGACCGAGCTGTAGCGATGCCTTCAGAGCGATTTGAAAATACGCTGCCTTATACCCGCTCAATTGCTCACTCAGCGGGATGGCAATGGAGAATACCGCTTCAGCATAGAAATGGAAATGGTTTGGTTTACAGCAGTAACTATTATTCGGACGACCAGGCGCTTGAACTTCTTTCGTCAAACTTGGACTCAAAACCGCTTGCCGACCCTAATTTCATAAAATTCAGAACGGGGCGTCGTCGAAAGCAATGGAATAAGAATGTTGTAGCAGTAGGTTTATCCAGCGGTTTTCTTGAACCATTAGAGTCGACCAGTATTCACCTTATTCAATCAGCGGTGGTAAGACTTATCCATCTGTTCCCACACAATGGGGTTAAGCAAAAACAAGTTGATGAATACAATAAGCAATCGCAGCTTGAATTTGAGCAAATACGTGACTTTATTATTTTGCACTATCATGTCAACGAACGCACAGATTCGCACTTTTGGAAGGACGTGCGGGAAATGGAAGTGCCAGAAAGTTTGACGCACAAAATTGAATTATTCAAAGCATCGGGCAACTTATTTAGAGAACAGAATGATCTCTTTTTAGAAAGTTCTTGGCTTCAGGTCTTAATGGGGCAAGGTGTCTCACAACAAGACTACCACCCCCTTGCTAAGTCATTGTCAGATCAAAAAATTCTTGAATTAATGCACAATATAAAACGAATAAAAGACGAGCCCATAGGTAAAATTTCCAGCCATGATGACTTCTTGAAGCAGTACTGTGGAAGTTAATAAAAAATGAATAAGGTTATACGCATCGTCATTGCCGGGGGCGGCACAGCAGGTTGGATGGCGGCTAATTATTTTGCTCATAAGTGGCCTAAAGAAAAGGTTGAAGTCACACTCGTCGAATCTCCTGATATTGGTATTATTGGTGTTGGAGAAGGGTCTACACCAACCTTAAAACGTTTTTTTAGTGAAATAGCTGTATCTGAAAGTGACTGGATGCCCAAATGCAATGCTACTTACAAAGTCAGTATTCAATTTAATGACTGGAGCCCTGCCTCAGGTATAAAAAGTTATAGACATCCGTTTATTTCGCAGACGGATACATTTACCCAACGTGCCTTTGAGGTTAACTGTCGTACTCGCAGGCTCGGTTTAGAGACCCATGTTTTGGGAGAGGATTTTCTTTTAAACGGCGCGTTAGCAAAACATAACAAAGCGCCTATAACACCAGAAAACTTTCCCTTTAGAATGGAATATGGCTATCACTTTGATAGTGCCCTTTTAGGGGGGTATCTTCGTGATGTAGCAGTGTCGCGAGGGGTAAATCATGTCAGTACAAATATCTCAGACGTAGTACTACACCCTAATGGAGATATTCGCTCTCTTGCTACCGATAGCTGCGGCAATATCGAAGGTGACTTCTTTATAGATTGTACAGGATTCTCTTCAAAACTCCTTCAGGGTGCACTAGGGGTCGAATTTAACTCATACAAGGATAACTTGTTTAATGATGCTGCTGTGGTACTCCCTACTGCGGCACAGCAGGTTATTTCTGTTGAAACACAGTCTACGGCCTTATCTAACGGTTGGTGTTGGACCATTCCACTACAAAACCGCACTGGTAACGGTTATGTTTACAGTCGCTCACATTTATCTTCTGACGATGCAGAAACTGAACTGCGGCAATTTTTAGGCCTTTCTGATGCAGATGTTTCAGCGAGGCATCTCTCTATGAAAGTGGGGCAGGTAAGTCAACATTGGCATAAGAACTGTCTCGCTCTGGGGCTTTCTCAAGGTTTCATCGAGCCACTCGAGGCGACCGCATTGCACCTTGTTCAAATATGCATTGAGCAGTTTTCTGCTCTGTTTGAAAAGGGCCGTTTTTCAAATCAAGAACAAGCCAATTACAACGCGTTTGCAAAAGAACGGTTTAATCGGGTACGCGACTACATCGTTGCTCATTACAAATTAAACACGCGTGATGACAGTGACTATTGGCGAGATAATCGAAACAATACGAAATTATCGTCTTCATTAATGGGCGTACTAAACAGTTGGTTTAGCCGAGAAGATGTGGCTGCAGAAATAGAAAAGCAAAAAATAGGGATGCATTGGGATTCTCTCTCATGGCATTGCTTACTTGCGGGGTATGGGGCATTTCCAAGACTAGCGCAAAATCAACCAGGGCAGGGCGATCTTTACATTGAGCAAAACGTGTCGCAGTTTATCAATGGCTGTGCACTTAATTTCCCTTCGCACGAAGAAGCGCTTCAATTTAAACAATTATAGGTGCTGTGTAATTAAACATGTTTGTTCAGTCGCGGTTTGTGACGTGATGCCATATTTGCGGAAACTGTATGCCATCAGAGACACTTTGAATTGTTAAAAGCAGTGTATCCCCTTCGTGGCTATAAAATGCTGTAACTCAAAAAAGTTATATTTTCTAAGTCTAACGTCATAAACCACAGAAGGAAGCACTTAACTCGGTTGGTGCAGACACCGTTGGTTATAACCAAAATGCGCAATGCTAAATATGGCATAACCCATGCATGCACGTGTATATATAAATACTTTACAATAAATACATCTGATAACGCGATTGATTTTTCGGTGTAGTGAACGTGGTCACAATGACGCTATTTTATTCAAACGTATGGTAATGATTTGAGGTTTGATAGCAAAATGTTCGAAATCTGCAAAAACAGTGAGAAAAAGCGCTATGTGATGGTGGATAGACACGACAGAACATGGCAATATCAATACCATAATAAAAAGTCTATATAATCACGTGCACGCGTTAAATCAAAAAGTATCTATTGGATTAGTAAACCCGAAGAACCCTGTAAACGTGGCGTCTATTTTGCGCGCTGCTGGGTGCTATGGCGTCGCTAGTGTTTTCTATACCGGACAGCGATATCGATTCGCCAAGGATTTTAATGCAGATACCAAGGCCTTTCACAAAACAATTCCTACGGTAGGTGTTGATGATCTGAAAGACGTTGTACCTGTTGGCGCATCTGTCGTTGCGATTGAATTAGTAGAAGGGGCGATACCACTGCCTGCTTTTTCTCACCCTGATAATGCATTCTACGTGTTAGGGCCAGAAGACGGCAGTTTAGATGAAGAGATCTTAGCATGGTGTAACCATGTGGTTTATGTCCCTACTTATTCTTGCATGAATTTGGCTGCGACGGCCAACGTGTTGTTGTATGACAGGTTGAGTAAGACTGAGTACGAACATGGCGACGCTTTAATAAGACAAAGTCGCGACACTAATAACAGAACAAAGATTAAGACAAACTAAGGTGTTGTTAATACTAGGAAGTTACCCAAACGCCTATATACTGAAATTTCAGGGGAACTTGCTATGTATAGTAGAACAATGAAAACGTTAAAACGACGTAGTGACAACATGATAGAAAAAATTAAAGTCTTGGCGGGTTCACCATCTCAAACGTCTTCCGAATATGAATTAGGAGACGCAATTAATCAGTTTTTCTTTAGTCGATATGAACTTGTTATTGCAAATACTGATGCAGAAAAAGAAGTAAGCTATAAAACGCGCCACAGTGTTTATTGTAAAGAAATGAACTATGAGCGAGAAAATGAACACGCCATCGAGACAGACATTTATGATGAGCGCTCCATAAATTGCTTTATCAAGCACATTCCTACCGGCGAGTGTGCTGGTACAATAAGACTTGTTTTGCCAACAGTTTCTGGTGTTGGCTTACCGTTAGAAGATAAATTTAAAGATAGCATTTTAGACCACCAGAAATTACCGTCGACGCTTGCAAAAGAAGGGATTTGTGAGATTTCACGTTTAGCTATACCCAAAGCCTTTCGCATACGGCAGTTTCAATCGAAGGTTTTACCTGAAAACAAACTAAATACGTACGCGCTAGATAAACGTGTTTCTCTTTCAATGCAGCAATTTCCATATCTTTCTGTAGCGCTTTATTTAATGGCAACAAGCCTGTGTATACGCTATGGAATTAAGCACGCATATGTTCTTATGGAGCCCAAATTAGCACGACGTATGAAAGTATTTGGTTTTAATTTTGAGCCTGTTGGTGAGAAGGTAGATTTTAACGGAACTCGCATGCCTTATCGTATAGCACCAACGTCTATTGTTGAGCAGATTGCAACGCCTTTGTCTGCTTTCTATGAGGCAATAGACGATAACCTGTTACTTTCAGTCAATTCAATAATGCCTTTCTTAGCGAAAGAGCCAAGCAAGCAAGACACATGCGCTGCCTAATTAACGATTGTAGGTTATTCATCAACGTTTAACCTACATCTTTTTGTGTCATCTATTTTCCCACACTATTTCTTTATTTCTTTATAAAACTCCTGCATAACAGACCCGAAGCCTGAAATCAGTATGTTCATATTCTCAGGAGCTCACCTCTAGGCACCCATGCGTATTACTACTATTGACTGAAGAAACGCTGTTTGTTGCCTAACCGTAAATAACAAAAAAGCCCAACACGATGTGATGGGCTTTTTAATATGACTTTACCTGATCGCTCTTGAGAGAGCTAACTTTACCTCACCACCGTAGTGAAGAGGTAAAGAGTCAGATTAGAAGTTTACGCGTACGCTTGCAGTAACACGACGACCTACTAGGTCATATAGTGGGTTGAATGTCCACGCTGGTGGAACTTTATCGAAAACGTTACGCATGTTTACGAATAAAGTCGTGTCATCATTTAGGTTATAACGAACACCTAAGTCATGCGTCCAGATTGAACCTGCATAAGCGATGTCAAAGTCTTCTTCTGAACCTGCACCACCAAACGCTTCTGGAGTTACGTTAAAACGCGCTGATCTTTCAATGAAACGGCTAGACCAGTTGAAGTTCCAGTCACCTACATTGTAGTCAATGCTTGTGTTGAACTGATCGCGTGGATCACCGATTTCACCAGCTTCGTAGTTTGCCTCATTTGGACGGTCTTGGAACGCGAACAAGTTAAGTTCTAGGTTACGAGTACCGAAGATGTTGAAGCGAACTTCACCTGGAAGGTCAAGGCCGAAGTCAGCTAGGTCAGCTAGGTAGCGAATCTGGAAGTCAATACCACGAGAAGTAAATGCACCTGCGTTCGCAAAACCAGAAGTAACTAGCTCAACGTCGTTAGTTGTTGGGTCACGCGTGATTTGGCCACAGAATACTTCATCAAGACCAGCAGAACCGTCAACACAAAGGTCTAGGATGTCTTGAGGGTCAATGAACGTAATTGCATCTTCTACTTCAATGTCGTAGTAGTCGATTGTCAATGAGAAGTCTTCAAGGAACGTAGGCGTATATACAATACCATACGTTAAGCTTTTCGCAGTTTCAGAGATAAGGTTAGGGTTACCGCCTGAAATTGTGTCGATACTTACGTTATCGTTCGCTTGGAAGCCAGCAGGAATACCTAGCGCCGCACAGTTTGCTGCGCGATCTGGATCTTCGTTGATGTTATCCGCGTCACAAGGGTCACTGATGTTAGAGAAACCTGGTGATTGCGGGCTGAATGCTTCGCTTACGTTTGGAGCACGTACCGCTTCACCCACTTGCGCACGAAGACGAACATCTTCGATAGGAGAGTAAAGAAGACCTACTTGCCATGCGTCAGCAGAACCTGCGTGAGAGTAGTCTGCAGTACGGAATGCCGCATCAACAGAAAGCTCGTTAGCAAATTCCATGTCAGCTAAAATTGGAAGACGTACTTCTACGAAGAATTCGTCGACATCAAAACCACCTTCTTCATCTGGTGTCGCTGCACCTAGGAAGAAACCTGCTTTTGTGAATTCGTCAGTACGGGTTTCAGACGTTTCAGTTCTGTTCTCGTAACCCATTGCAACGCCAACAGCACCGCCTGGTAGTTCAAAGAACGCAGAAGTATCGAAGCTGATAGTTGCCAAGAATACTTCTTGAGAAATTACATCTGTACGTTCTACGTTACCAGACACAAAATCTTGCGCCGCTTCAGATGCCTGATTGAAACCGAATGGGTTGAACGCAACACAGTTTCCACCGTTAACTAGAGCCGGATCGCTGTAGCCTTCGCCTTGAGCTGAAGGTACTTGGCTTCGACATGCCGCTAGGCCAGTATCCGGGTCGATAACAGAATCAACTGCTGCTGCAAAGTTCGTTGGGATTAGGTCGTTAAGAGTACGACGCGTGTTGTCAGTTTGACCGTAGTTATATGAGATATCATAGTCAAACGATGTATCGCCGATGTCAAAGAAACCGTCGAAACCAGCTACTGCACGGAACAATGAACGGTCGTTAGATGCCGAACGGTTACCGATGTCAGTAAAGAAGCGAGCTGCTTGTACTGTTGTCTGGCCACCGTCTAGAAGACGCTGACGAGTAGCTTCATCTAGGAACGCGTTGTCTGCAACATTAATGCTAATGTTACCGAAACGGAAAGATGGTTGGAACTGTTGCTCGATATCAGTGTCTACAAACTTAACTTCACCATATGCACGGATGTTATCGTTCAAGTCATACTTGAAGTTTGACGCAATAGTGATACGGTCTTGCTTAGGCGTAAAGTTACGGAAGTCTTCGCCGAAGAAAACGCTGTCGTAACGTTGGTCAAAGTTACCAAACGCGAAGCTGTTAGTTAAGTCGCGGCTAACTTGGTCCACTGGTGAACCGTCTGGAAGGAAAGTAATACGTGGACCGCCACCGAACGGGTTAAGAACAGTGAAGCCGTTGATCATTTCTGAACCAACGAATGGACGTGTTAAACGGTCAGGAATGCCATCGTTTTCGCCGGTGTCGTCTGGGTTAATAACAGTACCAAAAGCTTGTGCTTGTTGAAGCTCTGGCTCAAGTACTTCAGAAATGCGCTGGTTTTCTACGAAGAACGTAACGTTACCACGACCGTCTGCAGTGTTTGCACCTGCAAGGAAGTTATAACGGAAGCTTTCCGCGCCGATACCATTAGTGTCGGTACTACCCTGAGCGTTGAATTCGAAACCTTCGTAGTCATCACGAAGTACAAGGTTGATTACACCCGCGATCGCGTCTGAACCGTAGATTGCTGATGCACCACCGGTTACCACTTCTACGTTCTCGATAAGAGAAACAGGAATAGTACCAGTATCAACAGCTGAAGAGCCTGGAGCACCCGCAACGTGACGCTTACCGTTAACAAGGGTAAGCGTACGGTTAATACCTAGGTTACGCAAATCAGGTGAGCTTAGACCAGCGTTTGCGTTGCTGTTGTTGTTACCGATAAGGGTAGAGCCCGCGCCGATAGCCGGAAGCTCTGCAAGAATACTACCTAGGTCTGGTGTATCAAAACGAGCTAATTGTTCTGCACCGATAGATACGATAGGTGCTGGAGTAGAAAGCTCTGCACGAGCGATACGTGAGCCTGTTACTGAAATCTTTTCAACTGACTCTTCTGCGTTCGCCTTGTCTTCTGCCGTTTCCTGAGCGAGTGCAAAATTACCTGCCGAAAGTGCTAATACTGAACCAAAAGCACAAGCAGTCTTGACCGAAAAGGCCAATTTATTGTTTTTAAACATCGAAAGTCTCCCTGGATCTTCCTGAATTGTTTTATGTGTTTGTTATGTCGTCGGGTACAGACACCCGAGGGCTAATTTAGACATACAAAGCCTGTGGAATCAATATATCAGATACAATTGTTCGTTAACTTTTGTTGTTTATATTGAGGAATTAGTCAAAAAAGAAACAATCGTAACATTATGTTACAAATTCATGGTGAATTTTCACACTTTGGAGAGGGTCAAAGTGTGTTGTTTAATGAGAACAAATGTTATTTGGAAAAACTACGGTAATTTAATAGCTTTTTAAGTGTTGAATACGTATGCATGTTTTTTAGCGCATGGTAAGTGCGTAGTATTAACGAATTACTAACAAAATAGTTAATATTATGCTTAATTTACATCATGTTTTTCGAATAAAGCCCCTTACTATTGCCATGCTTTCCATATCTGTCCTTGCTTGCAGTGACACTACTTCTATAAAAGAGGATACGGCGATGGCACAAGAGACCAGTGAACGCGGTTCGTCGTCCGATACCCAGTCCAAAGCATCAGTACAATTTCAAGAGCGTGTCGGCAAGCCAGTGGTTTACCAAGTGTTTACCAGACTCTTCGGTAATACAAATACGACGAATAAACCGTGGGGCACAATAGAAGAAAATGGCGTAGGCAAGTTCGCTGATTTTACGCCTGCCGCGTTGTCGAGTATTAAAGCTTTGGGTACTACCCATGTTTGGTTTACCGGAGTGCCGCACCATGCATTAGTCACAGACTATAGTCAGTATGGTATCTCTCAGGATGACCCTGACGTTATAAAGGGAAGGGCGGGCTCGCCTTATGCTGTTAAAGACTATTATAACGTTAACCCCGATTTAGCGACTGACCCAGCTAAGCGGTTAGAAGAGTTTGAGGCACTGATTACTCGCACGCATGAGGCGGGTATGAAAGTCATCATTGATATTGTCCCCAATCATGTTGCTAGAGACTATCGCTCACTTTCAGCGCCCGACGGTGTTGCTGATTTCGGTGAAAACGACGATGTTACCGTTACCTATGCGAAGAACAACAATTTCTACTATGTTGTCGACAAGGCATTTGAGGTACCGACGTCTGACACGTACAACGTATTGGGTGGCGAGGTACATCCAAAAAGTGATGGTAAATTTACAGAGTTTCCAGCGAAGTGGACAGGTAACGGAGCACGGGCGCCACAGCCTGACATAAACGACTGGTATGAAACAGTGAAAGTTAACTACGGTGTTAGGCCCGATGGTAGCTTTGATTTTCCTCGTCTACCTGACGGATTTGAGAACAAAAGTTATCAAGAGCACGCTGCATTTTGGCAATACAAAACACTACCCGACTCGTGGTATAAATTCAGAGACATTGCTCATTACTGGTTAGGTAAAGGTGTTGATGGTTTCCGATATGATATGGCCGAAATGGTGCCTGTCGAATTTTGGTCATTTTTAAATAGCAGTATCAAAACTGAAAATGATGATGCCTTTCTTCTTGCCGAAGTGTATCAGCCCGACAAGTACCGTGATTACATTTTCAATGGAAAAATGGACTATCTCTACGACAAAGTCGGATTCTACGATACGCTTAAGGCGATAATGCAAGGGAAGGGCAATGTAAGCGAACTTGTTAGTATTCACGAACAAGTTAGTGATATCGCGCCCCACATGCTTCATTTCCTTGAAAATCATGACGAACAGCGGATAGCTAGCCCTGATTTTGCAGGAAGCGCAACTAAAGGAAAACCTGCGCTGGCGGTGAGCGCACTAATAAGTTCATCTCCAACGTTACTGTACTTCGGTCAAGACGTAGGTGAGGATGGAAGCGAGGAGACAGGATTTGGCGATCCAACCAGAACGTCAATATTCGACTACGTTGGTGTACCTGCTCACCAGCGATATATGAATGAGGGAAAATTTGATGGTGGCCAATCATCAAAAGAAGAACTTGCGCTGCGTACATTCTATGAAAATATAATGGCCATTGCGGCTGAAAACGACGCCATTCATGGCGACTTTGTTAATCTTCACAGTGTTAACTTAAATGTTGCAGGTTCAGCCTATTCAGAGAAACAATTTGCGTTTGCCAGAATAAAAGACGGTCATGGTTTTATTGTTATAGCGAACTTTGATGAAAAGCCACTGAACAATGTAACACTCAACTTGCCCAAATCGTTGTTAAGTGGCGAGGTCGAAAAATCAGCACTGTCAGCACTACTTGAGCACGATGATGCAGTGTTGACTGAACAAGGCGAACATTACGAAACACCGCTTTCATTAGGCCCATTAGAAACCAAGGTATTTTCGTTTTAACATTGAGGTCGTTTGAGATAAAAAGGGGAGTGTCTCGGTACAATGAATTTGGCCGGAATGCCCTCTTTCTTCCCAACAAAGTAATGCGTTGCCAAAAAGCGACGGTTATGTGAATAAAATACAGGCAGAGAGCATTGCAGGTTTTTGATATGCGGCGTGAATACGTATGCAGTGCATTGGTCTTATCTTCGAAGAGGGGTAGTATCACCATACCATCATATACTTAACGTAATTTTAACATGAGGTCACAGTGAAAGCAGACAAACACCCTCTGGCCAACCTTCCAGGTTTTAATTCATCCCACAGTATCCCTTCTTTGTGCACTATGGCTTTGTTGGCATTTCCATTTGCTGCTTGTGCCGATGAACTCAGTGTATCACCTCCAAACTGGTGGGCGGGCATGGCGTCTCCTCACGTTGAGCTTATGGTGTACGGTAACGATATTGTAGATGACAAGGTTTCTGTTGTTAATGGTAATGCTGCCGTTACTGAAAGTGTTGCGTTAGACAGTAAAAACTATTTGTTTGTCACTCTTGATACGTCGAAATCGAAAGCGGGTGATATAGAACTCGTGTTTACCGATCCTGATGGCAGTAAGCGAGAAATGACCTACTCGCTGATGAATCGCAAGCAGAACTCCGCAGCACGTGAGGGCTTTGGACCAAAAGATGCGATATACCTAATCGCTCCGGATCGTTTTGCTAACGCCGACAAGAACAACGATAACATTGACGGTTACGTTGACACGGTCAACCGAAGTGAGAAAGGCGGGCGTCATGGTGGTGATATCAAGGGCATTATTGACAACCTTGACTACATATCAGAACTTGGATTTACCCAAATTTGGACTATGCCCTTGCTTGAAAATGCCATGGATAATTATAGTTACCATGGTTATTCAACCACAGATTACTACAATATAGACCCTAGGTTTGGCACCAACGAAGACTACATAACGCTAAGCAACAAAGCTAATGATGCTGGCGTTGGTCTAATTATGGACATGGTATTGAACCACATTGGTAGTAACCATCTTTGGATGGAAGATATGCCGTCTAAAGATTGGATAAATAATGACGGCAAATTTGTAGGTACCACGCACAAGCGAGAGTCGCTTCACGACCCGCACGCTATAGATAGTGACATAAAAGGATTCAGCGATGGGTGGTTTGTTCCCACAATGCCAGACCTGAATCAACGAAACCCACATTTAGCCAACTACCTTATTCAAAATGCTATATGGTGGGTTGAGTATGCTAATTTGAGTGGTATTAGGGTTGATACCTACTCATATCCCGACAAGGCGTTTTTAAGCGCGTGGACTCAACGCGTTATGCAAGAATATCCTAACCTTAATATTGTTGGTGAAGAATGGTCAGTTAACCCAGCAATCACTGCTTATTGGCAACGCGGAAGTCACAAACATGATGATTATGTGAGTGCCTTACCCTCTGTCATGGATTTTCCTCTTCAAACCGCTGTTGTAAAAGCGCTAGACAGTGAAGAGAGTTGGAACTCTGGTTTCATAACCATTTATGAAACGCTTGCTACAGATTTTCTCTATAGTGAGCCAAACAACCTTGTTATATTTCCTGATAACCACGATATGAGTCGTATTTTTACGCAGGTAGGGCACGATATCGATAAATGGAATATGGCAATGACGCTATTTTTGACTACTCGCGGTATACCCCAAGTCTTTTATGGCACCGAAATTCTGATGCAAAACGAAGGAACGACAGACCACGGTATTATCCGAACCGATTTTCCTGGAGGGTGGCAAGAAGACACAGATAAGAATGCGTTTACTGGCGAAGGCTTGACTGACAATGAGCGTTGGGCGCAAAAACGTACCAAGCAATTACTGTCATTACGTAAGACACATCCGCACCTTTTTGAAGGTGACATGAAACACTATGCGCCAAAGGATGGTGTATACACCTATTTTAGGCTGAGCTCAGAAACGCAAGACGGTGCGCTGATGGTGGTACTTAATAAACAAGAAACTTCAATAGACCTAAGTGAGTACACAGAGGTGATTGGTGGATTTTCAACGCTGACCCGTCTGCGAGATGGCGCTGAGTTTACGTTGACAGACACGGTTGCTTTACCCGCAATGTCCGCGACTGTTTTTGTGGTTCAATAACCTATATTTTTCAAATAAAACAATAAATAGAGCAAACTATGCAAACAACACAACCGCGCCTTTCGTTTTGGCAAATATGGAATGTCAGTTTTGGCTTTTTAGGTGTTCAATTTGGTTTTGCACTGCAAAACGCGAATGTCAGTAGAATTTTATCTGACTTGGGCGCTGATCTTCACTCATTGTCTTTATTCTGGCTAGTTGCGCCAATAATGGGGCTCATCGTACAACCTATCGTAGGCTCTGCATCTGATAGAACGTGGAATAGACTAGGCCGACGTCGTCCTTTCATTTTAGCCGGGGCTGTTGCTGCAGTGGTTGGCATGATACTACTCCCTAATGCACCTATTTTTGTTGCTTTCTTGGCACCAATGCTAATGGGCGCACTTATGGTTGCGCTGATGGATGCCTCGTTTAATGTCTGCTTCCAACCCTTTAGGTCACTGGTATCCGATATGGTGCCTCCTTCTCAGCGAAATGTTGGCTATTCTATACAGTCATTTTTGATCAATATTGGCGCTGTTATTGGCTCTATTTTACCGTTTTTGTTAACCAACGTTATTGGGCTTGAGAATACCGCTCAAATGGGAGAGGTCGCTCCGTCGGTTATGTGGGCATTCTACATAGGCGCAACTGTGCTGCTTGGTACTGTTATTTGGACCGTTATTCGAACAAAGGAATATTCACCAGAAGAGTACAATCGTTATAAAGGCCTTAGCGCAGATGATATCGCTGAGATGAACAAGGAAAAAGCACCTTTGGGTGAGCGCCTTCGCGAGTTTTTCACATTAGTCGTTGATATGCCAAAAACGATGAAGCAACTGGCCGTAGTGCAGTTTTTCTCATGGTTCGCGCTTTTCATTATGTGGGTTTACACCACGCCTGCAATTACTCAGCATATCTGGAATGTGGACAAACAGTGGTTTGACCCCGCGTATATTGCTGCGGCTCAAGTAGTACCCGAAGCAATCACAACAGCAAAAGGTGCTGCTGGTGACTGGGTAGGCATTTTGTTTGCTGCTTATTCGGTCTTTGCCGCCGTATTTTCAATTTTCTTAGCGCGTTTAGCCGATAAGTTTGGTAGAAAAACGGTGTACGCCGGTGCACTTGCTCTTGGTGGATTGAGCTACGTTAGCTTTTTGTTGTTCCAAGACCTTACCATGGTTGAAGTTAATTTATTAATCACTCAAGTCACTGTCCCGCTAGGCGCTGTTAAGCTGCTTATTCCTATGGTTGGTATTGGTATCGCATGGGCTGCTATTTTAGCCATGCCTTACGCCATGCTCGCCGGTGCGTTGCCAGCCAATAAAACCGGCGTTTATATGGGTATCTTCAATTTCACGGTTGCAGCCCCTCAAATTGTATCTGGTCTTACCGCTGGCTGGATCTTAAGTAGCGTTTTTGATAATGATGCGAAGTACATCATTGTTGTAGCTGGTGCTTCTATGCTTATTGCGGCAGTGGCAGTTTTCTTTGTAAAAGAGGCCGATACGCAGGCCCTTGAAGAAGCGAAAGGAGAGTAGTTTTATGTTTTTCAAACCAACCACTATTGCACTGTCGCTTGCAAGTTTACTGTCAGTGGGGTGTGCGTCTACAACCTCAGTTATATCTGACACGCAATTGCCTTCAGAAGCAGAGTCAGTCATCGCGGGTACTACAACGCCATTTGCGAGCGAAGCTGTGTATTTTGTTGTTACAGATCGTTTTGTAGATGGAGATCCTAGCAATAACCATGAGGACCAGGGGGGGGAGCATCCTACTTGGCAGCTTCCTCTTGAAGGCCCTGATGGGAAAAAAGCTTATGTAGGGTATATGGGAGGGGACTTAAAAGGCATCCTCAAAAATGCTGGTTATATTAGCGATCTAGGATTTACTGCTGTATGGATGACACCGGTTGTGGATAATCCAGACTACGCGTTTAATGGTGATGAACCCATTACCTATGGCGGTGCATTCAAAGATGGCGGTAAAACTGGCTATCACGGATATTGGGCAACCAACTATTACAAGGCAGACGAACATCTCATTAGCGATGATTTGAGCGTTAAAGAATACACCAAGAAAATGCGTGAGCAGCATGGACTAAAGTCTGTATTTGATATTGTTGCAAATCACGGCAGCCCAAGTTTTACCATGGAATACGATTTGCCTGGCTATGGAGAGCTTTATGACGCAGAGGGAAATTTAGTTGCAGACCATGAAAACTTGGCGCCTGAAGCATTAGACCCAGAAAATAATCCGTTACATGCCTTTTTTCACAATTACCCTGACTTGGTCAAATTGTCGAATTTAGACGACGAAAACCCTGCGGTCAGAGACTATCTCATAGGCAGTTATCTGTATTGGATATCTCAAGGTGCTGACGCGTTTAGAATTGATACTATTCGACATGTTCCTCATTCTTTCTGGCGCGAGGCTGCCGATAGGATTAGGAAAGACAACCCAGAGTTTTTTATGTTCGGTGAAAGCTTTGACTATGAAGCGAATAATATCGCCCAGCATACATTAGAAAAAAATGGTGGCGTGAGTGTTCTCGATTTCCCTATGCAAAAAGCAATGGTGTCAGTTTTTGAGAAGCCGTTAGATAGCGACTTTGCAGATTTGGAAGATGTCCTTCACCTTACGCACGGCCCTTATAAAAACGTATATGAGTTAACGACGTTTTATGACAATCACGATATGGCCAGAATGAATGCAACGGATGATGGCTTTATCAATGCTCATAATTGGTTGTTCACTGTGCGTGGTATTCCGGTTGTATATATGGGGTCTGAAGTAGGCTACATGCGCGGTACTGCTGAACATGCTGGTAATAGAAACTATGTAGGACAAGAGGTACTTGATTCTGCAAAAGACAACGTCATTGCAAAATCGCTTACCACAATAGCCAATGTGAGGAAGCGTACACCCGCATTGCAACGAGGTGTTCAAGTAAACGTAGAACTGAAGGGGCACAAGGCGGCGTTTTATCGCGTATTACAGACTGACGATATGACACAAATTGCGTTAGTGCTGTTGAATAAGAGTAGTGAGCCAACCCAGTTCGACGTATCTAAATACATGCAAGCGGGAACGTGGAAAGAGCAGATAACCGGCGCTACCTCGGCGGTTAAGTCTGGCGATGCTTTGACCACAACGGTGGCGCCAAATGGCGTTCAGGTGTGGGTGCTAAATAACACAGCAATCAATGATGTGTTATTGGAACAAGTTGAATATCAGTTGGAAAGGCAATAAGAGACCATTGCTTAAAGAATGGCATCTAACTTAATACAAAAAAAGCGCCCAATTTTACTTGAGGCGCTTTTTTTATCTAACAAAACCGTATGTGGGCTGAGTTAAACACCAATTTACAATGTTACCCTAAGGCGGTTAGCCTTTTTCGCTGCCGCATGACTGCCGAACAATAATGTCTGCTGGCATCAAGAAATCCTGAACCTCTTCATTATTAATTGCTTTGAGAAGCGTAGAAACAAGCAATTCCCCTGCAAGCTTTGTATTTTGCTGAACCGTAGTAAGCGAAGGAGTGGTATAGGCCGAAACTGCGATGTTATCATAGCCAACAACTGCAACATCGTCGGGTACCGCAACGTTTGCTTGTCGCAATGCTCGCACAACGCCCATTGCAATTAAATCAGATGCGCAGACGATAGCTTGAGGGAGTTCCTCCGAATCCAGAAGAGACTGAATAGCCGAGGCGCCAGCATCTTCTGTTGAAATTGCGTCGCGCTGAACACTGTTATTGCTTAGGCCATGTTGACTGAGTGTGTGAAAGTAGCCATCAAATCTGGCTTTGAACTCGGGTGCATGTTCTCCATTGTCACCAATGAAAGCGAACGTGTTTTTGCCCAGTGAGAGTAAATGTTCGGTTATTTTTTGCCCGCCTTGGTAATTGTCACAACCGATACTTACGCCAGGATGCGCTGCGTCTGGTGCTCCCCAGCGAACAAAATGTGTTCCTTGTGATTCTAATTGAGCTACCTTATTTTGGTAGTCGGTGTAATCACCGTATCCAAGTAAAATAATACCGTCTGCTTTATTCGAGTCTTCGTACTCGGCATGCCAATCGTCTTCAAGATTTTGAAAAGAAACGAGCAGGTCATAATTAGCTTGTGCACAGGCACGCGTAATACTCCCCAGCATCGCCAAGAAGAACGGGTTGATCATAGAGTCATCAGACGTGGGGTCTTCAAACAACAACAATGCAATAGTACTGCTTTTTTGTTTCCTCAAGTTGCTCGCGTTTTTATCCACTTTATAGTTCAATTCGCGCGCAATACGCTGAACGCGATCACGTGTTTCTTGGTTCACAAGAGGGCTATTGTTTAACGCTCTTGATACCGTTGATTGTGAAACACCTGCTAAGTGAGCGATATCGAATGAGGTTGCTTTTTCTTTCATAAACACCATGTTTTGCTACCACGACATTGTTGTCGCAAAAATGAGATTACCACAAAATTTGTCGCTTACCTGTATTTTGATGTTTTGTTACAGGTTTTTTAGATACTAGTGCACACGATGGCATCGGTAATGCGCTTTATTCAACCAGTTGTCATGCTTACTTGAATAAAACGTGGTTGATATATTGATGACAGTGTTATACTGCGAAAAATTGTTTAGATTTATTAGTGCATAAGGGGAACATGCGAATGGCCGAGACTGAACACCGTCCGACCAATTTTATCCGTCAAATTATCGATAAAGATCTGGCTAGTGGATTACATGACGCTATTAAGACGCGTTTTCCGCCTGAACCAAATGGGTTTCTTCATATTGGCCATGCAAAGTCAATTTGTCTTAATTTTGGTATAGCACAAGATTACACTGGAACCTGCAATTTACGTTTTGACGATACCAACCCCGCGAAAGAAGATATAACTTACGTTAACTCCATCAAAGAAGATGTAGAGTGGCTAGGTTTTAAGTGGGACGGTGAAGAACGTTATTCGTCTAATTACTTCGATCAACTTCACGCTTATGCAAATGAGCTTATAGATAAGGGGTTAGCGTACGTGGATTTCTCGTCACAAGAAGTGATGCGAGAAATGCGAGGCACACTCAAAGCACCTGGCCAAAATAGTCCTTACCGCGATACTGATGTTGATACCAATAAGCATGAATTTGCAAAAATGACTGCTGGTGACTACAAAGAGGGCGAGTGTAGCTTACGGGCCAAAATAGACATGTCTTCGCCATTTATGTGCATGAGAGACCCTGTAATCTATCGAGTAAAACACGCTCATCATCATCAAACTGGTGATAAGTGGTGTGTTTATCCCATGTATGATTTTACCCATTGTATCTCAGATGCCATTGAAGGGATTTCACATTCTTTATGCACGCTGGAATTTCAAGACAATCGCCGTTTGTACGATTGGGTTATCGAAAATATCAGTATTGACTGCACACCGCGTCAATATGAGTTTTCGCGACTCAATCTAGAATACACCGTACTTAGTAAGCGTCGTCTAATTCAATTAGTTGAAGAGAATCACGTAAGTGGTTGGGATGACCCAAGGATGCCAACTATAGCAGGCCTTCGTCGCAGAGGTTACACACCGGGGTCCATTGTTGAGTTTTGTAAACGCATTGGCGTTACAAAAATGGACAACATGGTTGAAATGTCAATGCTAGAAGCCTGTATTCGCGATGATTTGAACGTCAATGCGCCGCGCGCAATGGCGGTATTGGATCCTATTAAACTGGTTATTGAAAACTATGATGAGGGCAAACAAGAAACGCTTGTTGCACCGAACCATCCAAATGACGAATCAATGGGCACACGCAATATTGGTTTCAGTCGAGAAGTATTTATTGAGGCTGACGACTTTCGTGAATCAGCCAATAAGAAGTTTAAGCGCCTTGTCTTGGATAAAGAAGTGCGTTTGCGTAATGCTTATGTTGTCAAAGCCAACCGCGTTGAAAAAGATGCACAGGGCAATGTTACGACTGTTTACTGTACTTATGATGCAGATACCCTCGGAAAAGACCCAGCAGATGGGCGCAAAGTAAAAGGTGTCATTCACTGGGTAGATGCTGCTTCAGGGCAAGCGGCGGAATTCCGTTTGTATGATCGTCTTTTCAATGTACCAAACCCTGCGGCTGAAGAGTCATTTACCGATGCCATTAATCCTAACTCGCTTGAAATTAAACAAGGCTGGGTAGAAGCGGGTCTGACCAACAATGTGCCAAAGGTAGGCGCTTGGCAGTTTGAACGTACCGGCTATTTTTGCGTAGACAACGACAGCAATAGCGGTTTGCCTGTGTTTAATCGAACTGTAGGTTTGCGCGATACGTGGGCGAAAGTAGGGGAATAATTAGACGCAGGTACTCGTTTAATGACCGTTAAACTTTTATAAAACAAGCCGCTTTGTAGCGGCTTGTTTTTTTATCAAAGGTAGGTACGCTTTATTTAGGTTGGCAATCTAGTGATTGACCATTAACGGCCAAGCTATCATCGCCTATCAAATACAAATACATAGGCATTAGATCTAATGGGGTTTTAAGCGTATTTGGATTCTCCGCAGGGAACGCTTGTGCGCGCATATGAGTACGGGTACCACCTGGGTTTATACAATTAAAACGCAGCGATTTGTTCTGGTACTCGTCGGCTAGGGTTTGCATGACGCCTTCAGTGGCAAATTTAGACACGGCATAGGTGCCCCAAAAAGCACGCCCCTTTCTTCCAACGCTTGATGTGGTGAAAATTACTGATGCATTGTCTGCTTTTTCGAGTGCAGGGATAAGCGCTTGTGTCATGTAGACCATGCCATTTAGATTTATTTGCATGACGTCCTGCCATTCTTGTGCATCTATATCTTTAAAAGCACTTAGGTGCCCAAGAATTGATGCATTGTGCAATACACCATCTAATCGACCGAACTGGTCAATTATAGTTTGTGTCATTTGTTGATAATGACTTGGTGTTGCACCTTTTAAATCAAGCGGAACAATGGCAGGTTCTTTGCCTCCAGCTGCAACAATTTCATCATAAACCGCTTCGAGTTTTGACACTGTACGGCCCAGTAAAATACACTCGGCGCCATGCGCTGCATAGGTTATTGCTGCTTGTTTGCCTATGCCGTCTCCCGCACCCGTAATTAATACAACTTTGTTTTTAAGCAAATCTTGCGGTGCATTATACTCGTTCATTATTATCCTTCGAATAGACTCTACAACTTATCTCACGTTGAACACGTTACACAAAACGTTCATTCACAGGCTACTTAGGTAGATTGACTGCCCAATTTGCAATAATCAAACTACACGCGTGATGCACGACTTAGCGCATGAATTGAATGAACAAAAAGTGTAACGCAAAGAACAACGCGCTCTGATATCATTAACAATTAGTATTTCCTGAGATCATACTCAGACTGAGTCACAAGTAAAACATTCAATCAAATTTCTCGCTAAACGTAAAAAAAGTTAACCAAACTGGTTAACAAAACTTTGCAAAGTTGCAACAAAGTCAATAAGATTGAGGGAGATACAACTGGTCTAACATGTTTAAAGCATATTTCTACGCTCGCAGGAACGAGGTAGAGGGAGCCTGAATCCGTAGGCTTCGTTTTAGACAAAGAATAACAAAAATGCTTGTAGGGAGTAGAGATGAGAAAACTCGTATTAAGTTCCAGTGTGGCCCTTGCCCTGGGTCTAGCAGGCTGTGGTGGCTCTGATGAAACATTTTCTGATATCCAAGCCGAAACAGAAGTCCAAACGCCATTTTCACGTATCGTTTTTGATCCAGCCGCTGGCAACTTAAACGTTCCTAATGACCTTCTAATGCTTCCGGGCGATGACGGTTTCTTTGACTATACACTTAACATTCCTGTAGCAGATCCAACAGATTTTGGTGACCCACAAAACGCACTGAACGTACTTGATGGTTGGTCTACACAACACCCATTTGTTATCGACGTTGAAACACCAGTGGGAGCTTCACTCGATGCGTCTACGTTGTCTGCGGGTGTATTATTGTTTGAGGCAACGCTAGGCTTAGACCAAAGCGACCCAGACTGCGCGCAAGTAACAACACCATCAGCGGGTTGTAAACTTGGCGATCAGCTGACGTATGGTGTGGACTACGTTTTAAGCCTGGCTGATAGTAACACTATCTCGGTTGTGCCACTTAAACCTCTTAAGCCTTCTCAGGGCCACATGCTTGTGATGACTACAGCACTGAAAGACTCATCGGGTAAAGCAGTGCAAGGGTCGACTACATGGGATTCGGTACGTCAGGATATTAACACTAATCCGTTGTCAAGCGATGCACAGCTTTCACTTCAAGGGTTAGTGAACTCATTAGTTAATCCGCTTATCTCAGCGGGTTATTCGCGTGAGGAACTGACTTATGTATCTGCTTTCACTACGCAATCTGTGCCTAACTCAGTGGACACTATCAAGAAAGTGATGGTTAGCGAATTTGCTATGCGTGCCGCAGCTGGTGATCCGACTGCTGGTCAAGCGCTGCCTGCTATCGTAGTGCGTGATGTCGACGTTGCACCTACCGCTATGGAAGCACTTGGTCTTGTCAGTGCAGATGTGGTTGCCGGCGCAGTTGCATTGGGCAAACAAGGTTTGCCGCCAGAAGCTGCACCACTTATTCCGTTGATTGATGCCACTGATTTCAGTGCACTTCAAACTTGTGCAGGCCTAACGGGCACGGTCACAGGCCAATTAGCAGGGCAATGGGGTGCAATTAATGACTTTGCCGTTGCCGTTTCTACGGGAATATTGACGCAAGCGGGTCCTTTCTGTGCTGCACAGCGTTTTGAAGGTAATATCTCGTTACCCTATTTCTCTGGTATTCCAAGTGCGGAAAATCCGCTTGCGCCCGTAAACACGTTTTGGTCAGCAGCATGTGATAGTGGCATTGTACTCGCTGGAGCGCCACAAGAAGCGCTTGCAGCGGCAACACCTGGTCCAAATGCGCAATTGTGTTCTGGTTTAGGCCTAGCGGATGTTCGTATAAACGGCGAAATGCTAGACAGTGCGAGAAACATTACCAAGTTTAATCCGTTCCCACAGCCTACTGGTGGGAATATGGGTAATGAGACGCTAGACGTTCAGGTTACGGTACCAAACCCGGCGGTCGCAGGAGCATTGGGCTTCCCAATTACTATGCCTGAAGCTGGTTGGCCGGTGGTTATGCTTGTTCACGGTATTACCAGTCAAAAAGAAGACATGTTAGCCATTACAGGTGCATTGTCTTTAGCAGGTATTGCATCAGTAGCAATTGACCAGCCCATTCACGGTAGTCGTGGGTTCGACTTAAATGGCGATGGGGTTGACGAGTTAAATGCGACCACAGTGAGCGCAACGCATTATATGAATTTGGCTAGCTTGCCGACGGCAAGAGATAACTTACGTCAAAGTGTTTCTGATTTGCTGGGCCTGCGACTAGGTTTAAATGCGGTTGTTGATACCACGGCATCGCAAGGTGTTAAATTTGATACAAGCCGCGTGTCGGTAATGGGTGTTTCACTTGGTGCGATTACGGGTGGTAATTTTGCTTCGGTGGCGAATACGTCAATGGGGGGCGATCTTACTGCGTTAGACGGTATGTTCGCGATTAAAGAGGCATCATTAGAATCACCTGGAGGCGGTGTAGCACAGTTCCTAATTGAATCGCCAGCGTTCGGCCCGTTGATTAAAGGCCTTTTATTGTCACAGGCGTCTGAAGACTTTGTTGCTTTGCTTAATCAGCTATACGGCACAACAGACGTAAGTGAGGCAGAACTTGCAAGCGCAGTAGCAACGTTTGAGGCTAATTTAACCGATGAGCAAGCCGCGGCAGTCAATGCGGTTTTTGCAGAGTTTGCATTTGCGGCGCAAACTGTACTTGATGCAGGTGACCCAACTAACTATGCAACGACACTAGGTGAAACAACGCCAGTGCACATGTTGACCGTTGTAGGAGATGGAACCGAAGCCAACCTTCCAGACCAAGTAATTCCTGTAAGCACAGCGCTACCTTTATCAGGTCAGTTACCTCTCGCCCAAACGATTGGACTTTCACAAGTGAGCACTACTCAAGGTCCTGGTGCTGACCCAGTTAGCGGTCTTGTACTGTTTAACAGCGGCGCACACGCTTCTAGTTTGAACCCTGCTTCTAGCGCAGCGGTAACTACAGAAATGCAGCGTCAGGTAGCAGGCTATATCGCATCAGACGCGCTAGTACTGCCAATAACTAACGAGAGTGTAGTAGCAAACTAATCTGCTCTTGAATACACAACGTTGAAAAGCCGGCTATATGCCGGCTTTTTTGTGTTAAAAATTAGAATGTTGTTTGAATGTCATCTGGTGTTAATGTAATGTTAATTGGTCGGATCTGATTGTGTCTACGCTATGTTAGACGCACGATAGTTTGTGTTTTTAACAAGTAAGGACCGCTTAAAACTAGTCATCTTTTAGGGATTGTTTTTGATGAGAAAGAATAGATATTTTGCGCCGGTCCCAACGGCATTAGCCCTTTCTGTTGCAACACTACTTTCAGCGTGTGGTGGCAATGATAATGATTTTAGTAACGTAACGCCGGTAGAACCGTCTCCTCCAACTGCCGTCGAGCCTCCTCCCGCTCCCATACCAGCATTTGATACTGACGGTAACCTAAATGCCGAGATTCGTTGGACAACGTATGGTGTGCCGCATGTCAAAGGCGATAATCTCGAGAGTATGTCATATGGCGTAGGATACGCGTTTGCTAGAGATAATATGTGTATCCTGGCTGATCAAATCGTTAAATACAACTCACAACGAGCAAAATTCTTTGGTCCTGATCTCGTGCCTGGGAGCGGCGACTCTGCCCACTTAATCAATGACTTTGGTTATCTCACATTAGGGATTAGAGAACTTGCAGAGACGAATATTGCAAGTATGTCTGCCAATTCTCGCGCTATGTTTCAAGGGTATACTGCTGGCTACAATCGCTACCTAAATGACACTCCTGTAGAAGAACAAGATCCATCGTGTGCTGGACAGCCATGGGTGACGGATATTGATAGTGTAGACCTGTTAACCTATTCACTTGGCGTTGCATTACTTCCTGGCGCGTCTAATTTTTTAGGGCCAATGTTTCTCGCTGCGCCAGAGGGTGCCAGTTATCTACCGACCGTAGACGCCTCGGCGTCAGAAACAGTATCGACACTTAATATAAACCCAACGGTTACGCTTCCTGAACGAAATCCACAAGAATTAGGCTCAAACGGATGGGGGTTGGGAAGTGACAAGACAACAAACGGAAAAGGAATTGTGCTGGGCAATCCGCATTTTCCACATACTGGCAACCTTCGTTTTTGGAACTTTCATGCGCAGGTACCAGGCTTTATGAATGTAACAGGTAGCTCTCTTGTTGGTTTACCGGGCGCCGTTAACATTGGTTTCAATGACAATGTAGCGTGGACACACACTTTTTCGACTGCGGAACATTTTGTTGTCTATCAACTTACGTTAGATGAACGCGATCCCGCGGGCTTGACACACCTTGTAGATGGAAATCGACGAACAATATTTGAAAAGCCACTACAAATTGATGTTGCTGTGGCACCAGGTCAAACGATTAAGCTTAACAAGACCGCTTATTACACAAATTATGGACCCATGATCGAAGTGCCCGGAAATTTTGGCTGGGACACATCAAATGCTTTTGCGATAAAAGATGCAAATTTACCTAACTTGGACATCGTCGACCACTGGCTTGCCATGAATATTTCCACGTCTATGGATGAATTTAAGCAAGCGTTTAAAGACTATGATGGCGTCATATTCAATAATACAATGGCTGCATCTAGTGACGGACAAGTTTTCTATATTGACGATTCGACCGTACCTAACTTAACCGAAACGGCTATTGATCAATTGACAACAAATCCACTTCTTATTCAAATCAAGGAAGCGGCTGGATTCACTGTTTTACCTGGTAATATTTCTCAATTCGATTTTGAAGGCCCAGTTCCCTACGAAGAAGCACCCAAATACGAAGGAACTGACTCTGTTCAGAATTCAAACGATAGTTACTGGCTCACAAATTTATCATCACCAATTCGCGTTGCAAACCCACTCTATGGCAGGGTTGATAATCAGCAATCTCTGCGCTCTCGTATGGGGCAAAAGTTTATAGAGGATGAAGCAGGTAGTGACGGCATGTTTACGGCGGATGAAGTTGAATCGTTACTGCTAAACAATCGAAGTTATTTGGCAGAAGATGTACTGGACGACTTGCTTCAAGCATGCACGCTTCAGGGGGATACGCCAGTTACCGTTAACGGTGTTGATGTTTCTATTTCTGAAGCATGTGATGCGCTTGCGGGTTGGGATGGTACGATGAATACTGTCAGTACGGGCGCGCATGTTTTCAGAGAGTTCGCGTTCCAATTTGTACAAAATCCCCAATGGGAGGTGCCTTTTTCACTTGATGCTCCGGTTACCACGCCAACCGGACTTGTTCAAAATGAGACAACGCTCGGTCAATTGGCACGTGCTGTGCAATTAATCGAACAAGCAGGTATCGACTTTGATGCAGAATTTGGTGATGTTCAGTTTGTTGAGCGTAGCCTACCCAACGGCATGCCTTCAGGCGAAAAATTACCTTGGGGTGGGGCGCATAACGTCGAAGGTGGTTTCAATGTCTTTGATACAATTCGAGGTAGAGATGAAACACTGCTTCCAAACCATGTATATGCACCGATTGATAGCAGCACTATATTGAGTGCCGACGGGCAGGGGTATCAAATCAACTACGGAACAAGTTGGGCTATGGTAATAGGTTTTACTGACACAGGCCCTAAGGGAAGAGGGATCCTCACCTATTCTCAATCACGTCAGTTCGGCAGTGAGCATTACTTGGACCAAACGCGCCTTTACTCAGAACAGCCAACGTTGAGGGATATTTACTTTACTAAGCAAGAAATAGACGACAACACAATAGAACAAGTAACACTATCGTCACAACAGTAACAGCCTGTTATTATAGCGTGATTGAATAAGCGACCTAGTTGACGCGATTAAGTGTCTCTAGGTCGTATTTTACGCAAGTGGCGCAATAATGTAGCCCGTTTTTCCTAGGAGTAAAGTTTGGAGTTTTTGTACGAATATGGTTTGTTCGTGGCCAAGGCTGTAACCATTGTTTTAGCAATTGTCGTTGTTGTTTCTGCGGTTGTAGGTGCGGCGAGTAAGCAAAAGCCCGCTAAAGGGCATCTAGAGATAACCTCTATTTCAGAGCAATTAAAAGATGTAACGCAGTATGCAAAAGAGGTATTGCTTAGCAAAGATGCACTAAAAAAGCTTGCTAAAGCCCAAAAGAAAGAAGAAAAGGCAAAATCTAAGGAAAAGTCTGAGGACTCCGAACAACCTAGGTTGTTTGTCATCGACTTCAATGGCTCTATGGACGCAGGAGAAGTTGAACATCTTCGAGAAGAAATTACCGCAGTATTGTGCGTAGCAGCAAAGGGTGATGAAGTACTGATTCGTCTAGAAAGTGGCGGTGGTGTTGTCCATGGCTATGGGTTAGCGGCGTCACAATTGCAGCGGATTAAAGATAAAGGTCTAACGCTCACTATTTCCGTTGATAAGGTCGCTGCAAGTGGTGGATACATGATGGCATGTGTTGCCGATAAGCTAATTGCGTCCCAGTTTGCCTATATTGGAAGTATTGGGGTGTTAGCACAATTACCCAATTTTAATAAACTGTTAAAGAAAAACGATATAGAGTTTGAACAGCATACGGCGGGCGAGTTTAAACGAACGCTAACGATGTTTGGTGAAAACAATGATGAAGGACGTACAAAATTTAAAGAGGAAATTGAAGAAATTCACGTACTTTTTAAAGACTTTGTACATAGTCAACGACCAGCAATGGATATCGATAGAGTGGCGACGGGTGAGTATTGGCCAGGGGTAAAAGCAAAGTCTTTAGGCCTTGTTGATGATATTTCTACATCCGATGATTACATTCTGTCACATTACCCATCGCGTGAGATTTTCAGTGTGAAATACGCAGTGCGAAAAAATGTAGCTGAAAAATTAGGTATGTCGACTGCGAAAGTCATTGAGAATATGTTGATGAAATCGTGGAGCAAAGCGCGCCACTGGTTTTAATTAGGAAGGTGCGTTCATTTGCTGCACCTCTCTTGAGTTACGACTTAAATAATAAGAAGAATATGGCTAGGCACACGAAGACTGATATTTTGGATGCAGCTGAGTTTTTGTTTTCACAGCAGGGGTTTACACAGACCTCTATGCGTGAAATTACAACCCGGGCAGATGTTAACCTTGCGTCAGTGAACTATCACTTTGGAAGCAAGAAAAATCTCATTCAGGCAGTGTTTAAGCGTTATTTCGACCATCTCATGCCCCACGTACATGCTTGCTTAGAAGAGCCGGTATTCGGCAAAGGGGCACCTGGTATCGAAACGCTACTTTATACATTGATTCCACCCATGCTTGCGCTTAATACGTTATCCGATAATGGTACGGCGACATTCGTGAAGTTACTGGGCCGTGGTTACAATGAAACACAAGGTCACCTTAGGCGCTTCATTATGAATGACTATGGTGACTGTATTCGATCGCTTGTTAGCGCGATTCGTCAATGTTTACCGCACCTTTCTGAAGAAGAGCTTTTTTGGAGAATGCACTTTGCAATCGGTAGCTTTGTGTTCTCTATGGCATCAAGCCAGGCGCTAACCGAAATTGCAGAATCAGATTTTCACAAGCATGTTGATATTGAAGAAGTCATGCGTCATCTTGTACCTTTTGTCGCACAAGGTTTTACTGGCACAGTTGCGTAAACAAATAAATGTGATACAAAAAAGCACACGTGCTACGTGTGCTTTAGTGCGTTAAGTCAGACCAACATTGTCTTATCTTGGCAGTGTTGCCCCTGGCGCTCTGTCCTTGAGTTGTTCAGCGTAGAATGCCTTTACTGAAAAGCCTTTACTTTTGGGCGTTTTCGTTTTCTTTGCCACTGTTGGCGCTGGTTTCGATTGCTTTGCGGGCGTTTCTGCTGTTGCGCTCTGACCGCTCATCGCCTCGGTCATTTCCTGCAACTGGGCTAAACGAACATTCTTTCCACCATCAACACTATACCAACCACTTTTAGCTTCGATGGTAGGAGCTTGACCGTTAGCTTTTGTATAAGCTTTAGTGAAATCAGCGATAACTTGGTCTTTGTCTAGGTTTGCCATGCTTTATTTGCTCTTTTTATTAAATGAATAAACGAACAGCTGACAAATTCACGTAGTGTGTACAACCTTTAAAATAACTTTGGGTGAATGCCGTGCTCAAAAGACAATATTACTCTGAGTCAGACACACACGTTTACCGAAATAAAAGGTATAATAGTCAACGTTCGCGTGTTTTTATAACGTTTTTTGACCAGTTTGTCTAACTTTCCACCGGAGGATTTGTGTCAGTTACCAATTTAGAATTAAGAACGTATCTCAATGAACTACTACGTGTAAACGAGGTTGGTGACTATTGCCCTAATGGCCTACAAGTAGAGGGCAATCGCAATATCAAAAAAATAGTTACAGGAGTAACTGCTTCCCAAGCTTTACTGGATAAAGCAATTGAGAAAGAGGCTGATGCCATATTGGTGCATCACGGTTATTTCTGGAAAGGGGAGGCACAACCTATAGTCGGGATGAAAAAAAAGCGCTTAACTACGTTGCTTGTAAACAATATGAATTTGTTTGCTTATCATCTCCCGCTCGATGTCCACCCTGAGCTTGGCAATAACCGCCAGCTTGGCAATTTGCTCGGCGTAGAGCAAATTACTGCTGCAAGCGGGGTCAAACCAACAGGTGTTGTCATGCAAGGAAAGCTACCTTTCCCGACAATGCCAAATGACGTAAAAAATTCACTGGAAAAGCATTTAGGTAGAAGCGTGTTGTTAGAAGGGCCGTTAGACAAAGAAATCAATACCGTCGCATGGTGCACCGGAGGCGGGCAGAATTTTATAGAACAAGCTGTAGAGCTCGGTGTTGATGCGTTCATTACGGGAGAGGTTTCAGAACAAACTGTTCATACTGCGAGAGAAATGGGTATTGTGTTCTTTGCCGCAGGCCACCATGCCACAGAGCGTTATGGTGTAAAATCGTTAGGGGAACATTTAGCGTCTCATTTTGACGTAATCGTTGATTTTGTAGATATTGATAACCCTGCGTAATAATGGCATCACTATGAAAAACGACCGAATTTTTGATGGCATTTCAGACACCTTTTCAAAAAACATTTACGGAACAACAAAAGGGCGTCTACGTCATACATTGCTTTGTGACATTTTAGCGCCAGTTATAGAAAAACCGATGCGGGTCATCGAAATTGGTGGCGGAACCGGTGTGATGAGCGCTCACCTTGCATCACTCGGTCACAAGGTTGTGCTTACTGATGCCTCTAAAGAAGTGCTGGCGCAAGCTGAACATGCATTGGGCAATAATGAAAACGTTACTATCCGTCATCAGTATTTGCAGGAAGTGACTGACTTAGCGCACTTCGACCTCGTGCTTTGCCACGCGGTGCTAGAGTGGTTAGATGCGCCGTTTGATGCGATAACGTTGCTTTACAATAAGATGCGTGAAGGCACAACGTTAAGCTTGAGTTTTTTCAATCAAGACGCCAACCTTTTTGCAAATGCCATTTATGGCAATTTTGATTACATTGCTAAGGGGATGAAGGCAAAAAAACAAGTTCGTCTTAATCCTAAACAACCACTAAGTGCAATAAAAGTGGTCGCGTTTTGCGAGTCACTCGGGTTTACAGTAAAAGATAAAGCTGGCATTCGCTGTTTTCATGACTATATGCGAGATATCAGTCATCAAGACAGTAAATATCAAGAATTACTCTGTTTAGAGCGACAGTACTGTCGACAAGAACCTTACATGTGGCTAGGAAAATATTTCCATTTAACACTTGTAAAGTAGCCGAATAAAGCAGCCTTAGCTAACATTGAGCGCTGTTAAGTCACAGCCAGTTAGGGCTTAACTACATTATCCCCGCTAACGATATTGGCAGCGGTTACACTCGCTATTTCTGCAAGCGCCTCTTCAGTGAAAAAACCTTGATGACCTGTAATCAGCACATTTGGAAATGTTGTCAAACGCTGAAAATTATCGTCTTGAATAATCTCGCCTGAACGGTCGGAGAAAAAAAGTTCAGACTCTCTTTCATATACATCTAAACCTAAATAACCTATTTTCCTTGATTTGAGGCCTTTTATGATCGCTTTGTCATCAACTAATCCACCTCGTGAAGTATTTATCAGCATTACGCCGTCAGGCATTTTCGAAAGGGAATTTCCATTAATTAAGTGGTAACTGGCTTCGTTAAGCGGGCAGTGTAACGTAACGATGTTGCTGTTGCATAATAGAAAGTCCAGATCGACATAACGTGCACCTAGCGCTTTCACTTCTTCATCAGGAAAAGGATCATAGCACAGCACACTGCAGCCAAAACCAGTAAGAATTCTAACCACTGCCTTACCTATTTTACCCGTGCCAACTACACCGACGGTTTTTTTGTGTAATGTAAAACCCATTAAACCGTTTAGCGCAAAATTACCTTCTCGTACGCGGTTGTAAGCTTTGTGTGTTTTTCGATTAAGCGTAAGGATTAGTGCCAATGTATGCTCTGCGACGGTTTCAGGACTGTATGCGGGTACTCTGCTTACTAATATCTGGTGACGTGCCGCCGTTTCAATGTCAACATTATTAAAACCGGCACACCGAAGCGCAATGTGTTTAACACCGCAATCCGCAAGGGTTTGGATTGTTGCAGCACTGACATTATCATTGACGAATACGACAACGGCATCGATTTCATGACAAAGATGCGCAGTACTTTCATTCAAGGCATGTTCAAAATAAGTGATTGAAAATGTCGCGCCGCACTCTTGTTGATCATCAAATGCTTGCTTAAACGCCGCTTTTTCGTACTCCCTGGTACTAAAAAAACCGATACGAAAGTGTGTTGGGTTAGTCCGTTTTGTTTCCATTACTATCCTTTCTTTTTTGCAGGCATTACGAGCTCGACGCTACAGATTCAATACTAGCTGAGTAATGCGTTTATATCTTTTTCTAAATCCGCTGGCTTTGCGGTTGGGGCATAGCGTTTAACAACCTTACCCTGTGTGTCGACAAGAAATTTTGTGAAATTCCATTTTATTCGTTTACTACCAAGTAGACCTGGTGCGCTTTGCTTTAAGTCTTCAAATAAAGGAAGTGTTTTAGGGCCATTAACATCAATTTTCTTTGACAATGGGAAGGTGACACCAAAATTCATTGAACAAAACTGCGCTATGTCATCATCACTGCCTGGCTCTTGGTGTCCAAACTGGTCGCAAGGAAACCCAATGACTTCAAGCCCTTTATCTTTGTAATTTTTATAGAGCGTTTCAAGGCCCTCATACTGAGGCGTAAAGCCACATTTACTTGCTGTATTAACAATTAAAAGCACTTTGCCCTTATATTGTTCTAAGCTCGTTTCTTCACCACTATTTAGCGTAATAGCATGTTCATATATGCTCACGTGTGCTTTCCTTGTTTAGGCGGCACTCAATCTGACGATTGCACTTGTCACGTCCTGATGCGCAACAGCATGCCCTGGTTATTATAATTGACTGTATGTAGAGTCTTTAGCGCTTGGCTTTGTTTATGATACATTTCGAATCAGAGGATTAACTTCTGTTTATGTTGTATCACCAATACAAGAGTATATTTAGAATGACGGATTTAAAAGTAAGTTTTCTAGGCTTAGGCGTAATGGGTTACCCAATGGCAGGGCATCTAGCAAACGCCGGTATGCAGGTTACTGTTTATAATAGAACATCTGAAAAAGCAGAAAAGTGGCTAAAAGAGTATGACGGTAGTGCAGTAACTACTCCTGAAGCGGCATGTGAAGAGGCGGACATTGTTCTAATGTGTGTCGGTGATGACAATGACGTACGTCAAATTGCAACTCGAGCTTTAACAACAATGAAAGCGGGCGCAATCTTAGTTGATCATACAACAGCGTCTGCCGACATTGCGCGAGAACTAGCAGAGCGTTGTAACGAAAAACAAATAGGCTTCTTAGATGCTCCTGTGTCCGGAGGTCAAGCTGGTGCTGAGAATGGCCAGCTCACTATTATGGTTGGCGGTGAACAAACAACCTTTGAACGAGCGCAGCCAATTATTGATGTTTATGCTCGACATAGCCAGCTACTGGGCGAGAGCGGTAGTGGGCAGTTAGCCAAAATGATGAACCAAATCTGTATCGCTGGCATAGTACAAGGCCTATCAGAAGCCTTGCATTTTGGCCAAAAGGCCGGGCTTGATTGTCACGCTGTAATCGATGTAATAAGCAAAGGTGCAGCACAGTCGTGGCAAATGGAAAATCGCGCTAATACAATGCTGAATAATAGCTTTGACTTTGGTTTTGCCGTTGATTGGATGCGTAAAGACTTGAGTATAGCGTTAAACGAAGCACGCAAAAATGGATCTACGCTAGCGCTGACTGCGTTAGTTGACCAGTATTATGCCGATGTACAAAAACAAGGCGGCGGGCGATGGGATACGTCCAGCTTGCTAACGCGATTAAAATAAACCAGCGCACCTAAATAGGTGATCTTACTTGTTCTGATAATAGATCAAGTCTTGTTTTATTTGGTGGTGTGAGTGAATCATTTCGAAGAACTTCAAATAGTTTGCTCACGTCATACTTCCGATACACACCGGTATCTGACTCTATCATACTCTGCAAAAGATTTAGCCCGAAAGCGGCAGTTTCTGGTGACAGTTGAAATGCGTCATAAAAGTGCTTCATCGCAGCATTAAAGTGACCGTCTACAAATAGTTGAGTGCCAGTGTCGTTTATGGCTACCGCTTGCTCATGGTTTAAACCCAGCGTTTTACCCCCTGTGTAAATAAGGGCCTCATTGGTTACTTGCTCTGAAATTGCTTGTAATTCTGCATTTTTTTCCTTTGCCATAAGCAGTAACTCACCTGCTTTCCTTTCATCTCCGAGACCATGATGTACTTTGGCGGCGATAACGAGTATCGAAGGCTCGGTTCGTTGATAATTATCAATGTATTCAGGTTCTAAAAAATGTGAAGCTTTCTCCAGGTCGTTATCTAACAGCGCGGAATACGCAAGTAAATAATCGCGCTTTTGCAAAATTTGAGGGTCCCCTTGGCTACGCCCAGCAATCCCTACGAGTTTTCTCGCCTGTGATAGGCTCTCATTTCTATTTGTTTCAGGGGCGCTTTCTGCCAGCATTAAGTAAAACTCAGCTAATTCGAATGTGAAGTCGTTGAAACGGTCTTTTGCACTTCGATGCATAGCACGCTTCTTTTGAAGAAGATCAATTGCATCAATCACTTTATCTTGCTTTTGAAAAGTAAGACTTTTTAGTTTTGCCGCAGGCAAACTTAATTCGCTGAATTTTATTTGGTCGAGGTATTTTTCAGCGTCATCGAATGCGTTTTGTTCAAATGATAATGACGCGAGCCATTCAAAGGCCTTGTCACGTGCAAGGCTAGAGTTAACCATTTCAGAAAGTTGCGATTGGCAATGTGGCCAATGTCCAGCAGCGTACTGGCATTTTATCTTTCCCCATTGCGCCCAAAGTACTTTATCTGAATGCGATAAGACGTCTTCGTATATACTAAGGGCTCGAAGAGGTTCGCCGCTTTCAAAGAGTAGTTTTGCATATAAACGTCTCGTATCCGCCACTAATCGGGAAGGAACACCTTCTTTAATTTTTCCTTGAATGATATTAATTGCACGGCCGAGTTCTTTATTGTCCAAAGCATGTAGAACGTTTTTCACGTAGTCTCTGTACTGAAGGTATTGTCTAATTTGGCGAGACAAGGAAGCAATTGTATAGGGCTTTATAAGAAGTACGTCTGGTTGAGTATCCATAATGCGCCCGATGGTCTGGGGCACGCCATCAGAAGTGAGAAATATAATCCCAGTACTGGGTCTTATGTATCCTGACTCTCGTAACGACTGTATCCACTCTACACCATTTTTCCCTTGGCCAAGGTGATAATCCATTAACAGCAGTTCAAAATTTTGTTTTTTGAGCGCACCTTTCAATTCATACCCGGACGCAAAACTGCTTACGGATAGGTTAGCGATAGACATGAGGTGACCTCGCAATGCCGTGCGAGCTGTTGAATTGTCCTCAACGATAGCGATTCTAAATTCCACGGAGTCCTATCCTTACGTCTATTTCAATATCAGCTTATCAGGCAGATAAGTGACTTGCACTATGCAAAGCAATAACTGAATAAAATAATCGATACCTTTTATGTATTTTTTGTCTTTTTCTTGAAATGTAGAGCGTATGGGTTTCTAGACGTTATTGAAAACTTGCAAAATGTCATGCGCTCGTCACAAAATATTTACGTTAATACGTGCATTGTTTTAACAATTTTCACCCTTTACGTTTACGTAAGGGGTAACTATTAGGTAATGTATTCGTATCTTTTGTTGAATAACACAATAGGCAAGGTTTATGAATTTTGAGTTAACCGACGATCAGCTCGCATTCGAAGAAACGGCACGACAATTTGCACAACAAGAATTAGCACCTAATGCTGCAATGTGGGATAGGGAACACCACTTTCCTGTCGAAGCAATCAAGAAAGCCGGTGAATTAGGGT
The DNA here is from genome assembly GCA_964454185.1 of uncultured Alteromonas sp. Taxonomy (GTDB): domain Bacteria; phylum Pseudomonadota; class Gammaproteobacteria; order Enterobacterales; family Alteromonadaceae; genus Alteromonas. Next base: position 38,998 of record CAYVST010000004.1, read on the forward strand.
TTTGTGGACTCTATGCACCTGAAGACGCAGGCGGACTGGGTTTGTCTCGTCTTGACTCTTCAATCATATTCGAACAGTTATCGATGGGGTGTACGACAACAACAGCCATGTTAACTATTCATAACATGGCTACTTGGATGATTGCAACATGGGGAACTGAGGCGGTTAAGACTATGTGGTGTGACCAACTTGTCACCGGAGATAAACTGGCTTCTTACTGCCTAACTGAGCCAGGAGCGGGCTCTGATGCAGCTTCACTAAAGACCAAAGCCACAAAAAATAACAGCGGTTACGTGCTCAATGGCGCAAAAGTGTTCATCTCTGGTGCTGGCAGCACTGATGTACTTGTTGTGATGGCGCGAACAGGTGGTGATGGACCAAGCGGTGTATCAGCTTTCGCTGTACCTGCTGACCTAAAAGGCATCGAGTATGGTAAAGCGGAAGAAAAAATGGGATGGAATGCTCAGCCAACGCGAATGATTACCTTCGATAACGTGCAGTTACAAGAGGATTGGCGATTAGGTGAAGAAGGTCAAGGATTTAAGATGGCCATGCAAGGCCTGGATGGCGGACGAATCAACATCGCCACTTGTTCTGTTGGTACGGCTCAGCAAGCACTCAATACTGCTCGTGATTACCTGAACGAACGAGAACAATTTGGAAAGCCAATTGCGGGCTTTCAAGCCTTACAATTTAAACTTGCTGATATGGCAACGGAATTAGTCGCTGCGCGACAAATGGTGCGTATGGCAGCGTGTAAGCTTGATAACAGCGATCCAGACAAAACCACCTACTGTGCAATGGCAAAGCGATTTGCTACAGATGTTGGGTTTAACGTATGTAATGAAGCTCTACAACTTCATGGCGGTTATGGTTACATTAAAGAATACCCGCTAGAGCGTCATTTCAGAGATGTTCGTGTACATCAAATACTAGAAGGCACCAATGAAATCATGCGGGTTATTATTGGTCGACGCTTACTAGCAGATGAACGTAGCGTACTTTAATTAAGGAATACTGATGAGCGATATGGATAAAGTGGTCTTAGTTAGTGAACTTAAATCAACGTGCAATCAGTTTTGCATAGGGCGTTTAACACTCAACAAGCCAAAGGCGCTCAATGCCCTTGATCTAGAAATGGCAACACTTATGTTAGACGCGCTTGTCAGCTGGCAAAGCCGTGACGACATTGTCGCTATAGTGATTGATGCGGTTGGTGACAAAGCGTTTTGTGCCGGTGGTGATATCGTCTCAATGTACAACGCTATGTTGGAGAGTAAAGGTGGCGTTCCTGCATTTTTAGAAGACTTCTTTAGAACTGAATATACGCTTGACTACACTATACATAATTATAAAAAACCGATTGTTGTTTGGGGCAGTGGTATTGTAATGGGTGGCGGCATGGGACTGCTGTGCGGCGCAAGTCATCGGGTTGTTACTGAAACGTCTCGACTTGCTATGCCTGAAATAACGATTGGGCTTTATCCAGATGTGGGCGGGAGCTATTTCTTGCCACGCCTTCCTGGGAAAACCGGTATATTTTTGGGGCTGACTGGTGGGCAAATGAACGCCAGCGATGCATGTTACGTTGGTTTGGCGGATCATTTGGTATCAAGTGATCAGAAAGAAGCACTACTTTCTGCGCTTCAATCTCACGATTGGAAGCACGCCGTGTCGTATGCCGATGACGTACAAACACTGCTCGGTTGCTTGGATACGCCCGACGTTGAAGTAGCCGGAAATGTAGAGCCGAACATAACACTTATCAATGAATTATGCAGTGAAGAAAGTGCTGAAGATATCGTAAGTAGAATACTATCTGCAGATATGCAGGGCAATAAGTGGCTTACTCGAGCTCAATCAACGTTGGCTAAGGGGTCACCTATCACTATGCATTTAGTGGTAGAGCAATGTCGCCGCGGAAAAACAATGTCGTTGGCTGAATGTTTCAAAATGGAAGTCGATATGTCTTGTCGGTGTGGAGAAAGTGGCGAATTTCAAGAAGGGGTTCGCGCGTTGCTCATAGACAAAGATATGCAGCCAAAATGGAAATATGCAACAGTAAATGATGTGCCGCGTGACGCTGTAGAGTACTTTTTTACTTCACCATGGTCACAAAGCACCCATCCACTGCGAAACTTGTAATTACCTGTTTCACTCTTTTGATACTCTTCGATTCGGGCTCTTGCTGTTGCAAGGCCCGCGTTTTTGTTAAACTATTACTTATAGCAGCCAAAGTAAGACGACTTTATCTATGTGGCAATGCCCACTTTGTAAAACAACCATTTCGTTGAAAGACAGCCCCATTAAGTGCATAAACAATCATAGTTTTGACAAAGCTAAGTCTGGATACGTCAATCTTTTACCCGTTCAATTTAAAAAGTCCAAGATGCCAGGTGATGATAAGGCAATGGTGAAAGCGCGCAGAGAGTTTCACCAATTGAACGCATACAAACCTCTCAAAGATAAACTTGTACAGCTGATAGTACAGATGCTCAATAAGCCCTCCGATGATGATGAATACCGCATGTACGATGCGGGATGTGGTGAAGGGAGTTACTTAGATGCTGTTTTAAAAGGAATCACTCAAAGTGGGTTTAGGTGTGTAGGTGCGGGTAGTGACATATCTAAAATTGCCGTGGAGCTTGCGTCAAAAGCATACAAGCCCTATCAGTTTGTTGTTGCAAGTAGCTTTGACCTGCCTCTTGCTGACAGTACTCAAGATATTATGTTGCAAGTGTTTGCACCAGGCAGCAACAGTGAGTATCTAAGAGTGTTGCGTGATAATGGCATTTTAGTGACAGTTGACCCAGCGCAAGACCATCTTTTTGAGATTAAAGCAGGCGTGTATGATAACCCCAAAAAACACGAGATTGATCACAATAATCGAAAGGGGTTCAAACGAGAGCATAGTGAAAGGTTATCTTTTACCATTGACTTACCAAGTTTAGAACAGCGATTAGCGCTCATTAAAATGACACCGTTTTACTGGAAACTCCCAGAAGGAAAAATAAACGACATAGTATCTTCACTGTATTGTGTAAGTGCAGATTTTCATGTACAAATCTGGCGTAAAATATAATGCAGAAAGCACTTTTCTTAGACAGAGATGGGGTCATCAATGTTGATCATGGATATGTTGGACGCTATGAAGATTTTGAGTATATTGACGGTATTTTTCCGTTAGTAAGTCAGTTTCAAAGTCATGGTTATCAACCCGTTATCGTCACCAACCAAAGTGGAATTGCACGAGGTTTTTACAGTGAAGGTGACTTTCATGAATTGATGGCACGGGTTAAAGATGATTTTGCACAGTACGGTATAAAAAACCTCGAGGTATATTACTGTCCACATCACGAAGAAGGCTGTGTTCCTCAATACGCCATTGCATGCGCATGCAGAAAACCCAAGGCAGGTATGTTCAATGAAGCTGCGCACGACCTCAATATTAAAACAGCCGACAGCGTAATGATTGGCGATAGCTGGCGGGATATTGTTGCCGCAGATATTGCAGGTGTAAGGAAGAGCTTTTTTATCAACAGTAGGGCAATCACTCAAGCGATGAGGGTTTCAATTCACCCTGAACACAAGGTGACACTAGTGACTACGCCGGGCGACATCACTTTGTGGTGATACACTGTCAGAATTCTAAGAAGTTTAGTTAACTTGCTGATTAAATGTGAATTTTCATGGTTACGCATAACCTGTTTTGTGTTTTTCTTTCAAAAAAGGCGCCCATACGGCGCCTTTTTTTAGTTTTGTTTTGAAAACCGCGAGAGGTGTTTTATGGCTTGTGACAATAAATCCACATTAAGCGCGTCCTTGCTACGCTTACCGGTTTTTATATCACTTATTTCGTAACTACCATTGCTTAAAACGTCTGTGCGTTTATTTTCATGGAATACAACAATACGTTCACCAGACGTTGTGACAAGCCACGGTCGTGCGGGGGCTAACAGATTTTGACCGGTAGAATAGAAGGTACTGGGCGCGGTGCAACCTAGCGCGTTTAAGATTGTAGGTGCAAGGTCTTCAGTGCTGGCAAGCTGTGCCTTCAATGGAAGATTGCTGACTAACTTACCTTTTCCAAACTCACGTCCGAAACCAGAGGCCACAAGTAAATCATGCCCTCGCACCAGTGCATCACTGGCGTAAGCGGCTACTTCATTACCGTTTAAAAAGGCAATGTGAAGCCCCTGATGGTTATCTGATAAAGGCTGCTGGTAGCCTGATAGTTGTTGAAGCGGTAGAGCATTGTCGCTGTGAATGGATACGGGCATACCTGACCCTAGTGGCAGCGCTAACATAACGGGGCGCTTCTTAGACAATGCATCTTGATAGATCTCAGGAACACCAAATAGCGTCGTTGTTATTAGGCCTTCAATACTGCTTGCTGTGGAATAATATTCATTAACGGTATACAACGGCTTGTTAGTAAAAGCGCTTACGGTTTCGCCGTCTGTTTGTACGATGACGGTCAAGTTTTTACTCGTTTCTATTGAACAATAAACCGGCTCCGCGGGGTAGGTAATGCTGTGAATGTCAGGGTCGAATTGAAGCTGTTTACGCTCTTCATAGGCCGCTAAGTCAAGAAGGCCGTAGCGGGACATTGTTGTTTTAGCCGTAGCGGGATAAGACAACGGAAACATGTTGTCCTGTTTAATAATAGGTTGATAAAGCCTAGCATCTGCCCAAACATGGATTGCATGGCTGGTAACAAAGCAACTTACAAAAAACGTAGCAACGGGGATTCCAATTTTGTAGCGAGTGAAGCGCTCGACACGCTTCCAAATGGCATTTGCTAATACTAATTGGAAACTGAGCCAAACAATAAATAACAAAAATAAGTATGCCCACTGTTGCCAGTTATCGATAGCAATTTGCGATTGCGCTTCGCTTCTCAGTAGGTTTGCTGCGTGAAAGCTAATATGAAAGCCAGTGCGGTTGAATAAAAGTGCATCGAATGCCAACAGCGCGAGTCCTACGGCAGCAATAATGGACGCACACGCCTTAATAATTCTCTGATTGCTGACTAAGTAACAAAGGGGCAATATAAAGATTACGAAGCCAAAAAAGGTCATAAAGCCGATATGGCCAAACCAATTGGCTAACAGATACAAAGTGCCGACACCTGTGCCAGGCATGGGCGACGAGAATACGAAAATTGACGCTATTACAATGGCAATAACAATATTAGCTAACGCAAACCAATGACCCCAATTAACGAGTTTTGTCACGCGCTGGCGACGCGGTGATTCGGCAAGTATCATGCGAACCCCCTAGCTGGTCTTAACACTTTTTTTCAAAACGTCGGCAAATTGATTGGCCATCGCGTCGCGACTATCAGGGCTAACTTGGGTATTTAAAATATGGGTGATTACGTTGCCTAGCACCATGAGTGATAGGTCGCGGTTTGCACCGCTTTCTTCTAATGTAAGTATGACTTTATTCATTAGCGCTTCAAATTCGTCATTGGTATAACGGCTCTGCTGGGGCATTGTGACGCCTCTTTTTTATGATTTCTTTGATAAAAAGAATGGTTTTACTCGTAAAATGATTATAATCGTTGTTTGAATGAGTACAATCATTCATTCTAAAATCCCGCAAATCTTTGGATATTTCTGACACTTTTTAAGCAACAGGACACCCGATAATCTATGAGTGCACTGATTCATCACTTCGTTGTTCACCGACTAATCGTTAACAAAGAAGAGAAAATAGAAGCTATTCCGCGCGACAACTGCTTAGCAGTGACACCGGAAATAGAACTTTTGGCCCACCAAATTAACCATAGTTTTAATGCTAAACCGGGTAAGGGGGTTGGCCATTTTGTCACTGAGGTCACACGCTCAAGTGAAGTAGAGAATGAAGACGGAGAAGCCTCCACGAAAGAGATTGTACAAGACGTGTCTGAATTTGCTCACGGACTTAAGCAGTATATGGATATTCAAAAGGCGGCGGGCGAAAACGTGGAAGAAGCATTCCATAGCTTTTCAGTCAGTGCAGCGCGGCGCTTGGTCAAGACCTTGGCGGATACTGGGACCGTAGAAACAGGCTTTCTAATTTTTTGTCAGTATGAGTACTTAGCAACACAATACTTAATGATAACCTTGCTTAACACACGTTCACACGTTGAGGTAACTAACTCATTAGATTTATCTGCACGTGAGCACTTAGACTTAGCCAAGATGCAGTTGGCGGTTCGTTTTGACCTTACACAATGGGAAGTACAGCCAGAGCAGCAGCGCTACGTAAGTTTCATAAAAGGCAGGATGGGGCGCAAAGTCTCTGATTTCTTTATGCAGTTTGTGGGATGTGAAGAATTAGTAGATGTAAAGCAGCAGAATAAACAACTTATCTCAACAGTTGACGCCTATTTGGCGAGCGAATCTCTTGACCCACAAGAACAGCATCAGCACAGAGAAGAAGTGAAAAGCTACTTTAAAGAAAAAATCGATGCGGGAGAAAGCTTATCAGTGGATGAGTTGGCCAACCGCCTTCCAAGCAATGACGACACATCTTCTAATTTTTCTTCGTTTACGCAATCGCTGGACGTGCCGTTGGAAAAAGAGATTCAGCCTGATCCTGCCGCACTTAAACAGCTTGCTAAATTTACTGGTCAAGGTGGCGGCGTATCAATTAGCTTTGAAAGAAAACTCATGGGAGAGCGCGTATTTTATGACCCGTCCACAGATACACTGACAATCAGAGGTATACCACCTAATTTGAAAGACCAGTTAAATCGTCAATCTTCTATGGACTAAAGACTGCGCGCGGTTCAGAAAAAAAGTATACTAGCAACAGAATATAAACTCGATACAAGGGTGTTATGCAATTATTTGTTAATGATTTGACAGTGATGGACTTTTCTTACCTATGCCCAGAGCGCGGTATGGTAGGCGAAAGTTGGATTGTCGATGTTGTATTGGACGGTGAACTCAACGAAGAGAGCATGGTTCAAGATTTTGGTCACGTCAAAAAGAACTTAAAGCGGTTAATCGATGAATACGTTGACCATAAACTGCTTGTTCCTGCAGAGTATAGCGGTGCAGAAGTCATTCACGATGAGCACAGTGAGCAGGTCGAAGTTAGGTTTGGATGTAAAGACGGTAGGAACATCATGCTTCACTGTCCTGCAGAGGCCTATGCGTTCGTGTATTCCGATATTATTGATATGGATTCGGTTGGTGTTTATTTAAAAGAAGTGCTTGCTACGCACCTTCCAGAAAATGTTGATAATCTGACATTGCGTTTACGAGAAGAAGTTATTAATACACCGTTTTACCACTACACCCACGGCCTTAAAAAGCATGATGGAAATTGTCAGCGTATTGCTCATGGTCACCGTTCTAGAATCGATATTTTGATAGACGGGAAATCTTGCTTAGAAAGCCAAAGTTACTGGGCAAAGCGATGGGAAGACATCTACGTTGCTACGCAAGAGGATGAAATCGAGTATGCTGAGCGAAAAATAAAGGGCATAGTTGCAAAGCCCAGTGAATACTACTGTTTCGCTTATGAGTCTTCTCAAGGTTACTTTGAATTATTAATTCCAAAATCAGATTGTGAAGTCATCGATACAGATTCGACGGTTGAATGCTTAGCGCAGTATTTATTGCAAGAGCAAAAAAAGCGTATACCTGAAGGTACTTGTCAGGTTATTGCTTATGAAGGTGTAGGCAAAGGGGCGATGGTTCAAGGTTAAGCCCCTAAAAGCCTGACAAAATGCTAAAATGAGAAGGGATTTATGCGCAAATTCAACGTAAGACCTATAGCCGTTGCAGGGCTTATTTCACTACTGCTGGTTGGCAATATCTCGGGATTTGGTTTACGAGTAGCCAACGCGGATTCTGCGAGCACAATTGATAAAGGCAATACATTGGTTCTCAACGGTACACTGACTCAAGGTGCGTTAGTGAGAGGCCAGGTCCCTGTCGGGGCTAGCGTATTTCTCGACGACAAAAAAGTCGCGACTAACAGTGCAGGTAAGTTTGTTATCGGCTTCGAGCGAGAAGCGCCATTGGCGCACGTCTTACGCGTACAATTGCCATCGGGAGAAGAAATACGTCGAGAACTTGCATTGCAACCTCGAGAGTACGACATTCAGCGTATTGATGGTCTCGAGTCAAAGATGGTTACTCCGCCTTCAGAAGTTACCGCACGCATTAAGCAAGATAATATCAATGTTGCGAAAGCGAGAAGCGATAACTCAGATTTAGATGCATTGTTTACCCGTTTTCAATGGCCTGCGAAAGGACGTATTTCTGGGGTATATGGCAGCCAACGTGTGTTAAATGGTGTGCCGAAATGGCCACATTACGGTGTTGATATAGCCGGTCCTAAAGGGACGCCAGTTTATGCACCAGTAGATGGCGTTGTCACTCTTGCTGAAGACCTATATTACTCAGGCAATACACTGATACTCGACCATGGCATGCGCGTATTTTCTACGTTTTTACATATGGACACAATGACAGTAAATGTTGGTGATACCGTGAGACAGGGTGAGCAAATTGGTACAATTGGCTCAACAGGTCGCTCGACCGGGCCGCACCTAGATTGGCGAATCAATCTAGGAAAAGTGAGGCTTGATCCTCAAACTGTTGTAACAGGCTCCCCATCTGACAAGTAATTTCTAACAACGTCATATCGCACTGCAGCATGCAACAATGTACTTGATTACCTAGATAAGTGAACTTTAGAAAATATGGGGATTGATAACTCATCCCCATATTTGATTAGGCCAACCAAGCGTTAAGCTTTTCACTATCGATAACGTCAAAATAGGCCATTTCATGGCGCGCCGCTATAACGGGAAGTTCGATGTTTAATAGCCTCCCATCTCGTATCACTACGACCGGCAGCATGGATTCAGTTGCGCTGTCTAACAACCTCTGCAACTTTTCTTGTGTCACCACATGCCCCTTGATAGCAATGACGACGTCATTGACAAGTATGCCAGCTTGTTGAGCTGCTAACCCTTCGAAAACCTGTGTAACGGTTAAGCCGAGGTTTGCTGCTTTTAATGTGGCACCAAACTGTTGCTTTATGGGGGGCAATGTGGTTTTGCCGCCTTTATCACTTGCGTTTACTCGAGGTCTTGTTTTTAACTCCACACCCATTAGTGATACCAACCCGGCTAAATCCACATCATCATTGCCATAAACAACGTTATCGAGGTAGTCAGTAATATCAATATTAAAATGCGCCATACACACCTGCTGAATAACATCATCCGGCGTGCCTTTCTCTTCGATGCCATAGTTCTCCCACAAAAGTTTCATTAGGCTGTCGAGGTTGAACTTGTTGTCACTGCGTTGTCGCAACAATAGGTCAAGGCCAAGAGCGATAATGCCGCCTTTTGTATAGTAGCTCACAATATTGTTTGGGGCGCTTGCATCTTGCTTATAAAACTTCGTCCATGCATCAAAACTACTTTGTGCTGCGCTTTGTTTAAAACGCCCAGCGTTTTGAAGTAGCCTGCTAAGATTTTGCGCCACAATGTCGAGGTATTTTTGCGGTTCAATAACACCGCTTCTCGCCAGCGTCACATCGTCATAAAAACTGGTAAAGCCCTCGTAAATCCATAGCTGATTAGTGTATGTCTCTCGGCTTAAATCAGGTTTTACCATAACGCTAGGTTTAATGCGTTTAACATGCCATGTGTGAAAAAATTCATGGCTGCACAGGCTTAAAAATGTGATGTATCCGTCACTTTTCTCACATGACTCTCCAACAAGAGGCAAATCGTAACGGGGATAAAGAAGCGCTGTTGAATACTTGTGCTCTAGACCTCCAAAGCCGTTATCGGCGAGCAGCGTCATAAACAAATACTCTGAAATGGGCGTAGCATCAGAGAAAAGCGATAAGTGATGGCGGCAAATAGGCGTTAAGTCATTAGCAATTCGTGCATAGTCGATGGTGTTGCGGCCTGAAAAAAGCAATGTAAAAGTCACGCCGTCTACATCAAACGAATAGGTATCGGCTACTCCTATATACAGAGGATGATCAATAAAGTCGGCATAGGTTTCTGACGCAAAAGACCAGGTATTTTGATTTGTGTTGCCGCTGTAATGCGCTTCAGCTATTGGGGCTTGTGAAGGCATAGAAGTATACGCTTTCCATTCTGATAAATGATGGTCATCAGAAGGCAAAATGATCTCTAGTGCGCAGCGGTAGTCCTGCATGCCATCTACGCTAAGGAATGCGCTGGTTCCATTGATAAACGCGTATTCATCGTTAATAAACGCCGAACGAATAGACAAGTCGTTTGCATGAACGGTGTAAGAAATTGTGCAGGCTTGGCCACGGGTTTCAATACACCATGTTTGCTTGTCTGTTTTCTCTATGGCAAGCGATGCATTACCTTTCGTTAAACCTGCATCAATGGTGATAATACTCTTTGCAAAGTCTCGCACCATATAACTACCGGGTATCCAACTGGGCAATGACAGAGTTAGTGTATTGTCTTGGTGAGCTGGAATAGCTAAGGAAACTGAAAATTCGTTGGCACGCCAATTAGACAGCGTTAGGGTATAGTGCAGTGTCTGAGCACGCATAAAATGACCTTAGTGAAACAGTGTTAGCGGTACTATACAATCATTCGCGTATTTCAGACCAGCAAATACATACTGCTTAAATGAAGCTTTTGTCTCTTGAACAAAAACAGGTTACATTGTTCAAACAACAACAAATTCAAACAAATAGTACGAAATGCCTGATCAAAGCCAAAGCAAACTCATTAATGCTGAAGGGTTAGCGTCACTCAGGACGTTACATCCTGGAGATATCGTTGACCTCCAAATATCTATGCCCGCAGCACCAAAACGCGTTAAAACAGAGTTTGTTGGAATGCTGGTCGATGAATGTTTGCTGTTTCATATTCCCAACTCAGCAAAATGGATTACAACGCGTGACGCATTAACCGTTGGTAATGAGGTTGTAGTACGGTCTGTACTCGAGGGGGACACGGGTCAAGTCATTGCATTTCGCGTGAAAGTGCTCAAGCTACTTTCTAAGCCCTCTGGATTGTTAGTGACAAGTTTTCCAAGGCGAATAGAGAGTATCGGCTTACGCAGTGCCAAACGCGTTCAATTGGGTATTTCAGTAACACTTGAGTCTGAGATTTATCCTGATGACGAAAATGTATCAGGTATCATCGTCGATATTTCCCCAAAGGGCTGTAAAGTAGCCTTGCAGGTAAAACCAAACTGGGAAATCATGATAGATGATTCGAAGGTTGATTTAGTGTATGCGCTTGATGGCAAAGACGTATCGCTTCAAGCAAAAGTAAAAAATCATCGGATTGAAAAAGATATAATTTACTATGGTTTGGCGTTTGACTGTGATGACAAATTGGTAAACAGTTTGTTATCACGACATACACTTTTGAGCTAGTGTCGGATACGTCATTTATACAATAATGCCTTATGGATGGAAGCGGCGACGTTGCAAATGTTAGCAACAACCCAAAAACCGCGAAACGTCCTGAATATTCATTTTGAACAGACGCATGGCGGGGGAATTTATGAGAAGCATTGAAAAGTTGTTGTTGCAATACGGTGAAAGCCACCAAAACAAAACCAACATTATGATTCATGCTATAGCGGTACCCAGTATCTATTTTGTTACACTCGGGCTGCTTTGGAGTCTGCCAGTTCCAGAGTTTATTGCACAATTTTCAGTAACATGGGCACACATAGCCGCGATCCCCGTTCTCTATTACTACTTTTCTCTATCAGGCCCTATTGGCGCCGCCATGACACTGTTAACCATTGCGTGTTTTGGAGGCGTAAAGTTACTCTTGTTACTCAATATTTCGGTTTGGCAGTTCTGTTTGCTGCTGTTTGTTATTATGTGGGTGCTGCAGTTTGTTGGTCACAAGATTGAAGGTAAAAAGCCCTCTTTTTTCGAAGATTTGCGGTTTTTACTCGTGGGGCCTGCATGGTGGTGGGTTCATTGGCTCAAACGATTGAATATTGGCTATTAGTTAGTATGGTGGTGAAGTCTAGATGAGCACTGTAATTACGCGCTACTGTTATTAACATCCTGCGACAAGACGTACAGCTTGTACGACCAAGTCTCTTTGGTGTTTGTAATGCTTGCGTATAATCCATGGTATAAGTCATTAATTTGGTAATAATGTGAGTCGCTTTCAGCGTGTAATCGAAAGTAATGAACGTCTATTTTGGACTTTGCACAGCGCAGGCTGGGCAGGGTTTGCGATCATTTACTACATAGGGTCGTTTCTTCACGACGTAAGGCCTATATGGGTCTTCATTATTCTGCTTAACGCCTACGCAGGCTGGCTGTTGACAATCCCACTTCGCTATATTTATCGTTGGGCAAGAAAACAATCTCCACTGAACATGATCATAATCGTTGTCGTGTCATGCTATCTCATTGCCTTGCTATGGGCGGTAGTTAAGAACATTAACTATTGGGAAATATACAAACATGGCTATCGACCTGACGAGTGGTACATGTATTTTACCAATACAATCAACTCGCTCATTATGGTTGGTTGCTGGAGTGGTGTGTATTTCGGCATTAAAAATTTTCAAATGCTACAAAAAGAAAAGCAAAATGCACTGAAAGCCAGCACGATGGCGCATCAGGCGCACATCAAAATGCTGCGTTACCAACTTAATCCACACTTTTTGTTTAATACACTCAATGCTATCTCTACGCTTATCCTGCTAAAAGAAAACGATACGGCTGAGGCTATGGTTTCACGTCTAAGCGACTTCTTAAGGTACTCATTAGACAATGACCCAATAAAACGCGTACCGTTAGGGCAAGAAATTAAAGCGCTTAGGTTATACTTAGAAATTGAAAAGGTACGCTTTGACGATCGCCTTGAGGTGGTGTGGGACATAGATGAGCAATGCGACGGGGCATTAGTACCTAGTATGATCATGCAACCAATTATCGAAAATGCCATTAAGCATGCTATCTCTAAGATGGAAAACGGTGGGCGTATCTCTATTACGGCACGCACGTTCGGCAACGATTTACTTATGGATGTGGCTGACAATGGACCAGGTGCTGACATAAGAGACGGTCAACTAAGTCGCGAGAACGGGGTAGGGCTTGCGAATATTAGAGAACGCTTACAGTCGTTATATCATCGTAATTTTGCATTTTCGATAGAACATAATCAGCCTGCTGGCGTTCGAGTTAGAATTCGAATTCCATACGAAGTTAAGGACGCATAATATGACAACGCGAGTTATTAAAACCATTGTAGTAGATGATGAGCCGCTGGCACGGAGAGGGCTTCGGGCTAGATTAGAACGTCATGAAGATGTACACGTTCTCGCGGAGTGTCAAAATGGTTTGGAGGCAGTAAGCAGTATATCGCAACATCGTCCTGACCTTGTGTTCCTTGACATTCAAATGCCTGGGTTAAATGGGTTTCAAGTTATCCATAAGCTGCGTGAGTTAAAGCAACCGATACCAATGATTGTGTTTGTCACGGCATACGATAGTTACGCAATAAAAGCGTTTGATATTCATGCGCTAGATTATTTACTAAAACCTGCCGACGACGAGCGCCTTAGTGCTGCTCTCGATAAAGTTCGAGATTACTATACGACACAACACCAAGACGAGCAGTCTAAAAAATTAGTCAGCCTTGTTGCTGAGTTGACAGGTGATGATTGTGAAGAGATTCTGAGAAAATTGGCGAACGGTGAGCCGGTAGAAACCAACCCCTATCCAGACGTGTTAGCCATTAAGGATGGTTCAGAGGTGACTCGGGTCAATGTTCAAGACATTCAGTGGATTGATGCCGCGGGCGATTATATGTGTGTTCACGCCCTTGATGGCATGCATATTATGAGAAAAACCATGAAAGAGCTTGAACAAGAGCTGAATCCACAGTTTTTTGTTCGTGTACATCGCTCGGCTATCGCAAACATACGTTTTGTTAAAAAGCTAGTTAGCCATATAAGCGGTGAATACCACTTGATTCTGCAAAACGACACGGAACTTAAAGTAAGTCGTAGCCACCGTGACAAAGTCAAAGCTGCGATGAAAATGTAGTGGTTGCATAAATTGCTACGAATACCTGCCGTTCATCAGCGCTTGCATCGTATTGACTTGCGCCTCGTTGAGCGGCTTTGTGTTATTCCAGGTTGTTTCCAATGGCACAATAACGGGTTTTTGGTTAACTTCGCCCACCATGACGTTATTGTGGGTGCTACCAACCAGGCTAATTGCAAATTCGCCCAGGGACGTAGCCAGCAGTCTGTCTTGGCTTACTGGTGAACCGCCTCGCTGTACATGGCCCAATGTAACAGGCCTAACATCGTCTATTCCGTTTTTGACTAATTGATTGGTGAGGCCGGGAAGGCCATCTGGCCAAACGTTTTCAGCAACGACTATGATAAAACTCACTGCACCTTGCTTAGCTCGACGCGCTTTTATTTGTTTTACAATATTGTTAATTTCATCTTGTTCTGACGAGAAAAATTCTGGAACAATAACGTAGTCAGCAGCGGCAGATATAGCGGCGTTTAGCGCGAGAAAACCAGCGTGTCGCCCCATGACTTCTACCAAGAAGATTCGCTCAAATGCATCAGCCGTATCTCTGACTTTGTCTATGGAGTTCATTGCGGTATCGATAGCAGTATAATACCCGATGGTGGCGTCGGTGCCCGCAATATCATTGTCTATAGTGCCAGGGATCCCAATAATTTGGCCATCCCAAAATTGACTTAAATGAGATGCCCCGCGAAACGAACCGTCTCCTCCAATGACAATTAGAGTATCAATTTTTGCCTTTTGAAGATTGTGCGCCGCTTTTATCGCACCTTCATCTGTTTTAAAACTCTTACACCTTGCGCTATGAAGTAGAGTTCCACCTTGTTGAATAAGGTTGTGTGTAGTTTCGCTTACCAACGAAACAAAGTCCTGGTCTAATAATCCATTATAGCCATGCTTATAACCAACTAATTCATAACCAGCACATTGGCATTTAATTATTGCTGCTCTTAAACAGGCATTCATCCCAGGTGCGTCGCCACCTGAAGTTAGTATTGCGACACGTTTTGACACAATTAAATCCTTCTAAAGTTACTAGAATTACCTCTAATCTAACGTAATCCATATGATAAAGAAGGTAAAGTCAACGCGTCTATTCACGCAGGTGTAAATGAATTTTGTGAGTATTTATAAAAGCCGCCACATGTTGACCTGTTACGCTTCAAGTTATGTATACGATAGCGAGTTTCAAAAAAACGCAATTTGACTCATGTCATATAAACGACTAATTAAGGAAATCTTTATGCGTTTTGTTTTTGTTGCACTAGTTGTGTCCTTTTTGTCAGCTTGTAGTTCTAAGTTTGCTTATGACAATTTGGATTGGTGGGTATATTGGTACCTTGATGATTACATTGAGCTTAATGATAAGCAGGAAGAACAGTTTGATGTGTATTTACAAAACTGGCTAAGCTGGCATAAGCGTAGCGAACTTTCACGTTACGAACAGCATCTTCAAACCATTAGGTCTCAAGTCATTAATAATGCGCTAGATTACGAGACTATTTACCGTCATGTTGACGCGGCGAAAGCACATTGGGAAAGAGTGAGATACGAAATAAGTCCACAGCTGGCAGTGTTGGCGAAAGAACTCAGTGATGACCAAGTGATTCAACTTTTTGCTTCTTTAGAAAAGGATAATCAAGAGGAAGAAGAAGAGCGTCAAGAGGCGCTTGAAAAAAGTAAAAGTGAACGTTTTGAAAATAGACTCACGCGCATGGAGGATAGCCTCTCCGAACGTATCGGTCGTCTATCAACGCCTCAAAAAGAAATATTAAAAACCTATGTTGAACAGTTTATTTCGACATCTGATGCATGGTTAGCGTATCGAAGAGATATTCAGAATGCCGCTAGAAGGCTGTTTGTTACGCGAAGTACTAATACCAACTTTGCTAACGAACTTACAGAGTTGATGCAAAATCCCGATCAATACCGAAGTGAAGCGTATAAGCAAGCGAGCGCACACAATACCCAAGTTATGGCAACCATGTTAGCTGAAATAATGACAACACTGTCCGTTAAACAAAAAGAACGTTTAGTACAAGAGATTGATAAAGCAATCGACACCGTTGAAAAGTTTCAGAGATAACATTGATGTCGGGCTTACATACGTATTCATAATGGTATTTATACGTGACGCCGATACCAAGGGGTAAAGTATTGTTAATTATAATTCAGATAGGAACCTGATGTGAAATTATTGATAGGTGGTTGTTTATTGTCTATGTCACTATGTGCAAACGCACAAATTGCAGAGGTAACTGTAGGGAAGCTAGACCGAATTGAGCGTTTCGATTCAGAACTTATTCCAGATAGAACCATTGAGGTTTGGTTGCCTCGAGGTTATGACGAACAATTATCGTATCCAGTGGTCTATATGCATGATGGTCAAATGTTATTCGATGAGACGACAACATGGAATGGCCAAGAGTGGCACTTAGATGAAACTGCACAACAGCTAATTGATGAAGGCAAAGTCGAGCCGTTTATAGTGGTGGGTATCTTTAATGGTGATACGCATCGTCACAACGAATATTTTCCTCAGAAGCCATTTGAAAGCTTGCCGGTTACTTTGCGAGACAAACTCTACGAGCAAAAGCGAGATGCCCAGCATGGTTTGTTTGCACGCACTGTAAACTCCGATAGCTATTTGAAATTCATTGTTGAAGAACTTAAACCTTACATTGCGTCTAGTTACGCAGTGAACGAAGAAAAGTCATACTTAATGGGGTCGAGTATGGGTGGCCTTATATCATGGTATGGCCAGTTAGAGTATCCGGATGAATTTGCTGGCGCTGCGTGCTTGTCAACGCATTGGCCAGGTGACTTTACTGCCAAAAACAACCCTATTCCTGCATACTTTACTAATTACCTTGATAGCAACTTAGAAAAGCTCACTTCGCAAAAGCTATATTTTGATTATGGTGATGAAACGCTTGACGCGCTATATCCACCGTTACAACAGAAAGTTGATGTTGTACTTAATGAGAAATATGACGCTAACAGGATAATGGTAAAGTTTTTTCCAGGCGCTAATCATTCTGAAGATGCCTGGGCTGAGCGGTTAGCCACTCCACTTATGTTTTTGTTAAATGAACAAAAATAATATTATTTGTTATTGTATTACGGTAACCGAGATGCGCTAGTGTAGCGTTTATAAGAAGGGTTGATTAAAATCCAATGTACTTAGTCAACTCCTCTTTCAAGCTAATATACTTTTCCTGATAGGGCGGCTTTAAATTCATATCGTCGATGAGTTTGTAAAGTCGTTTGCACTCGTTGATTACTTTCATCTCTACATTGTCTTGCTTTTTTGCTATTTGCAACAGGCATTGTAACAAGTTTAAGGATACACCTGTATTCACAGGAGCATAACCTTGTGCAAGTGCAAATGAGGCTTTAGCCCTTTCGTAGTCTTGCTTTTGATAATGTGAAATGCCTTCTCGGTTGAATTGCTGATAATTGGCTAAGTTTTCTTCGGCTCTCTTGGCTTGCTCACGCAACATCGCTTTACTGTTAACGTCGAGAACACTGTCCCTATTTTCGACTATGTTTGAGAGCTCCAATGCATCATCATACTCGCCAAGTTTATACATAACATTGATGCTGTCGGGAATAAACGCAGAGGGAAGCTCTGTGTATTTGTTCTCCAGTGCAGTTTGTGATTCCGATAAATGCTTCTTAGCATCTATCAGCTTTCCATCAATAGCACTTACTCTGGCGTTAACAATTTTGCCGAAAATATCTACATCAAAATCTCGGTCTACGCGCTGCAAGTGTTCGTCAAACTTACCACGTTGAAGCGTTAACAGTGCTTCTTGTTGGTATTTGTTGCGTTGTTTTTTGTCATCAGAAAACTCTGCTACGTCTAGCAATGAACGAATAATGCCACACCAGTGAAGACTATTTTGATTGACGGTACGCTTGGAAAGGTCCCAAATAGCCTGACTCGACGAGGCCGCCAACACTAAGTCATTGTTTGCTCTCGCTATAGCGCACGCATTGAAATGCCTAGGGAGAGAGAAAGGAGATAGCTTAATGGCTTCTTTGATAGCTTCAATAGCATTTTCACCTCGCTTAAGCGCTTGGCTGGCCTGGGCAATAATATCGTGTGCATCTGCATTAAAACGATTTTTCTTGATAATGCGTTTAGCAATGGAAATGGCTTTTTCATTATCATTCAGTGCTATATACGTCTTTCCTAGTGCGACCTGCGCCCATAGCACTGGCTTTCCATTCACATAGTCTTGTAACACTTCCAGGGCTTTTTCTGGTTTTCCTGTTTGCCAAAAGAGTTCTACCAACAATTGTTCACAATGCCCCTTGTAATGGGAGGGCGATGTAAGCAGTTCTGTTATGTGTTCAATCGCAGAGGTAAATTCACGTTGTTCAATAAACTTGTAGGCATCTTTCAAAAATTGACGTTTCTGCCATGCGCGTACAATACGTGACTTAAGTTGAACCTGAGAGAAGGGCTTAATTAAAAAGTCGTCTGGGCGTCTATCGATAGAACCGAGCACAACAGGCCTTGCACTATCGGCACTGATTAAAATAAACACCGCCGTCGGGTTGATAAGTTGGCGAGTTCGCAACTCTTCAATTAATTCATAGCCATTTTTATTTTCTGCACCTAAATGTAGGTCACAAACAATGATATCAAATTTGTGCTTTTTACTAAGTGATACCGCTTGCTCTGCTGAAGACTTGGTTACCACATCCGAAATGCCCATTGAGTGCATCAACCCTTTTAACAACAAAAGAAAGGGGCGTTGGTCTTCTACAATCAATACTTGTTTGTCACTAAATTGCATTTCTAATCCGTGAATGGGCAAAGCCGTTACCGTTATGATTATCTATAACGTTCATAAGAGCAATAATAAGCTCATGAAAAACATTATCTTGCCGAAAACAAGAGTATGAAAATACGATATGCATTGGCACTGGATGATGTCATATAACGAGACGCCGTTAAATAACGCAAATACTATAGACCCAAGTATATTCTGGGCGTCGAGTGGTATTCTCTCTAAAGCAACGTCACAAGGGGCGTTGTTTTCATTGTATCTCGCAATGTATGAAAATGCGCTTTCAGAGCCCATTCAAATCCTCAGTAATGAGAATACCGACAATACCGATAGCGTTACAGATCAATTACACGCGCTCAATCATTATCGCAAAGTACCGCTGGCGGCAACGAAAGAAGACTGGGTCAAGATGAACACGTTGTCGTCACTTATGACAAGCGATCTCGCTACGGCGCGTCTTTATCAAATAGTCAACCCCCAACCGTTTGCACAAACTAATGACCCATTTCGTTTACCTGAAGATGTCATCAATAACTGCAGTTATGGTACACAAAAGCGTTTATCAAAAGCATACGCTAGTAGCATAGAAGAAGATAACACCTTGTTGTATGACGTTGTGGCAAGGAGCAACGGTGTTGATACTGTGACACAACAACCCGCAATGGCCTAGCGGTTTGCGGATTAGATAAAACACCGTGTTGACTTAGAAGTTCATGCTTTTACATAGATTTAATTGTTAATGTTTGCTATATTGCGCGCCGCATTTTTGCACTGGTCTTACGCTCCAATCAGCAAAGGTTAAAAACTATGTCAAAATTTATTGTATGCGCGATGTACAAATTCGTTGCGCTTGAAAACTTCAAAGAAATGCGTCAGCCATTACTTGAGGCTATGGAAGCCAACGGTATTAAAGGTACGCTTCTACTTGCCCATGAAGGCATTAACGGTACGGTTTCTGGAACTCGCGAAGGTATTGATGCCTTGCTTTCTTACCTAAACAGCGACGACCGTATAAATCCTATTTCTTTCAAAGAGTCGTTGCATGAAGAGCAACCGTTCTATCGTACAAAAGTAAAACTTAAAAAAGAAATTGTCACTATGGGTGTAGAGGGTATAGACCCTCGTAAAACCGTTGGCACTTATGTAAAACCAAAAGACTGGAACGCGTTGATTAGCGACCCAGATGTGACCGTAATTGACACGCGCAATGGTTACGAAATTGAAATCGGTACATTCAAAAACGCTGTTGACCCTAAGACGGAAACATTCCGAGAATTTCCTGAGTACGTGGCAAAAGAGTTAGATCCCGCTAAAAACAAAAAAGTAGCTATGTTCTGTACTGGCGGTATTCGTTGTGAAAAGTCTACTGCTTATCTAAAAGAGCAAGGTTTTGACGAGGTCTATCATTTAGAAGGCGGTATTCTTCAATACCTAGAAGATGTGCCAAAAGAAGAGTCAATGTGGGAAGGCGATTGCTTTGTATTTGATAACCGGGTTGCGGTGAACCACGACTTAGAAAAAAGCCATTACGAGCAGTGTTATGCCTGTCGTTTGCCCATAACCGAAGAAGACAAACAAAGCGATAAATATGAACCGGGCGTAAGCTGCCCACACTGTTTTGGCACGCATACCGATGATCAAATTGCGCGTTTTCGCGAGAGAGAAAAGCAGGTTAACCTTGCTAAAGAACGCAATCAGGAACACGTTGGTACAGAAGCGCGTTTGACGATGGAACAAAAGCGTCAAGAAAAGGCAGAAGCACAGCGTTTGCGCGCACTTCAAGCAAAAGAAAATCAGGCGTAGACAGTAGGATAGAAGGGCGTTACACTCATATTCATTGCAGTTGATATAAGGAATGCGAGTGAGCACTCAACTTTCAGAATCTAAAATTGAAGAAATCAAAAAAGATTTCAGTTTCTTTGACCGCGACGGAAATGGTCAAATTGATTTACCAGAGTTTATTGAACTTCTTACGGTAATTTCTCCTAAAACCAAAGCTAGCCATGTACAAGAAGGCTTTAAGCTTATCGATAGCAACGACGATGGCTTTATTGACTTTGAAGAGTTTCTAGAATGGTGGCAGGAATGCTGGTGGGAATACTAACCACACGTCATTAATTCAATAAAAAAGCGAGCACAGGCTCGCTTTTTTTGTTTGCGGCTTTTTAGCCATCATTGTCGCTTTCATTCTCTTCGCTGGGCGACTTTCTGGGTTTACGCTTGATTGGCACCATGCCAACATCCTTACCCACCATGGTATCGACGCGCTTTTTATTCTGTGGCTTAACAGGTCTTGCAACGTGTTTCTTACCACTTTTGTCTATTGGCTTGCGCACTTTTTTCTTAGGGCTAGCAAAGCCTTTAAATGTGGCGGTAAGTTCTGGGTGTGCAGCACATTCTAACGCGTATTGTAAATGACTTTTAAGCGACTCAAAGCTTTTCCAATCGCGTGGCCCTACCATTGAGAAGGCTTCGCCTTTTTGACCTGCACGCCCCGTACGTCCAATACGATGAATATACTCATCAGCATTTTTAGGTAAATCGAAGTTAACGACTAAGCCTACTTTCGACAAATCTAACCCGCGCGAGGCTAGGTCGGTCGTGACTAATATGCTGTGTTGACCGCGTGCAAAGCTACTCATGATAGCAGCGCGTTGGTGTTGCGGTAAATCGCCGCGAAGCGCTATAGCCTCAAGTTTAGCCTCGTTTAATAAGGCTGCAATGCGGTCAGTATCTTCACGTGTAGCGGTAAATACAATTGCTTGGTTGTATGAACGGCGTTCTAATTCAAACTGAAGTATCTCGTCTTTATTGTCCACGTTATCGGCAAAGTAACAAAGCTGGTCAATATCGCCATGCTGCGCAGTTGAATCACCCACAGCGACGCGCACTGCACCCTTTGTCAGCTGGCCAGTCATGTGTTTTAGTTCGATATTATCGAGGGTAGCTGAGAACAGCATGGTTTGGCGTTTTCTGTGGTCTGCATAGTCGTTAATCATTTTAAGCTGTGCAGCGAAACCTAGGTCAAGCATACGGTCTGCTTCATCAAAAATAAGCAGTTCTAGGCCGTTAAGGTAAACGCTTTTGTCTAACAGATGATCGGCAACGCGACCCGCTGTTCCCACAATAATATGTGGATTACGACGCAAAGCTTTTACCTGGTCATTATAGTTTTCACCACCCACAACCAGTGAACATGTTAAGTTCAAGCCAGTACACATAGACTTGGCTTCAATAAAAACCTGCTTAGCAAGTTCTCGCGTAGGCGCCAAAATAAGTGCCCTCGGGTCTTGTCGGCTTAGTGCTTTTTGTGACATTAAGCGGTTAATAGCCGGAACCAAAAAAGCAAAGGTTTTACCTGATCCCGTTTTAGATGACGCAATAATATCTTTACCTTGGATAGCAGGTAACATAGTGCGTTCTTGAATTTCAGTAAGCGTCGAAATGTTCTTGTTTTCTAGCTTTGAAATGATCTTGTGATGAACAGGTAAATCAGAAACTTGCAAAGGGATGCCTCGTAGTAAATCGAATCGGCGCATTATCCCTTAATGATAGACATAAAGAAAGGAGAGGGCATAAAGATGCCCTCAAAAAAGACTTAAAGTGACATTTCTACCACGTTATCTGAAACAATAAGTTTGCCAGCAGTTTTTTCTATGATTTCTTCAACAGTGACGCCGGGAGCACGCTCCTGAAGTACAAAAGCGCCGTCTTCTACGCTCAATACTGCAAGATCGGTAATAATTCGCGTAATGCAGTTTACGCCAGTAAGCGGCAACGTGCATGCTGGTAGTAATTTTGAATTACCATGTTTATCAGTATGTGTCATGGTAACAATTATGTTTTTTGCGCCCGCAACCAAGTCCATAGCGCCACCCATGCCTTTAACGAGTTTGCCAGGAATCATCCAAGACGCAATGTTACCAGACACGTCAACTTCGAACGCGCCTAGAACAGTAAAATCAACATGACCACCGCGGATCATGGCAAAACTCTCTGCACTGTTAAAAATAGATGCGCCAGTTATCGCTGTGACCGTTTCCTTACCGGCATTTATCATATCGGCATCCACTTCTTCTTCACGAGGGTAGCGTCCCATCCCAAGAAGTCCGTTTTCTGACTGAAGCATAACGCTGATATCGTCTGGAACATAGTTTGCTGCGAGTGTAGGAATACCAATTCCCAAATTGACATAGTCACCATCTTTAAATTCTTGCGCCACGCGCATTGCAATTTGATCTCTTGTTAACATTACGCGGTCTCCTTGCTTACAATACGACGCTCAATACGCTTTTCAAACGCACCTTTAATTACGCGGTTGACGTAGATACCAGGTGTATGAATTTCACTTGGCGAAAGTTCGCCAGGTTCTACGATTTCTTCGGCTTCAACAATTGTGATGTTGCCTGCTGTTGCTGCCATCGGGTTGAAGTTTTGTGCCGTGTGACGATACACGCAGTTTCCATAGGTATCCGCTTTCCATGCTTTTACGATGGCAAAGTCACCCGTGATGGCGTGTTCTAAAATGTAGGGGCGACCATCGAATTCTTTAACTTCTTTGCCTTCGCCCACTGGCGTACCATAACCTGTAGCAGTATAAAACGCGGGGATACCGGCACCACCAGCACGCATTTTTTCAGCAAGTGTACCTTGCGGTGTTAACTCTACTTCAAGTTCACCATTTAATAACTGTTGCTCGAAGAGTGCATTCTCACCCACGTAAGATGACACCATTTTAGATATTTGCTTATCTTCTAGTAGTAAACCTAGTCCAAACCCGTCAACGCCACAGTTATTTGATACTACAGTCAAATCTTTTACGCCCATTGCTTTAATCTGTGCAATGAGACCTTCTGGAATACCGCATAAGCCAAAGCCACCGGCGATCACTGTCATGCCGTCAATGAGTCCAGCCATTGCCTCTTCATAGCTAGCAACAACTTTATTGAAACCTGCCATTAATCATCTCTCCACTTATTATGTTAAGAATAAGTATTAACTTTGTAGCTAGTTATGTAAAATCGAATTAATCTTTTAATTAATAAATAAAATTTATTAAATTATGGACATCTCTTATCGTCAGCTCCGAGCATTTGTTGAAGTTGCTACGTCGTCTACCTTCGCCGAAGCGTCGGCAAAACTACACTTAACACAGCCAGCATTATCAAGTTCTATCAAAAAGATGGAACAGCACTTAGGCGGTCGTTTATTTGAGAGAAACACTCGAAACGTCAATTTAACTCCCGAAGGCGAGTTTTTATTGCCTAACGCGGTAAGGCTAATACGTGACTGGGATAATATCTTTTCTGACACCCAGAACTTGTTTGCTATGGCGAAAGGGCAACTAACGGTCTGTGCTATGCCTTCCTTTGCTGAATCTCAGCTACCACTACTGTTAAGTGAATTTCACACAAGTGCACCAAACATCAATATTCGCGTAATCGATATTGTTATGGAACAAGTTATCAACGAGGTGACAAGCGGACGCTGCGAGATGGGCTTTTCCTTTGAGCCTGATAGAAAGGATGGGTTAATATTCGAAAGCTTGTTTACGGATCAGTTTGTGGTCGTCGCAAACGACGAACAGGCTAAAGTCATCAATCAAGAACCACATTGGATCAGCTGTATCGCGCAGCCACTTGTTATGATGAATAGAGGTTCCGCAGTTCGTAAGTGGACACAAAATAAGCTTGAACAATATGGCGAGCCTAATATTGTTGCTGAAACGGGTCAGTTGTCGACACTTGGAAAATTAATCCAGCACGGATTAGGTATCTCGGTTATGCCGAGCATATGCGCACCACAAATGATTGGCCT